>NZ_CM129662.1:637739-956608 GCF_052978205.1 Rhodanobacter sp. UC4452_H20 | reverse complement strand
TGAAAATCCCAGATCGCGCCAATGCTGCTGCAACCGGCGCGCCACTGCGCCGGGTGCCCAGGTCCAACGCTCCAGCGACTGTACCGGCACGATGCCGCGCACGCTCGAACTCAGGAACAGCTCGCTGGCCCCGGCCAGGGCCTCCAACCCGATCTCGGCCACGCGCGCCGACATCGCCTCCAGCACCTCGGCCCGCGCGACCCCGGCGATGCCGCAGCGGTCCACGGCCGGGGTCAGCAACTCGCCGTCGATCACCGCGAACAGGTTGGCCATGGTCGCCGAAATCACATGGCCGTGGCCATCGCACAGCACGCCTTCGGCGATCGCCGGATCGTTCCACTCGGCGCGCGCCAGCACCTGCTCCAACCGGTTCAGATGCTTGACGCCGGCCAGTCGCGGCTGCTCGGCCAGCCGCAGCCGGCACACCCGCATGCGCACGCCGTGGATGGCCGCCTCTCCCACCGGCGGCGGCGGGAACGCGGCCACCACGCGGGTGGGTCGCGGCGCTGTCGGAGGCGCATAACCGCGCTCGCCGATGCCGCGCGTCACGGTGATACGCACCACCGCATGCGCCATGTCCGCCCGGACCTGCTGCGTTTCGTGCCAGAGCTGGTCCGGGTCGGGTGCGGGAATCAGCAGGCGCTCGCAACCGGCCGTCAGCCGCTGCATGTGCCGCGCCCACAGCGGCGCGCGCGTGCCGACCATGCGGATGCTCTCGAACAGGCCGTCGCCGTAACCGAAGCCGCGGTCGAGCACGCTGACCCGATCCGCGGCCACGCCGTCGACCAGCAGCCGCGCCGCCATCAGCCCGGCTTCCCGAGCGCGCGCAGCAGGCCGCGTGCCTTGGCGCGCGTCTCGTCCAGCTCGGCGGCGGCTTCCGAGTCGGCGACGATGCCCGCGCCGGCGCGCAGGCTCACGTGCTCGCCGCTCAGCGTCAGGGTGCGGATCAGGATGTTCAAGTCGAGCTCGCCATTGCAGTCCAGGTAGCCCAGCGCGCCGGTATAGGCGCCGCGCGGCGTGCGCTCCAGCGCGGCGATGATCTCCATGCAGCGTACCTTGGGGCAGCCGGTGATGGTGCCGCCGGGAAAGGTGGCGGCGATCACCTCGCCCGGCGTCACGCCGGCGCGCAGCCGTCCGCGTACATTGGAGACGATGTGGTGAACATGGGCGTAACTCTCCACCACCATCAGCTCGTCGACCTCGACCGTGCCCGGCGCGCAGACACGACCCAGGTCGTTGCGCTCCAGGTCGAGCAGCATCACGTGTTCGGCACGCTCCTTCGGGTGGGCGCTCAGTTCGCGGATGCGCGCGTGCTCGTCGTCGCCGTTCAGCCGCGGGCGCGTACCGGCGATCGGACGCGTCTGCGCCACGCCGCCGCGCACTTCCACCAGGCGTTCGGGCGAGGAACTCAGCACGGCCCAGCCCGGCTGTTGCAGCAAACCGGCGAACGGCGCCGGGTTGGCGCGGCGCAAGGCGTCGTAAAGCGCCGCCGGCTGGGGAGGCAGCGCGTAGCGGGCGTTCCAGCCGCGCGACAGGTTCACCTGGAACGTGTCGCCGGCCCGGAGGTGTTCGTGAATGCGCTGCACGCCATCGAGGAAGTCGCCGGGCGGGTCTTCCTCGATGGTCTCGAGTGCGGGCAACGGCGGCCATGCCGCCGGCGATGCAAGATCGGCTTCGAGCCGGTCGAGCAACGGCTCGAAGCCGGCCTCGGCGACCAGCCAGGTGCATTCGTGCCAATGGTCGACGATGATCGCCGCCGGGCAGCGCACGGCCAGCGCCAACGGCAGCGTCGAGCTGGGCGGCAACTTCAATCGGGGCTCGATCTCGGCGGCCAGTTCATAGCTCAGCAGCAAAACCCAACCGCCGTGGAACGGCAACTCGTCGGCGCCAGCCGGGCACCGCCCGGCAAGCCACACCCGGTCCAGCGCATCGAGAAAGCGACCCGGCTGCACGCGACCGTCACCGTCGCGCAACACGCCATCGGCGACCAGTTCCAGCCGCTCGCCGGGAAACGCGAACAGGATGTCGTAGCGCGATTGCGCGCTGCCGTGCACGACGCTCTGCAACAGGCACGGATAGCGCTCGGGGAGCGTCGCCGCCGGCGCGAGAAGATCGCGCCGGCCGTCCAGCCGGCGCCGATGGCAAGCCATGCCCGCGTCGGTCAAACGCGACGGAACGCCAGCGTGCCGTTGGTGCCGCCGAAGCCGAACGAGTTGGACAGCACCACGTCGAGCTTCGCCTCGCGCGCGACGTTGGGCACGAAGTCGAGGTCGCAGCCTTCGCCCGGCTCGTCCAGGTTGATCGTGGGCGGCAGCACCTGGTCGCGCAGCGCCAGCACGCTGAAGATCGCCTCGACGCCACCGGCCGCGCCCAGCAGATGGCCGGTGGTGGATTTGGTGGAGCTCATCGCCAGCTTGTACGCGTGGTCGCCGAACACCTTCTTCGCCGCCATCACCTCGCCGAGGTCGCCCAGCGGCGTGGAGGTGCCGTGGGCGTTGACATACTGCACGTCGGACGGATTGAGGCCGGCGTCGTTCAACGCGGTCTGGATGCAGCGCGCCGCGCCTTCGCCGCCTTCGCTGGGCGCGGTCATGTGGAATGCGTCGCCGCTCATGCCGAAGCCGACCAGCTCGGCGTAGATGCGCGCGCCGCGCGCCTTGGCATGCTCGTACTCCTCCAGCATCACCACGCCGGCGCCGTCGGACAGCACGAAGCCGTCGCGATCCTTGTCCCACGGGCGGCTCGCCTTGGTCGGCTCGTCGTTGCGGGTGGACATCGCCTTGGCCGAGCAGAAGCCGGCCATCGCGGTGCCGGTGGTGGCGAACTCGGCGCCGCCGGCGATCATCGCGTCGGCATCGCCGTACTGGATCATGCGTGCGGCCAGGCCGATGTTGTGCGCGCCGGTGGTACAGGCAGTGACGCAGGCGATGTTGGGCCCCTTCAGGCCGAACATGATGGACAGCTGGCCCGAGACCATGTTGATGATCGAGCTGGGCACGTAGAACGGCGACACGCGGCGCGGACCCTTGGCGGCCAGCTCCAGCGTGGTCGATTCGATCGTGTACAGGCCGCCGATACCGGCGCCCACCGCCACGCCGACGCGAGGTGCGTTGGCCTCGGTGATCTCCAGGCCCGAATCGCGCAGAGCCTGGGTGCCCGCCGCCACGCCGTAATGGATGAACGGGTCCATCTTCTTGACGTCCTTGAGCGGCATCCATTCGGCCGGGTCGAAACCGCTGACCTGTCCGGCGATGCGCGTCGAGTAGGCCGAGGTGTCGAAGTGGACGACGGGGCCGATGCCGCTCTCGCCCTTGACCACCCGATCCCACGCGCTGGCGATGTCGTTGCCGACGGGCGAGATGATGCCCATGCCGGTCACTACTACTCGACGCTTGCTCATGCTTGTTCCTTCGTTATTCCCGGGAAGCTGCCACGACCGATGGCCGGCGCGGCGCGCTCCGGGTGCGTCGTCCGTGGCGCCCGACGATGCGCGATGCACCATACGGGTTCGGACGTTGCGAAATTCAGAAACGAAAACTGCGCCATTCAGGCGCAGCATTCGATACCGCTGCCCATCCTTGCCGGCTCGCACGGGGCGTGCCAGGCGGGATGGACATGCCTCCGGAACCGATCAGTCCTTGGAGTGGGCCTTGATGTAGTCGACGGCCTGCTGCACGGTGGTGATCTTCTCGGCATCCTCGTCCGGGATCTCGGTCTCGAACTCTTCCTCGAGCGCCATCACCAGCTCCACCGTGTCCAGCGAGTCCGCGCCCAGATCATCCACGAACGAAGCGTTCGCCGTGACTTCATCTTCCTTCACGCCCAACTGCTCGACGACGATTTTCTTGACGCGTTCTTCGATGGTGCTCATGTTGCCCATACCTCTCAAGGGGTGATTGTTTGTCGGTACCGGTCCGACTGCATGGCTCAAGACCGGCGGCATTGTAGTGGCTAAGCGCCAGTGCTGCCACGATTCGCCGGCGATGGCTGGCCACGGCCGCCGTTGACCGACGCGAAAGCGCAATTGTCGCCTAAAAAGAGCCTGCTGGCGACAACTCCGTGCGCCGGCCTCACGGCATGTACATCCCGCCGTTGACGTGCAAGGTCTCGCCGGTGATGTAGGACGCCGCAGGCGAAGCCAGGAATCCCACGGCCTTGGCGATGTCGCCGGCATCGCCCAGACGGCCGAGCGCGATCTGGCCGAGCAACCCGTGGCGGGTCTCTTCCGGCAGTGCGCGGGTCATGTCGGTGTCGATGAAGCCGGGCGCCACCACGTTGACCGTGATGCCGCGCGTGCCGATCTCGCGCGCCAGCGATTTGGAGAACGCGATGATGCCGGCCTTCGCCGCCGCGTAGTTCGCCTGGCCGGGGTTGCCGGTGAGCCCGATCACCGAGGCGATCGAAATGATGCGGCCCTTCTTCGCCTTCATCATGCCGCGCATCACCGCCTTCGACGTGCGGTACACGGAGGTGAGGTTGGTGTCGATGATCGCCTGCCAGTCCTCCTCCTTCATCCGCATCAGCAACTGGTCGCGGGTGATGCCGGCGTTGTTGACCAGGATCGAGACCGGGCCGAATTCCTTCGCGATGGCGTCGACCAGCGCCTCGACGGCGGCGCCGTCGGTGACGTCCAGCACGCGGCCGTGACCGCCGTGCGCAGCCATCCGCTCACCGATCGCGGCGGCGCCGCCTTCGCTGGTGGCGGTGCCGATCACGATGGCGCCCATGGCCGCCAGCTCGTCCGCGATCGCCGCGCCGATGCCGCGGCTGGCGCCGGTGACCAGCGCGATTTCACCTTGCAGTGGGTTGCTCATTGTCGGGTGTTCCTTCGGGGAATCGGAAAACTGAAAACTCACGCCCACTCGGCGCGGGCGGCATCGAGCTGGGCCGGATCGCCAAGCGGGCGCGCCTCGATGCTCTTGTCGATGCGCTTGATCAGTCCGGCCAGCACCTTGCCCGGCCCGCATTCGGCGATGCGCGTGGCACCGCCCGCGGCCAGTGCCTGCACGCACTCGGTCCAGCGCACCGGCAGGTACAACTGGCGCTGCAAGGCGCCGCGGATCTCCTCGACCGTGCCGTAGCTGCGCGCCTCGGCGTTCTGGATCACCGGCACGCGCGGAAGCTGCCAGTCGATCGTGGCCATCCGCTCGCCCAACCGATCGGCCGCCTCGCGCATCAGTGCGCAGTGCGACGGCACCGACACGGCCAGCTTGATCGCCTTCTTCACGCCCAGCTCGGCGAGCCGGACCAGCGCACGATCGACCGCCTCGGTGTTGCCGGCGATCACCAGTTGTCCCGGTGAATTGAAATTGGCCGGTGACACGACCTGCCCTTGCGCCACCTCTTCGCAGACAGCCGCGATCTGCGCATCATCGCCACCGAGGATGGCCGCCATCGCGCCCACGCCGGCCGGCACTGCAGCCTGCATCAGGCGCCCGCGCTCGGCCACCAGGGCGGCCGCGTCGTGCAAGGACAGCGAACCGGCGCAGACCAGCGCGCTGTACTCGCCCAGGCTGTGGCCCGCCAGTTGTGCCGGATCCACGCCACCCAGCTTCTGCCACACGCGCCACACCGCCACGCTGGCAGCCAGCAGCGCCGGCTGGGTGTGCTCGGTGCGGTTGAGCTGTTCCTCCGGCCCCTGCATGGCGAGGCTCCACAGATCGACGCCGGCGCCCTGCGAAGCTTCCCCGAACGCCGACTGCACCTCGGCGTGCGCAGCAGCCAGCTCGGTCAGCATGCCGACCGATTGCGAGCCCTGACCGGGGAAAACGAAAGCCAGCGAAGCGGAAGTGGAACTCATGGAGGCGCAAATCCCGTCGACGAAAACCGCCATGGTGCCAGCATCGACGGCCATACGCAGCTGTATTCCGCATTTTCCGGGACACAAAACACGATGCCGCCTGGCTGGGCGGCATCACGAAGAACTCGCCGGAACCGCGGTGGCTCAGTAACGCAGCAACGCCGAGGCCCAGGTGAAACCGCCGCCGAATGCTTCCAGCAACAGGTTCTGGCCACGCTGCACCTTGCCCGAACGCACCGCGTAATCGAGCGCGAGCGGCACCGAACCCGAGGACGTGTTCGCATGCTTGTCGACCGTCACGATGACCCGCTCCATCGACATGTTCAGCCGCTTGGCGGTCGCCTCGATGATGCGCAGGTTGGCCTGGTGCGGGATCAGCCAGTCGATGTCCGACTCCTGCATGCCGGCCGCCTCCAGCGTCTCGCCGACCAGGGCGTCCAGCGTCTTCACCGCGACCTTGAACACCTCGCGCCCGGACATGCGGATGCGCACGCCGTGATTGGGCTCGTCGCTGAAACCGGCCGACACGCCCACCGGGTTGTACAGCAGGTGCTTGTAGCCGCCGTCGGCGTGCAGGCAGGTGGCGTAGACGCCCGGTTCGCTGGACGCCTCCAGCACCACCGCGCCGGCGCCGTCGCCGAACAGCACGCAGGTTTCGCGCTCCGTCCAGTCGACCATCCGGGTGAGCGTCTCGGCGCCCACCACCAGCACCTTCTTCGACTGCCCGCTGCGGATGAACTTGTCGGCAACGCCCAACGCGTAGACGAAGCCCGAGCACGCCGCATTCACGTCGAACGCCGCGCATCCGTTGGCACCCAGGCGATGCTGCAGCAGGCAGGCGGTGGAAGGAAAGATGAGGTCCGGCGTGGTCGTGCCGAGCACGATCAGGTCGAGTTCGGACGCCTTGACGCCCGCCGCCTCCAGCGCGTTCTGCGCGGCCCGGAAGGACAAGTCGCCCGTGGTTTCGCCGTCGGCGGCGATGTGCCGCTGGCGGATGCCGGTGCGGGTGCGGATCCACTCGTCGCTGGTGTCGACGATCTTTTCCAGATCGGCATTGGTGACGATACGCTCGGGCAAGGCGCTGCCGGTGGCGACGAGGCGGGAATAAATCTGGGTCATTCAACTTTCCATCGGCAGGGACTGCGGGATCGGCCGCTGGGCCGACGCCGTACGTTACGTGCCCGGGTGGCGGAACGCAAAAACGGCGCGTCGCCGCGCCGTTCCGGTTGATCGCCCGGCGGGACCCCGCAGGGCCCCGGCAACCCGGTCAATCCTCGACCGACACCGCGGCCTTGGCCTGGATCACCTTCTTGCCACGGTAGTAGCCGTCCTTGGTGACGTGGTGGCGCAGGTGCACCTCGCCGCTGGTCGGGTCGGTGGATAGCTGCACGGTGCTCAGCTTGTCGTGGGCACGACGCATGCCGCGGGTGGACGGGGTACGGCGGCTCTTGGCAACAGCCATGGTAGTTCTCCAACTGAAACGTGGTGAAATGAAACGGGATGATCGTTGATCGAACGGCCCGGATCAGGCGAGCCGGGCCGACGTTATTTCTTCAGCTCGCGCAATACCGCGAACGGATTCTCCGAGCGCCCCGATTCGGCATGATCCTGCGCCGGGTCGTGGCCTGTCACTTCGTCGGGCAATCGGCTGTCCGGGTTGACCGGGACCAGCGGCAGCGCCAACAGCAATTCGTCCTCTATCACATCCGCCGGTCGCAGGCGGCCATCCTCGGACACCAGCAGCGGTTCGCAATCGGGCGGCAACCCCGCCTCGTCGCGCTCCTGGCCGATCAGCCCCAGCCGCGTGTGCACCGCAACCGGCAGCACGAACGGTTCCAGCGAACGCTGACAGATCAACGTCAGCGGCGCGCTGGCGCGGACATCCACGTAGCTGGTGCCGAGATCGTCGCGCCCGAAATCAAGCGTGAAACTGACCTCGCCACCGGTGCCGGCAAGTGCCTCGCCGAGGCGCCGCAGGCTCGCGATGGGCAGCGTTCCCTCGAATGAACGCCGCGCCGAGACCATGCGCCAAGCGTCCACGGACTCTGGCAGTGTCACGGACATAATCGCGGAATGGTAGGTTTGCCGGGTCGCCAAGTCAACCCGCGGCTGCGCCGGACCGCCGACGCCGACGTCTGTCAGGTGCATTTTGCCTGATCCCGCCCCGATGCGGCAGACTGGGCCACTCCCGCACGACGAAGCCGCGCCCTTGAATCCGTACCTCACGTTCAGCGTGGCGGCCTGCCTCGCCATCCTGATCCTGCTGGCCGGCACGGCCATGCTGCTGCGCAAGCACCAGAACCGGCGCGCCGGCAGCATCCGCGACCTGCTGGACCTCGCCGACCGGCTGGAGATCGACCTGAAAACCTGCCGCTCCGGCCTGCAGCAGGCGCATGCGGTGATGTCGCTGAACCCGGACCTGCCCGCCGCCAGTGAAAAGGACGCCCGTCACGCGGTCGATGCCGGGCTGCGCGCGCTGCTGCAGCAACGCTTGTGGATTCGCGACCGGTCCCCCGCCGCGAGCCAGCACGAACTGGACGAAACCGCCAGCTCGATGCGCGAGGCGCGCGACCGCCTGCAGCCGCTGCTGAAGGCACTGGCCCAGGCGCAAACCGAGCTGAACAGCGCGATGCGCGAGCAGATCCGCCGCGACTCGGACCACTGATGGACAAACTGCACACGCGACGCCGCATCGTGCTGGCCTCGACCTCCCGCTACCGCGCCGACCTGCTGCGCCGCCTGCTGGCGGATTTCGAGCAGGCCGCGCCCGATACCGACGAGACACCGCAGGCCGGGGAAGCTCCCGCGTCGCGTGCCCTGCGCCTGGCGATCGCCAAGGCAACCGCCGTGGCCGCGGATTTCGACGACGCGCTGGTGATCGGCTCCGACCAGGTGGCCGCGCTCGACGGCGCCATCCTGCGCAAGCCCGGCAGCGTGGAGGCGGCCCGCGAGCAGCTCGGCGCCAGCTCCGGCTGCGTCGTGCATTTCCACACCGCGTTGTGCCTGCTCGACACCCGTCATGGCCGCTCGCAAACCCACGTGGATGACACCCGGGTCCGCTTTCGCGAGCTGGGCAGCGCGGAAATCGAGCGCTACGTCACATGCGAGCTGCCGCTGGATTGCGCCGGCAGCTTCAAGTGCGAAGGATTGGGCATCAGCCTGTTCGAGGAAATCGACAATCGCGATCCCAGCGCCCTGATCGGCCTGCCGCTGATCGCACTCGCGCGCATGCTGCGCCAGGCCGGCGTCGCCGTGCCCTGAGCGGCGACGGGCGTGCCGCTACACTGCCGGGCACACGGCGCGGACCGCGCCCGCCTTGGCTCCAGACCGTCGAGAAACCATGTCCGCCACCATCGAGCCCCGCGCCGAAGCGCTGCAACAACGCCTGCAAGCCGCGATCGACCAGGTCAATCGCGTCCTGCTGGGCAAGCCGCATCAGGTCAAACTCGCCTTCACCTGCCTGATCGCCGGCGGCCACCTGCTGCTGGAGGATGTGCCCGGCGTGGGCAAGACCACCCTGGCGCATGCGCTGGCCGCCACCTTCGGGCTGGAGTTCCAGCGCGTGCAGTTCACCAGCGACCTGCTGCCGTCGGACATCATCGGGGTCAGCGTCTACGAGCGCGACAGCGGGAGCTTCCGCTTCCATCCCGGGCCGATCTTCACCGGCCTGCTGCTCGCCGACGAGATCAATCGGGCCAGCCCCAAGACGCAAAGCGCGCTGCTCGAGGCGATGGCGGAGAACCAGGTCACCGTGGACGGCCAGACCCACGCGCTGGCCCCACCCTTTTTCGTCGTCGCCACGCAGAATCCGCTCGATCTCAACGGCACCTTCCCGCTGCCGGATTCGCAACTGGACCGGTTCATGCTGCGGCTGTCGCTGGATTACCCCGACCCCGGCGCCGAGCGCGCGCTGCTCACCGGCAGCGATCGCCGCGACATGCTGGCCCGACTCACCCCGCAGCTGGACGCCGAATCGCTGCTGGCCCTGCACCAGCGGGCGCAGGCCATCACTGCCAGCAGCGCCCTGCTCGACTATCTGCAGGCGCTGCTGGCCGCGAGCCGGCGCCATCCGGAGATCCGCGCGGGCCTGTCGCCACGCGCGGGCCTGGCGTTGCTGGGCGCTGCCCGCGCCTGGGCCATGCTCAGCGGCCGCAGTCATGTACTGCCCGAAGACATCCAGGCCCTGTTCGTGCCGCTGGCAGCTCACCGACTGCCGGCCACGCGGGGGGCCGACGGAGCGCAGCTGGCGCGGCAGTTGCTGACCGAGGTGGCGGTGGATTGATGCGAGGCCTGATGCAACGCCTGCAACGCCGGGCGGAAAAGCGCCTGCCGGCGTTGACCCGCTACCGCCGCCCGGAGCGATTGCCGATCACCCTGCATCGCCGACGCATCTATATCGTGCCCAGCGGCTTCGGCCTCGGCTTCACCGTGCTGTTGCTGGTGATGCTGGTCGGCGCGCTGAACTACAACAACAACGCCGCCCTGCTGCTGACCTGCCTGCTCGGCGCAGCGAGTGCGGCGAGCATGCTGGTGGCATTCCGCAACCTCGACGGGCTGCGCCTGGATCACCTGCGCGCCGGCCACGCGATCGCCGGCGAGGCGATCGAGCTGGTGTGCTCGTTCCATTCGGATCGCCCGCGCGGCGCCCTCCGACTGGACCTGGACGACGAATCGACTGCCTTCGCCGTGGACAGCGCCGACGCCGCCCAGGTCCGCCTGCGCCTGTCGACCCACCGGCGCGGCTGGCAACCGCTGCCGCGACTGCGCCTGTGGACCAGTTGGCCGCTGGGCATGTTCCGCGCCTGGAGCTGGCTGCACCCGGAGCAATCCGTGCTGGTCTGGCCGCGCCCGGAGGCGACCGGTCCGGCGCCACGGGCGATGGCCGACGACGCCCGCCGCATGCAACTTCACCGCGGCGAGGAACTGGCCGCGTTGCGCGACTATCGCGCCGGCGATCCGCAACGGCACATCGCCTGGAAACCCAGCGCCCGCCACGACGACCTGCTGGTGAAGGACTTCGAACAGCCGCGCAGCCGGCCGCAGTGGCGCCTGGACTGGCGGCAACTGCATGGTCTGGACGATGAAGCCCGCATCGCGCGACTGGCACGCTGGCTCAACGAGGCGCAGGCGCAGCGCTGCAGCTACAGCCTGTGGCTGCCGGGCACCGAGATCGGCAGCGGCAGCGGACTGCAGCACTACGTCCGCTGCATGGACGCGCTGGCGGGCCTGCCGTGAGCGGGCGCAGGAAACCGGGCAAGCCGGCGATCGCGCTGCCACAACGCGCGTTCGACCTGCTCTGCCTCAGCGCAGCCTTCGTGCTGGCGGTCAACGCCAGCCACCTGCCGTGGTGGCTCAGTGCCGCGCTTGCCGTGATCCTGGGCAGCCGCTGGTGGCAGCGTCACCGCCACCCCGGTCGCGTGCCGCAGGCGATCAAGCTGCCGCTGCTGACCCTGCTGACCCTGGCGATCATCGCCTACTACGGCAACCTGTTCGGGCGTGCGCCGGGCACCGCGCTGGGCATCGGCCTGCTGGTGCTCAAGCTGCTGGAAACCGAAACGCTGCGCGACGTGCGCGTCGGGGTGGGCTTTGCCTGTTTCACCCTGATGACCGCCCTGCTGTTCGACCAGGGCATGGTCAGCACGCTGGTGGTGGCGCTGGGACTGGTGCCCGCGCTGGCCACCCTGCGGGCGCTGGAACCCGCGCAACCGGCGACCGGCATGGCGCGCAGCTTCATGCCCGCGCTGGCGCTGCTGGCGGCGGCACTCCCGCTGGCCTTGCTCGCCTTCGTGCTGGTGCCCCGGCTGGGTTCGCCGTTGTGGGGCGCACCCGGCCGCGACCAGGCGCGCACCGGCCTCAGCGACCGCATGAGTCCGGGTGCCTTCACCGAGCTGTTGACCGACGATCACCCGGCCATGCGGGTCACCTTCGACGGCCCACCGCCGCCGCCGGACCAGCGCTACTTTCGCGCCTTCGTCATGGCCAGGTACGACGGCGTGAGCTGGAGCTATGACGACGTGGCCCACGCAGCACCGGTGCCGCTCGAGGTCGAGCAGTCGATCGGCTACCGGATCAACCTGCTGCCCACGCACCGCCGCGTGCTGCCGACCCTGGACGTGCCGATCGAGGCGCCCGCGGGGGCCGTCATGCACAGGGACCGCGTGGTGGTAGCCAGCCGACCGGTCGACGATGCGCTCAGCTATGCGCTCGGTTCGGCCACGCGATACCGGCTCGAACCGCAGTTGGACGCGCGACCCCAGCGCTGGCTGCAGCTCCCCGCCCGCTTCAACCCGCGCACGCTGGCGCTCGGCCAATCCTGGCGCGAGCGCCACGGCAGCGACGACAACGCCATCGTCCGCGAGGCGCTGGCGCTGTTTCACGATGGCGGGTTTCGCTACACGCTCGCGCCGGCGCCGTTGGGCCGCGACGCCATGGACGATTTCCTGTTCGCCACGCGCGAAGGCTATTGCGAGCACTACTCGTCCGCATTCACCGTGCTGATGCGCGCAGCCGGCATTCCGGCACGCGTGGTCACCGGCTACCAGGGTGGCTACTGGAACAAGCTGGGCAACTATCTGCTGGTGCGCAACTCCGATGCCCATGCCTGGAGCGAAGTGTGGCTGGCCGGTCGCGGCTGGGTGCGCGTCGACCCCACGGCCGCCGTGCGCCCCGAACGGGTCAGCCTGGGCGCTGCCGCTGCCGCGGGTGATCAGCTGGACTGGTACCGACGCGACTGGCTGCAGCAGTTCCGCAATCGCTGGGACATTGTCAACCGCTGGTGGGACCAGGGCGTTGTGGCGTTTGATGCGCTACGTCAGCGCGGCTTGCTGACCCCGTTCGGCATCCGCGACACCGACACGAGGACGCTGGGCGTGCTGCTGGCCATCGGCAGCAGCCTGTTCGTCGCCATCGGGCTGGCGTGGGCATTGCGGCGGCGGCAGCCGCGCGACCCGTTGCGGGAGGCCTTGCGCGCGCTGGAACGCAAGCTCGCACGGCAACGGGTCGTCCGGCGGACCGGCGAAGGCCCGCAGCACTACCTGAGCCGCGCGGCACGTGCCCTGCCGGCGCAGCGCGGCCAGCTGACGGAGTTGATGCAGCAGTACCTGGAGCTTTGCTATGCCAGCGACGAACCCGCGCCTGAATCAGTCCACGCGTTCCGGCGCATGGTGCGGGATTTTCGGGTAACGAACGTGGTCAAATGACATCGATGCGATGGTGGACACCATCGTTCCTGACGGAGAAAACCTCATGTCTCTTTACCGTCCTCTCACCCTCGCCGCCGCGGTTGCCGTGCTGGGTGGTTGTGCGACGATCCCGCAACCGCTGCAGGGAAACTACGCCACCGTCTCCACCGCCAGTGCGCGACAGGGCGGCGCCGGCGACACCCCGGTTCGCTGGGGTGGCGAGATCATCAAGACCGAACCCGGCCCGCAGCAGACCTGCTTCTTCGTGCTGTCGCGCCCGCTGGACAAGCAGGCACGACCGCGCCTGGGCAATTCGGGCGAGAACGACGGCCGCTTCGTCGCCTGCCGTGACGGTTTCTACGACCCTGAGGTGTTCACCCGCGGACGCGAGCTGACCGTGACCGGCACCCTGCACGGCACCGTGACCAAGAAGGTCGGCGAGTACGACTATGCCTACCCGCGCGTCGAGGCGAACGTGGTCTACCTGTGGCCCAAGCGACAGCCCCGCGCAGCCTACCCGCCCGGCTTCTACGACCCGTTCTGGGGCCCGGGCTTCGGCCCGTACTGGGGCAGCCCGTGGGGCTATCCGTACTGGGGCGGCCCGCGGGTGATCGTGGTGCGTCCGCCGGCACCGCCACCGCCGCCGAAGAAGTAACCATCTGCCTACGAAAACGCCGGCTCGCAGCCGGCGTTTTCCGTTTTTCGTCAGGTCCGCGCCGGTCAGCCCGGCGGCCAATGCATGCGGCGTCCGGCCAGCAGATGGACATGGATGTGGAAGACGGTCTGGCCGCCATCCTCGTTGCAGTTGATCACGGTGCGATAACCCTGCTCGGCGAAGCCTTCCTGCTTGGCGTAGGCCGCGGCGGCCAGCAGCAGTTTTCCGAGCAGGGCCGCCTGTTCCGGAGTCGCGTCGTTGAGCGTCGCCAGCGACTGCCTGGGAATGAACAGCACGTGCACCGGTGCCTGCGGATTCAGATCGCGGAAGCCCAGCACCTCGTCGTCCTCGTAGACGATGTCGGCGGGAATCTCGCGGCGGACGATCTTGCTGAAAATGGTATCGCTCATGCTTGACTCCCTCGATCCGGCGGCGCGGTGGCCGTCATCAGTCCAGTATCTGGCGACCGCCGAACGCATGCGCCAGCGTGCTGCGGTCGACGTATTCCAGTTCGCCGCCCAGCGGCACGCCGTAGGCCAGCCGGGTCGGGCGCACGCCACCGGCACGCGCCAGTTGCGCGAGGTAGTGCGCGGTCGCGTCACCTTCCACGGTGGGATTGGTGGCGATGATCATCTCCTCGATCTCGCCCTCGCCCAGGCGCCGGGTCAGTTTCGCCAGCCCCAGTTCTTCCGGCCCGAGCCCGTCCAGCGGCGACAGCCGGCCCATCAGCACGAAGTACTGGCCACGATAACCGGTGGCCTGCTCGATCGCCGCCAGTTCGGTCGGCGACTCGACCACGCACAACACCTGTCGATCACGACTGGCACTGGCGCACAACGCGCACAGCGGCTCCTCGCTGAAATTGCGGCAACGCTCGCAGTGGCCGATCTTCTCCATCGCCTGCGCCATCACCCGCGCAAGCCGCGACCCGCGCTCGCGCTCGCGCTCAAGCAGATGAAACGCCATCCGCTGCGCACTCTTGCCACCCACGCCGGGCAGGCAGCGCAGCGCCTCGATCAGTTCGGCAAGAAGTGGGGAGCTGTTCATGGGCCCTTGGCCGCGAATGGGGAATCGGGAATGGAGAGTCGGGAAAGCACGGCTCGCTGGCTCCCGCGCCTGGTCTCGCGATTCCCCATTTCCGATTTCCGGCTCAAAACGGCATCTTGAACCCGGCCGGCAGGTTCATCCCGGCGGTGACGCCGCCGAGCTTGTCCTTGCTGGCCTGGGCAACTTTGTTGACGGCGTCGTTCACGGCGGCGGCGACGAGGTCTTCCGCCATCTCGGGGTCGTCGGCAAAGGTCTGCCGGTCGATCTGCACGCGGCGCACTTCATGCGCGCCGGTCATCACCACGCTGACCAGGCCGCCGCCGGCGCTGCCGGTGACTTCGAGTTTCGCGATCTCCTCCTGCGCGCGCTTCATGTCTTCCTGCATGCGCTGCGCCTGCTGCATCAACTGACCGATTTGTCCTCTCATCATCTGGCTCCGGGTTCGTTGCCCAAGGGTTTGACGGATTGCGGCACGACGCGGGCGCCGAAGTCGCGCTTCAGGCTCTGCACCAGCGGATCGTCCTCGATCGCCTGCTCGGCCGCGCTCTGCGCGCTGTCGCGTGCCTTGGCCGCGCGCGCCGCCGGGGTCTGCATGGCGTCGGCCTGGCTCTCGCTGACGAAGCGCAGGCGGATGGTCTCGCCCAGCGCCTGGCTGATGCGATCCTCCATCTGGCTGACCATGGGCTCCACCGCCATGCCCATGTGCGCCGGCTGCAACGCCAGCACCAGGGTCTGGCCGTCACGCTCGCGCAGCACCGCGTTCTGCGCCACCACGCTGAACGGCCCGCGCAGCTGGGCCCGTTCGATCAGCGCCTCCCAATCCGGCCGGCCGCTCGCATCGCGTGCAATCGGCGCGGGCGCCGGAGCCTGCGCGGCTGGCTCGCGCGGTGCTGGCGCGGGTGTCGGCGTGGCAGCGCGAGCATCTGCGGACGGCGGTGCGGGTGCACGCGCGTGCGCCTGGCTCGTCGGCGCCCGCGGCGCCACGCGCGCCGCCGCGGGTTCGTCGCCCGGACGGAAAGCGAGCATGCGCAGCAAGGCCATCTCGAAACCGGTGCGGGCGTCGGGCGCCAGCGTGAGGTCGCGCCGGCCCGTCACTGCAATCTGGTAGTACAGCTGCACGTCCTCCGGCGTGATGCGCCCGGCGAGGTCGGCCAGCGCGCCGTCGGCGTCATCCGCTTCCGGCCGGTAGCCGGGAATCAGCTGGATCAGCTGCAGGCGATGCAGCAGGCCGGCGATGTCGTCGAGCACGCCGCCGAAGTCGGGCGAATAGGAGGCGATCTGCGTGCACTCGACCAGCAGCTGCTCGCCGTCGCCCGAAGCCAGCGCCTCCAGTACGCCGAGCACCTGCCCGCGCGCCACGCTGCCCAGCATGGTGCGCACGTCGTCGGCGTGCAGCGCGCCGCCGCCATAGGCGATGGCCTGGTCAAGCAGCGACAGGCCATCGCGCAGCGAGCCGTCCGCGGCGCGGGCCAGCTCGCCGATCGCGCTGTCTTCATAGGCGATGTTCTCGGCACCCAGGATGTGCCGCATCTGGCCGGAGATCTGCTCCGGCAGCAGCCGCTTCAGGTTGAACTTCAGGCAACGCGACAGCACCGTCACCGGCAGCTTCTGCGGGTCGGTGGTGGCGAGCAGGAACTTCACGTGCGGTGGCGGCTCTTCCAGCGTCTTCAGCAACGCGTTGAACGCGTTCTTCGACAGCATGTGCACCTCGTCGACCAGGTACACCTTGAAGCGGCCGCGCGACGGCGCGTACTGCGCGTTCTCGATCACCTCGCGCACGTCGTCCACGCCGGTGTTGCTGGCCGCATCGATCTCCAGCAGGTCGACGAAGCGGCCTTCGTCCACCGCCGTGCACACCGAACACTCGCCGCAGGGATCGGCCGACTGGCCGCGCTCGCAGTTCAGCGACTTGGCGAAGATGCGTGCAATGGTGGTCTTGCCGACGCCGCGGGTGCCGGTGAACAGGTAGGCGTGATGCATGCGGCCGGTGTCGAGCGCGTTGGTGAGCGCGCGCACCACGTGTTCCTGCCCCACCAGCTCGGAGAACTTGCGCGGGCGCCACTTGCGGGCGAGTACCTGATAGGACATGACTGCCAACGTGGGGACAAAGGTCGATTGTGCCAAGTCGGCGCACGCAAGTCAGCAAACGTCCGGCCCGAAATGGTGGCGGCCCCGCCAGCCACACCCCGGCACCCGAGTCATTCGCTACCGTTGCTTCCTTCCGGACCTGGCGGAGTTTGCGAACTATCGTCGCGGGGGGACCGACGGGGCCACCATGGACGTCAAGCGATTACGCTTGTTGCTGTGTTGTTGCTGTTGCTGTTGCGCCAGCTTCATGCCGTCGCAGTTTGTTCAGAAACTGGCGGAGAGGGCGGGATTCGAACCCGCGATACGGGGATAAGCCGTATACACACTTTCCAGGCGTGCTCCTTCAACCACTCGGACACCTCTCCGCAAAATCTTTGTCGCACCATCTCGCAGCGGGCGGGATTGTTCGGCTCATCCTGAGCCTCACCCCTCACTGGCGTTCGGGGCCAGCCTGGCGGCTGTCCAAATTCGTTCCAGACGAATTTGTCGAACCCGCGATACGGGGATAAGCCGTATACACACTTTCCAGGCGTGCTCCTTCAACCACTCGGACACCTCTCCACTTTTCGAAGCAACCCGGCAAGGACGCCCGGATCTTCCTTGCGGGGCATCCCGCCCGACAAAGAAGCGGAAGGATAGCCGCAGGCCCGGATGCAGGCAAGCAAATCGAACGGGAGTCAACCGGCGTCGGCGCGCGGCGCGGCCGGCGCCTGCAACGCGACGCGTTGCCCCGGCGTGGCGATACGGAAACCGCGTGCCGCCAGCGCATCGCCATCGGCCGCGCTGCCGTAGTGGTAAAGAAGCAACTGTCGCTGCAGCGCCTGCGGGTATTCCCGCGCGATGTCGTCGATGCCGGTGTGCGACGGATTGCCGAGCAGGCTGCAGTCGTGGGCGACCAGCGCCGCGCCGCCGGCATGCCGCGCCAGCACTTCCGGGATCGGCCGGGTGTCGCCGGTGTAGACGAAACTGCCCTCCAGCGCCAGGCCGTACGAGGTGCCCGGCACGTGATGGCGGGTGGCGAACACGTCGAACCAGCAGCCATCCAGCCAGAAGCCGCGACTGCACGGCACCAGCTGGAACGCCTCCCAGAAATTGACTCCGCCTTCGGCCAGCGCACCGGGGTAATCGGCCACCCGCGTCTGCAGCCATGGCACCAGCGCGGCGTGGGTGAACAGGCGCATCCGCCCACGCCGCGCGGGATCGAACCAGAGCCGGATGAACAACTGCTCCAGCTCCGCGACATGATCCATGTGGGTGTGGGTGATGAACACCGCGTCCGGCAGGGTGCCGTAGCTTGCCGTGTAGCGGTCGAGCGTGCCCGGTCCGCAGTCGATCAGCAGCACCGGCTTGCCCGCGCGCTCGAGGACGGCGGCAGAGGCACCCAGCGCCGTCGCATGCGCGGCGCCCACGCCGAGAAAATGCAGTTGCCAGTTCATGCCGTCAGTGCGCGCTCGTAGCCATGCAGCAGAGGCTGCCAGATTTCGCGCTCGAACGCCTGCTCGCCTGCCGCGGCGGCGCCGAGCTTGAGCAACGACCGGCGCAGCCGCTGCAGGTTCGCCCGGCGCCAACCGGGTGCGGGCGCACGCTGGCGACCGCGGTCGAAGTCGATCAGATGCAGGCCGGCGGCCGAGACCAGGACGTTGTGCGCGTTCAGGTCGGCATGCCAGATGCCGGCCCGATGGAAACGCCCGACCACCGCGCCGACCTCGACCGCAAGCTCGCTGCCGAGGTCACCGCCGGCCAGGCACTCGGCGAGCGTCCGCGCGCCGGCGATGCGATGCGTGATGAGGTCGGCGCGATACAGCAGACCCTGGCGACGGTAACGCGCGGCGACCGCGCATGGCCCGGGCAAGCCCAGCCGCGCGATCTCGGCAAGCAGCCGGAACTCCCTGAAAGGCCGGCTGCGCCGCGCCCCCAGCCACAGATAGCGATCGCCCAGCAGCGCCCGTACCAGTCCGCCACGACGATAGTGGCGCAGCACGCACTCGCCGAGCGGGCTCGCGATGATCGCCACGCCGCCGCGGCCGCCGGCCTGCATGCGCAAGGCGCCGCGTTCGCGCCAGTAATCCGGCGCAAACCAGTCGTCGTCGACTTGTGACGATACGGCGGCGTCACACAGAATCGCGCCGTGGGCGTCTTGCTGGATGCGTTCGGGCATCATGATGCCTTGTGACCGGACACCGATTCTAACCCACAGGCCCGCCCTGCCTTCCGCTGGCGCGGGCCAACGACCATCGCGATGAATGCACCTTCCTCGATCTGCCTGCTGCGCACCTCCGCCATCGGCGACGTCACCCACGTCGTGCCACTGGTGCGCACGCTGCAACAGGCGTGGCCGCAGACCGCGCTGACGTGGATCGTCGGCAAGCTCGAACGCAAACTGGTGGGCGACCTGCCCGGCGTGGAGTTCGTCACCTTCGACAAGGCCGCCGGCTGGACCGGCCTGAGTGCAGTGCGTGCCGCCCTGCAGGGACGTCGCTTCGACGCGCTGCTGCAGATGCAGGTGGCGATGCGCTCGAACCTGCTGAGCCTGGCCGTCAAGGCGGATCGGCGCATCGGTTACGACCGCGCCCGTGCGAAAGACCTGCACGGCCTGGTCATCAACGAGCGCATCCCTGCGCGCGGCGGCGAACACGTGCTCGACGCGATCGGCAGCTTCTGCGAACCGCTGGGCCTGCAACAGACGCAGGTGCGCTGGGACATCCCGATCCCCGGCGATGCGCACGCCTGGGCCGCCACGCAACTGCCCGGCGACACACCCACCTTGCTGGTCAGCCCCGCCTCCAGCCATGCCTTGCGCAACTGGCGGCCCGAGCGCTACGCGGCGGTGATGGACCATGTCGCCTCCCGCGGCTGGCGGGTGGCCCTGATTGGCGGACCATCCGCATCGGAGCGCGCCATGGCCGACGCGGTGCTGGCCGCCTGCCGGCGCGCGCCGCTCGATCTCACCGGCAAGGACACCCTGAAGAAACTGCTGGCCCTGCTCGCCCGCGCGCAGCTACTGCTGGGCCCGGATTCCGGTCCGATGCACATGGCCAACAGCGTCGGCACCCGCGTGCTCGGCCTGCATGCCGCCAGCAACCCGGAGCGCTCCGGCCCCTACTCCGATCGACGCTGGTGCGTGAACAAGTACGACGAGGCCGCGCGCAAGTACCTGGGCCGACCGGCAGCGGAGATTCCGTGGGGCAGCAAGATCGAACGCCCCGGCGTGATGGACTTGATCGACGTGGATGCGGTGATCGACCGTTACGAGGCAGCCGCACGCGACCTCGGCCTGGCCTGACCTTCGCGCGTCGACGCGTCAGCCCTTGCCGCTGCGCACGCGCAAGCCCGGTCGCTGCCGCGCCAGCTTTCGCAACAGCTCGGCAAAGGCGTGCAGGTCGTCGTGCCAGGGCGAGGCATCGCGCCAGTACAGCGCGATTTCGCGACCGCCGGCCGAACCCTTGAGCCGCGCCAGCACGATCCCCGGCATCGAGGCGAGCCGCTCGTGCGCCAGCGCCGGTACCAGCGCGTAGCCACCGCGCAAGCTGACCAGCGCGGCGAGGCTTTCCAGGCTGACGTCCTGCACGTTGCCACGCTCACTGCCGTCGAGCCCGTCGGCATGGCTTTCCGCCATCAGGATCGCCTCGGCCTGGTCCAGTTGTTCCAGCGCAATGGACGGTCGGCCGGCCAGTGGATGATCGGCGCGCAGCATCAGCTCCCACGGTTCGAAGAACAGCGCCCGTGAGGCAATCCCGCTGACAGTCGATGCCGATGGGGCGAGCACCGCGTCCAGCTCACCCTCGTGCAGCCTGCGCAACAAGCCGCGTGGCTTGCCCTCGGAGATGCCCAGCCGGGCGCCGGGAAAATGCTGCGGAAACGGCGCAATCAAATGCGGCAACAGATATGGCCCCAGCGACGCCGGCAAGCCCAGCCGCAGCGCGCCGCCGAAAGCCACCTCGCCGGCACGGGCGACCTGCTGCAGGTGCTCGGCCGCCACCAGCACCGCATCGATCTGCTGCAACAGGCGTTGGCCGCCGGCGGTCACCACCACCCGCCGCCCGCCACGTTCGAACAGCGGTGCACCGAGCGCCTGCTCCACCTTCTGCACCTGGTGGGACAAGCCGGACGGACTGATGTGCATCGCGCGCGCGGCACTGTTGAAACTGCCGTTCCGATGCACCGCCTGCACCAGCGCAAGGTCGCGCAGCGAGACGGCGGCGAGGTGGGTCGAAATCATCGAACGCTGCATGTCGTCAAAGGCGTTTGTCTGTGATGGTCAAGGCGGGCATCCTGCAGGCACCGCGTGATTCCCCGCCCGGGCGCCGGGTGCAGTCTAACCGGCGCAGCAGCCCGTCACGCGCCGACACGCCCGGGTTCCTCGACGCCGACATGCAGCGTTTGAGCGATAATTCCCCTTTTGGCGGGGCCGGCCGCGCCGTTTCCGCATGCTTGCCAGTCGTCCCAGCCGCAGGATTCAGCCAGGAGCAGCACCATGAAAGACACGTTCGCCACCCGTGACACTCTCGAAGTCAACGGCAGGAAATACGCCTATGCCAGCCTCGCCAAGCTTGGCGAACGCTTCGACCTGAAGCGGCTGCCCTACTCGATGAAGATCCTGCTGGAGAACCTGCTGCGCCACGAGGATGGCGTGGACGTGACTTCCCGCGAGATCGAGGCGGTGGCCACCTGGGACGCCAGCAAGGAGCCGGATACCGAAATCGCCTTCATGCCGGCGCGCGTGCTGCTGCAGGATTTCACCGGCGTGCCGTGCGTGGTCGACCTGGCTGCCATGCGCGACGCGATGAAGGCGCTGGGCGGCGATCCCACCCTGATCAACCCGCTGTCGCCGGCCGAGCTGGTGATCGACCACTCGGTGCAGGTGGACGTCTTCGGCAGCGAGGACGCGCTGGAGAGGAACGTCGCGATCGAGTTCGACCGCAACCAGGCGCGCTACAGCTTCCTGCGCTGGGGCCAGAAGGCGCTGAGCAACTTCAAGGTGGTGCCGCCGCGCACCGGCATCGTCCACCAGGTGAACCTGGAATACCTGGCGCGGGTGGTGATGCACACCGAGATCGACGGCCAGGCCTGGGCCTATCCCGACACCCTGTTCGGCACCGACTCGCACACCACGATGGTCAATGGCCTGGGCGTGCTGGGCTGGGGCGTGGGCGGCATCGAGGCGGAGGCGGCCATGCTCGGCCAGCCTTCTTCCATGCTGATTCCGCAGGTGGTCGGCTTCAAGCTGTCCGGCCGCCTGCCCGAGGGCGCCACCGCCACCGACCTGGTGCTGACCGTGACGCAGATGCTGCGCAAGCAGGGCGTGGTCGGCAAGTTCGTGGAGTTCTTCGGTCCGGGCCTGCAGCACCTGGCCCTGGCCGACCGCGCCACCATCGGCAACATGGCGCCGGAATACGGCGCCACCTGCGGCATCTTCCCGGTCGACCAGGAGTCGCTGAACTACCTGCGCCTGTCCGGCCGCAGTGACGAGCAGATCCAGCTGGTGGAGGCGTACGCCAAGGCCCAGGGCCTGTGGCATGACGCCAACAGCCCGGAGCCGGCGTTCTCCGCCGTGCTCGAACTCGACCTCGCCGACGTGAAGCCCTCGATGGCCGGCCCCAAGCGCCCGCAGGATCGCGTGTTGCTGACCGACGTGCAGAAGAACTTCCACGAAGTGGTGGGCCCGCTCACTGCCAATCGTCGCCGCGGCAATGGCGACGTCGACCGTTTCTCCAACGAGGGCGGCGCCAGCGCGATCGGCAACCCGTCCAACGCGATCGGCGATACCGGCGTGCTGGTGGAACGCAACGGCCAGAGCTTCCGCGTCGCTGACGGGTCGGTGGTGATCGCCGCGATCACCTCGTGCACCAACACCTCCAACCCGGCAGTGATGCTGGCGGCAGGCCTGGTCGCCAAGAAGGCCGCTGCCAGGGGCCTGAAGGCCAAGCCGTGGGTGAAGACCTCGCTGGCCCCCGGCTCCAAGGTGGTGACCGATTACCTGGAGCAGACC
Source organism: Rhodanobacter sp. UC4452_H20 (assembly GCF_052978205.1). The sequence goes on along the minus strand of NZ_CM129662.1, from coordinate 933,848 downwards.
GGCCTGCTGAGCGAGCTGGAGAAGACCGGCTTCTACCTGGTCGGCTACGGCTGCACCACCTGCATCGGCAACTCCGGCCCGCTGCCGGTCGAGGTCAGCAAGGGCATCGCCGACGGCGACCTGGCGGTGGCCGCCGTGCTCTCGGGCAACCGCAACTTCGAAGGCCGCGTGCATGCCGAGGTGAAGATGAACTACCTGGCCTCGCCGCCGCTGGTGGTCGCCTATGCGCTGGCCGGCTCGCTCGACGTGAACCTCTCCACCGATCCGCTGGGCCAGGATGCGCAGGGCAAGGACGTGTTCCTCAAGGACATCTGGCCGAGCAACAAGGAAATCAGCGACCTGATGGCCAGCGCGGTCACCTCGGCCATGTTCAAGAAGAACTACGCCGACGTGTTCAAGGGCGACGAGCGCTGGAACGCGATCGCCTCGCCGGACGGCGCGCTGTACGCCTGGGACGAAGCTTCCACCTACATCAAGAACCCGCCCTACTTCGAAGGCATGACGATGGAGCTGGGCACGGTCGAGGACATCCACGCCGCGCGCTGCCTGGGCCTGTTCGGCGACTCCATCACCACCGACCACATCTCCCCGGCCGGTTCGATCAAGAAGGATTCGCCCGCCGGCCGCTTCCTGATCTCGCGCGGCGTGCAGCCGATCGACTTCAACTCCTACGGCTCGCGCCGCGGCAACGACGACGTGATGGTGCGCGGCACCTTCGCCAACATCCGCATCAAGAACCAGATGCTGGATGGCGTGGAAGGCGGCTTCACCCGCCACATTCCCAGCGGCGAACAGCTGGCGATCTATGACGCGGCGATGAAGTACAAGGAAACCGGCACGCCGCTGGTAGTCATCGCCGGCAAGGAATACGGCACCGGCTCCTCGCGCGACTGGGCTGCCAAGGGCACCCTGCTGCTGGGCGTCAAGGCGGTGATCACCGAGAGCTTCGAGCGCATCCACCGCTCCAACCTGGTCGGCATGGGCGTGCTGCCGCTGCAGTTCAAGGCCGGCGAGAATGCCAAGTCGCTGGGCCTGACCGGTCGCGAGAGCTTCGACATCACCGGCCTGGACAACGGCAACGCGAAGGAAGCCACGGTGACCGCCACCGCCGAGGACGGCAGCAAGAAGCAGTTCAGCGTGCACGTGATGCTGCTCACGCCGAAGGAGCGCGAGTTCTTCCGCCACGGCGGCATCCTGCAGTACGTGCTGCGCCAGCTGGCCGGCCGCAAGGCCGCCTGATCCGGCGACACCCTGACAAGAAAACGCCCCGCTGGCCGGGGCGTTTTCTTTGTGGGGTACCGCAGCGTCGCCTGCGCGCCGGCTGCTAAATCGAACGCTCCCAGCTGGCGGTATAGCAGTGCCAGTCGCCGCCTTCCTCGCGCCATCCCGAGGTCACCCTGTAGACCCCCAGCCGATCGGGCAGCAGGCGTCCGCCGCTGCTCAGGGTGACCGTGAAAGTCGCCACCATGCGTTCGCCGCGTGGCTCGACGGAGACCGGCCCGAGCAAGACGCCGACGTGTTCGCCGCGCAGCTTCAACAGGCCCACCATCGCCATCAACCGGCGCCGGTCCAGTTCGCCGGCGTTGCCGTCGAAGTCCTCGCTCAATGACTCGCCCACGCCGCTGGCCGAACCGGCTTCCGCCGCCTGCGCCGTCGCAGTGATTGCGGCACGTATGCGCTCCTCGTCCGGCGCACGGTGGCAGGCAGCAAGCATCACCACGCACCACAGCAGTGCCGCCGACAGCAGGAAGATTTTTCGCGATCCGATCATCGATGGACTCCATGGCAACGCGGCTTGCCGCCGTGCGCGGGCGTATGCTCCAATGAACCGGCGCATGGGCCATCATGGATGCGTTCGGCATCCTGATTCCACCATCGGCGGCGCCATCACGGAAAACACGGGGAACCCCAGAGCATGAGCAACGAACGTCCCTGGCTGGAACATTATCCGGCCGGCGTGCCCGGTCAGATCGACGTCAACCAGTATGCTTCGGTCCCGGCGGTGCTCGAGGAAGCGTTCACCCGTTTCCGCGATCGTCCCGCCTTCGCCAATTTCGGCCGCCAGCTCAGCTATGGACAGATCGACGAGATGAGCCGCCAGTTCGCCGGCTACCTCACCGGCGTGCTCAAGCTCGGCAAGGGCGATCGCATCGCGATCATGCTGCCCAACGTGCTGCAGTATCCGATCGCGCTGTTCGGGGCGTTGCGCGCCGGGCTGGTGGTGGTCAATACCAACCCGATGTACACCGCGCGCGAGTTGAAGCATCAGCTGGAGGATTCCGGCGCCAAGGCGATCGTGGTGCTGGACAATTTCGCTGCCACGCTGCAGCAGGTGGCGGCGCAGACCCAGGTCAAGCACATCGTCACCACGGGCATCGGCGACCTGCTCGGCTTCCCCAAGGGCGCGCTGGTCAACTTCGTGCTCAAGCACGTCAAGAAGATGGTGCCGGCGTTCCACTTGCCCGAAGCCGTGCGTTTCCGCGACGCGCTGGCCCAGGGCGCAGCGCACCCGCTGCAGCCGGTCACGATGGACCACGACGACATCGCTTTCCTGCAGTACACCGGCGGCACCACCGGCGTGGCCAAGGGTGCGATGCTGACCCACGGCAACATGATCGCCAACATGCTGCAGGCAGCCGCCTGGATCGGCACCGAGCTGGTCAAGCCCGGCAAGGAAGTGATCATCACCGCGCTGCCGCTGTATCACATCTTTTCGCTGACGGCGAACGGCCTGGTCTTCACCCGCCTGGGCGGCCTCAACTGGCTGATCACCAACCCGCGCGACATGCCCGGCTTCGTCAAGGAGCTGGGCAAGTCCGGTTTCACTGCGCTGACCGGCGTCAACACCCTGTTCAATGGCCTGCTCAACACGCCGGGCTTTGCCGAACTGGATTTCTCCCGCCTGCACCTGACCCTCGGCGGCGGCATGGCGGTGCAACGCAAGGTGGCCGAGCGCTGGAAACAGACCACCGGCTGCACGCTCGCCGAAGCCTATGGTCTCACCGAAACCTCCCCGGCGGTGTGCATCAATCCGCTGAACCTGAAGGAGTACAACGGCTCGATCGGGCTGCCGGTACCGTCCACCGACGTGGCAATCTGGTCGGAGGCCGGCCAGCCGCTGCCGGTCGGCGAAGTCGGCGAGCTGATGGTGCGCGGGCCGCAGGTGATGAAGGGCTACTGGAAGCGCGAGGATGAAACCGCCAAGGTGCTCGGCGCCGATGGCTGGCTGCACACTGGCGACATCGCGAAGATGGACGAGAACGGCTACTTCTACATCGTCGACCGCAAGAAGGACATGATCCTGGTCTCCGGCTTCAACGTGTATCCGAACGAAGTCGAGGACGCGGTGATGGCGCACCCCGGCGTGCTGGAAGTGGCCGCGGTCGGCGTGCCCGACGAGCATTCCGGCGAAGTGGTGAAACTATTCGTGGTGCGCAAGGACCCGAACCTCACCGAGGAAGCGCTCAGGCAGTTCTGCCGCGAGAACCTGACCGGCTACAAGCGGCCCAAGCTGATCGAATTCCGCGACAGCCTGCCCAAGAGCAACGTGGGCAAGATCCTGCGCCGCGAATTGCGCGACGAGAAGAAACCCGCGGGCTGAACCTTCGAACATCCACCTGCAAAAACGCCCGCAATCGCGGGCGTTTTCGTGCAGGCGCGACGGAACCGGCTCAACCGTCCTTCCAGTACTCCAGGATATCGGCGTAACCGCCCAGCAGGTTCCACAGCGGCACCTGCTTGTCCTCCGGAATGCGGCTGTAGGAAAAACCGATGTGATGATCGGAGATGCGCGCGACAGTCGCCTCCAGATGGATATGCAGGTTGTGCCCGAAAATCATGTCCAGCACCCAGCTCTGCCCGGTTTCGCCGGTCCAGCCCAGCGGGCGGCGCAGCAATGCTCCGGTCGCCGAGATATCCACCAGTTCGGTGGGGTGCGACTCGCCATGACGGCTGATCAGCACCGTCGTCTCGATCTGCATGCGCGCCGGACGCAACTTCTCCGGCTCGCCTCGATCATGTCCCTGTTTGTCGATCGCCATCAGTTTTACCGCCTGTCTGCGTTTGCGCCTGCCCGGGGCAGGAACGCACCACCCTCATGTCCGGCGACCGCACCGGCCCCATCGAAACCGGCTGTCGTGCGTCCGGCCTCCCTCCGCTCGTAGCAATTGCCGTGCCACGGCGTACGTACACCGCCAAACCCCTCGCCAGGCCGCTTGCCGTGGGCAGACGCCGCATTTGCCGGCCGCCGAAAGGACACCTTCCTTTCAGCTGTCGACAGCCCCTCTGGAAGGGTGCTTCGAGCGCTTTCGCGCTTGCCCCGCAGCGTCACATTGGGTCACGTGGGGCCACCGGCATCCCCGCGGTAGTGGCGGAACCCCCTATTCTGCCTGTTGCCGACGCGGACATGAACCCCGCACGCGCTTTTCGTCCACCCGCGACCGACTGGACTTGTGTCCGGCTTGCCATTACCCTGTGGCCACGCGTGGACCCATGGAACCTGCTTGCTGCCGGCCCTTCGGCGCTCCAGGGTTGTCCACCGAAGTACCCAGACTGACCGGCAAAGAGCCAGCGGCGCCGAAGTTGTTCGCCAGTTGGCTTGCTCTGTTGTCGTGGCCGACGACCCGCAACAGCAGCGCCTTGGTCGCTGACGACCCGCCTGACCGAACCACGACGCGTGGATTCATCATGCCGGGCGAAACGATGGCGCCGACCGCGCCTCGGTTTTGATGTTGCACGGAAACGGGATACCGGGACGCCGCCCAACGACGCGTTTGAGCGCGGGCACATGCCGGGCGCGAGCACCACGTCGCGCCTGCCCACGAACAACCATGAACATGCGCTACCCACTGCCAGCCGTGGAACACGGCTCTCCAGACAGGCCTTGATGAGCACTGAATCCGTCGTCGAGCAGTCCGATCCGGGCGCCGCCACGCCCGACGCATTTGCCGCGGTACCGCAACAACAGGAGATGCCGCTGGCCATCGTGCGCGGCGAACCGATGCTGCAGATGCCGCAGGATCTGTACATCCCGCCGGATGCGCTCGAGGTCATCCTGGAGTCGTTCGAAGGTCCGCTGGATCTGCTGCTGTACCTGATCCGCCGACAGAACCTGGACATCCTGGACATCCCGGTTGCCGAGATCACCCGGCAGTACATGACCTACATCGAACTGATGCGGGACGTGATGCGGCTGGAGCTGGCCGCCGAGTACCTGCTGATGGCGGCGATCCTGGGCGAGATCAAATCGCGCCTGCTGCTGCCGCGTCCGCCGCTGGAAGAAGGGTTGGAAGACGACCCGCGCGCCGAACTGGTACGCCGTTTGCAGGAGTACGAGCGGTTCAAGCGGGCGGCCGAGGACATCGAGGCCCTGCCGCGCATGGAGCGCGACAGCGTGGTGGTGCATGCCGACACCGGCGAGCGCAACGTGATCCGGCTGCCGCCCCCGCTGGAACTGACCGAGCTGCTGCTGGCACTCAAGGACGTGATGCACCGGGCCGAACTGTTCGGGCATCACGCAATCAAGCGCGAGGCGCTCAGCGTGCGCCAGCGCATGGGCGAGCTGCTGAGCCGGCTGGAAGACGACACCTTCCACCGGTTCGAGGACCTGTTCGACCTGGCCGAAGGCCGCCCGGGCATCGTGGTGACCTTCCTGGCGATGCTGGAGCTGGCCAAGGAAATGCTGATCGAGATCGTGCAGGAAGTGCCGCTGGCGCCGATCTACGTCAAGGCCAAGGCCAGCCATGAGGAGCCCGCCGAACTGCCGGCGGAAGACACACGAACGGGCGAATCGGCGCTGGCCGAACCGTCCGGCGACTGATCCACCCATCGACCGATCCATCTCTGGACCGACCCACGCCGACCCGGCACCGACTCGAACCCATGCAGATCGACCAACTCAAACCCATCATCGAGGCCGCCTTGCTGGCGTCGACCCAACCGATGACCCTGCCCCAGCTCGGCGACCTGTTCAACGAAGACGAGGACGTCGGCTCGCAGCAGATCGCCCAGGCGCTGGAATCACTGGCCGGCGACTGTGAAGGGCGCGGCATCGAACTGAAGGAGGTCGCCTCCGGCTTCCGCTACCAGGTGCGCCAGGACGTGCATCCGTGGATCTCGCGGATGTGGACCGAGCGACCCAGCCGCTACTCGCGCGCCCTGCTGGAAACACTGGCGCTGATCGCCTACCGGCAGCCGATCACCCGTCCCGAGATCGAGCAGATCCGCGGCGTGGTGGTGTCCTCCAACATCATCAAGACGATGGAGGAGCGCGAGTGGATTCGCGTGGTCGGCCATCGTGACGTGCCCGGCAAGCCGGCGTTGTTCGGCACCACGCGCGCGTTCCTCGACTACTTCAACCTGAAATCGCTCGATCAGCTGCCGCCGCTGTCGGAGATCCGCGACATGGAAGATCCGCAGATGCGCTTCGAGCCCGACCCGCTGCCGGCGCACGTCGGCCGCGACCTGCCCATCGATCCGGACGACGACGCGGACGACCAGGTTGCGGAAACGACCGATCCGGGCGAAACCGACTCCCCGCGCGAACCGCTGTCCGACGCCGAGTCAGGCACCGGATCACCGATCGACGCCCACCACCCCACCCTCGCCGCCGACGCCCAGGCGCCCAGCGGCTCATCCGGGCCTGACGAAGCTGCCGACCATCCCGGTTCGCCTTCCGCCAGCCCGTCGACCACGGCCGTCGAAACCGACGCCGACGATCAAGATACCAAGGAGCAAAGCGCATGACTGCGCCGCAAAAATCCGTTCTTACCCTGAAGCGCGACACCCGCGCAGCCACTGACGGACCGGCCCTGGAGGAACGCCTGCACAAGGTGCTCGCCAACGCCGGCCTCGGCTCGCGCCGCATGCTGGAACAACGCATCCAGGCCGGAGAGATAGAGCTCAACGGCAGCCCCGCCGAGATCGGCATGAGCGTCAAGGCTGGCGATCGCGTGGTCATGGACGGCAAGCAATTCGTGGTGGCCACCGACAACCGCGATGACGCCGAAGTGCTGATCTACCACAAGCCCGAAGGCGTGCTGACCACCCGCGACGATCCCGATGGCCGCCCGACCGTGTTCGAACAACTGCCGCAACTCAAAGGCGCGCGCTGGGTTGCCGTGGGCCGGCTGGACATCAACACCACCGGCCTGCTGCTGCTGACCACCGACGGCGAGCTGGCCAACGGCCTGATGCATCCCAAGAGCGGCATGGAGCGCGAGTACCTGTGCCGCGTGCACGGCGAGGTGCCGGACGAGGTCATCGAACGCCTGAAAGCCGGCGTGGAGCTGGAGGACGGCCCGGCCCGCTTCGACGAGATCGCCGTGATCAGCCGCGGCGGCAGCCACAGCTGGTTCCGCGTGGTGATCCGCGAAGGCCGCAACCGCGAAGTGCGCCGCTTGTGGGATTCGCAGGGCTTCCTGGTCAGCCGGCTCAAGCGCATCCGCTACGGCCGGATCGAGCTGCCGCGCAACCTGCGTCGCGGCGAATGCGAGGCGCTCGATGCCGACAGCGTCAAGCAGTTGCGCCAGACCAGCGGGCTCGGACTCCCCCAGCCGGTGCTGACGCTGAGCCCGATCCTGCACCAGCGCCGTGCCACCCGCGGCGTCACCGAATATCGCCCGGAGCACGGCACCGGCAGCGCCTGGACCAGCGGCCAGGACGAGGCGCGCGAGCTGCGTGCCTACGACCGCATTCGCGAAGAACCCGCACGCGGACGCAAATCCGCGCCGCGCAACGGCCGCGAGGTCAACGGCAACGTGGCGGCACCTGAGCGGGCGCCGGGGAATGCGAAGCGGCACGGCAAGGGCCGTCGTGTGGCACCGGGCCAGGAGCTGCCTTCGGTGCGCACCTGGTTTGCCGGCGAGTCTCGCGATGGCAGCCCCCGTCCCGGCGGTCGGCGCGGCTTGGCCGGCGCCACCACCGGCAACCGTGGCGCGGCGGGTGGGCGCTCACGCGGCGCCCCCGCTGCCGGCAGCCCCTACGTCGGCACGGGCGGCAGCGGCAACCGCGCGCCTGCCAACCGACCCGGCCACGCCGGTCGTGGCCAGGGCGGCAACCGCGCCCCGGGCAGCCCGCGGCCCAAGGGCCATGGCGGCGGACGCCCGCCGGGTCGCGGCGGCAACCGCTCCGGCAACCGTTGAGGGCGAGCGATGATCCGCATCTACCACAACAACCGCTGCTCCAAGTCGCGCGCCACGCTGGCCCTGCTGCAGGAACGCGCCGACGACGTCGAGGTAATCAACTACCTCGACACGCCACCCACCGCGACGGAACTGGTCGACCTGCTCAAGCAACTGGGCATGACCGCCCGGCAATTGCTGCGCACCGGCGAAGCGGAGTACACCGAGCTCGGCCTGGATTCGCCCTCGCTCGATGACCGGTCGCTGATCGCCGCCATGGTGGCGCACCCGCGCCTGATCGAACGACCGATCGTGGTGGCCAACGGCAAGGCCGTGATCGGCCGGCCGCCCGAATCGGTGCTGGCCATCTTGTAGGAGCCCGCTCGCGCCCGGTGCCGGTCAGCGCTCGTCAATCCGCGTCAAGCGTGAATGAGTCCGCATCCATCCATGCCGGGAAGCGTTCGCGATGCGCCAGCAGCGGGGCCGGGTCGAGAGTGACGGTGACCACCTGCTCCTGCGCACCCAGTTCCACCAGTGCCTCGCCCACCGGATCGATCACCGCGCTGTCGCCGGCATAGGCGATCTCGTTGCCGTCCACGCCGACCCGGTTCACGCCGACCACGCAGGCGAGGTTCTCGATCGCCCGCGCGCGCAGCAGGGTACGCCAGGGATGCCGACGCGCGGCCGGCCAGTTCGCCACGAACACCGCCAGGTCGTAATCCATGCCACCACTGGCCGATGCGAGCCGGCGATTGCGCAACCACACCGGAAAGCGCAGGTCGTAGCAGACCTGCGGCAGGATGCGCCAACCCTTCAGCTCGACGATTGGCCGCCGCCTGCCGCTGCCGTAGCGGGTGTGCTCGCCGGCCATGCGGAACAGGTGGCGCTTGTCGTACTGCTCGAAGCTGCCGTCCGGGCGCATCCACAGCAGGCGGTTGTAGACCACCTCGTCCTCGCGGATCGCCACGCTGCCGCAGATCACCGCCCCCACCTCGACGGCCAGCGCGCGCAGCCAGGCGATGCCCTCGCCCTCCATCGTGTCGGCGCTGGCGCGGGTATCGTTGCTGAAGCCGGAGAGGAAGGTTTCCGGCAGCACCACCAGATCGCTGCCGCGCGCACGACGCACCAGCTCGCCGTAATAGTCGCGGTTGGCCGGCGCGTCATGCCAGCGCGTGGCGCCCTGCACCAGCGACACGGTCAGCGGCAGCATCGTCACAGCCGGCACAGCCGCTCGGCGGCCGCCTCCATGGTGGCGTCGCTCTTGGCAAAGCACAGCCGCAGCAGGCGCGTGCCCGGCGGGCGTTCGCAGAACGGCGTCAGCGGAATCGTCGCCACGCCGCCGTGCTCCACCAGCCAGCGACTGAAGGCGAGATCGTCATCGTCGCGGATCGCCGAGTAATCGACCAGCTGGAAATAGCCGCCCGGCACGTCGAGCAGCTTGAAACGCGAAGGCGCCAGCAGCGCGCGGAAGCGGTCGCGCTTGGCCCGGTAGAACGCCGGCAATTCCAGGTAGTGTTGCGGCGTGCTGGCCATGAATTCGGCAAATGCCACCTGCGCCGGATGAAACGTGCAGAAGGTCAGGTACTGGTGCACCTTGCGAAATTCGGCCGACAACGCGGCCGGCGCCACCGCGTAACCGACCTTCCAGCCGGTGCAGTGATAGGTCTTGCCGAACGAGGAGACCACGATGCTGCGTTCGGCCAGTTCCGGGTGGCGCAGCACGCTCTCATGGGCACCTTCGTAGACGATATGCTCGTACACCTCGTCGGACAGCACCACGATGCCGGTATCGCGCACGATCGCCGCCAGCTCGTCCAGGTCGGCCGCCGAGAGCACCGCGCCGGAAGGATTGTGCGGGGTGTTGATGAGGATCATGCGCGTCTTCGGCGTCACCGCGTCGCGCACGCGCTGCCAGTCGATCGCGAACGCCGGCACGGTCAGCGGGATGTGCACCGCGCGCGCGCCCTGCAGCTCGATCGCCGGCTCGTAGCAGTCGTAGGCCGGGTCGAACACGATCACCTCCTCGCCCGCGCGCACCGTCGCGGCGATTGCCGCGAAGATCGCCTCGGTGGCGCCGGAGGTGACCGTGATGTCGGTATCGACGTCGAGCTTGCGCCCGTACAGACGCGCGGTCTTCAGCGCAATCTGCTCGCGCAGGGCGGCGGTGCCGTGCATCGGGGCGTACTGGTTCCTGCCGGTGTTCATCGCCCGCGTCAAAGCATCGCGCAGCTCCTGCGGCGGTTCGAAATCGGGGAAGCCCTGGCCGAGGTTGACTGCCTGGTGCTGCAGCGCCCACTGGCTCATCACGCTGAAAATCGTCGTACCGACCTTGGGCAGCTTGGTTTCAATCATCGTCATCTGGCCGTTTGGATGTCCATAAGGGAATCAGCGTAGCGCATGGGCCGGGTCGCCTGCATCAGGCAGGCGGCAGCTCGGCCTGCGGGCGTTCGCGGCACTGCTGGTGTTTCAGCAACGTGGTTTCCGGCAGCCGCTCGGCCAGGAAATCGACCAGTGCGCGCACGCCCGGCAGCATGCCGCGCCGGCTGGGGTAGACGAAATGCATGATGCCCTCGGGCATGGTCCAGTCCGGCAACACCACTTCCAGTTCGCCGGCGGCAATCGCCGGCGCGCACACGAACTCCGGCAGCAGGGCCACGCCCAGGCCGCGGCGGGCCGCCTCCAGCAGCACGGCGAAATCGCCGGTGATCAGGCGCGCCTGCACCTCCACGTTGACCTGCCCCCCGCCGGCGTCGATCAACTCCCACGTCTGCGCGCCTTCGTGCTCGCGCATCGACAGAGCGGGCAACCTGGCCAGCTCCTCCGGCGTCGCCGGGCGCCCGGTGACCTTCAGCAGCGCGGGGCTGGCCACCAGGGTGGTGCTGGAATGGCCGAAACTGCGGATCACCAGGTTGGCGTCGGTGTCCAGCTTGCTGCGCACGCGAATGGCCAGGTCGAAGCCCTCGCCGATCACGTCGATACGGCGATCGTTCGCCAGCAGACGCACCTGCATCTTCGGGTACATCGCCAGGAAATCCGGCAGCAGGTACGCCAGCACGGTCTGCGCCAGCGAAACCGGGCAGCTCAGGCGCACGACACCGCGCGGCTCGGCGCGCAACTCGTCCACCGCGTCCTGCGCCGCCTGGGCCTCTTCCAGCACCGCACGGCAATGGGTGTAGAAGCGCTCGCCGACCTCGGTAACCACGAACCGGCGGGTGGTTCGCTGCAGCAGGCGCACGCCGAGCCGCTCCTCCAGCTGGGCCACCCGCTTGCTCAGGCGCGACTTGGGCACGCCCAGCGCGCGGCCGGCGGCGGAGAAGCCGCCGTGCTCGACCACCGCCGCAAAGAAGTACAGATCGTTCAGATCCTGCAAGGCACCGCTCAGTTGCGTCATCTTCGTATCCATCTACGAACCACGGCCATCGCGCCAGCGTAGCACCGCGGTTCGACTGCGCCAGCCGCCGCTGGAAATTGCCGGCCGGCATTGACACACTGGCGCACCCGACTGCCGGAATCTCCACATGACTCCGTTCCCGCGCGTGCTCCTGTTCGCCGTGCTGCTGGCGAGCGCCCCGCTGGGCCATGCCGCCAAGCTGCTGGTCAGCAACGTCAACGGCTACACGCTGGACAGCCAGGGCAAGTTGCAGCAGTTCCAGGCGCTGCTGGTCGATGACGGCAAGGTGGTGGCCACCGGCAGCACGGCCGAACTGCAGCCACGCGCCGATGGCGCCAGCGTGATCGACGGCCGCGACCAGACCCTGCTGCCCGGCTTGATCGACGCCCACGGCCACGTGCTGGAACTGGGCTACGCGCGCAACAGCGTCGACCTCAGCGAGACCCGCTCACTGGACGAAGCGCTGGCCAAGGTGAAGGCCTACGCCCAGGCGCATCCGCAGGCGAAATGGATCCGCGGCGGCGGCTGGAACCAGGTGATCTGGAAACTCGGCCGCTTCCCCACCGCCAGCGAGCTCGATACCGCGGTCGCCGACCGGCCGGTGTGGTTGAGCCGCGTGGACGGCCACGCCGCGTGGGCCAACAGTGCAGCGATCAAGCTCGCCGGCGTCACCCGCGCCACTGCCGACCCGGCTGGCGGACGCATCGAGCGCGACGCGCAAGGCAATCCGGCCGGCGTGTTCGTCGACGGCGCCACCGAGCTGGTCGACACCCACGTGCCGGCGCTGACCGCGGCGGAGAAAGCCGCCGCGCTGGACACGGCGCTGGCCGAGATGGCCCGCGTCGGCCTCACCGGCGTCAGCGATGCCGGCATCGATCTGGACAACTACCGGCTCTACCGGCAGTACGCCGACGCGCACAAGCTGACCGCGCGCATCTACGCGATGATCCGCGATACCGGCGAGTCCTTCGACGTCATCAGCAAGGACGGTCCGCTGATCGGCTACGGCAATGATTTCCTCACCGTGCGCGCGGTCAAGCTGTTCGCCGACGGCGCACTGGGCAGCCGCGGCGCCGCGATGCTCAAGCCCTACTCCGACGACCCGCACAACAGCGGCCTGCTGTTCATGTCGCCTGCCACCATGACGGCCAAGATCGACAAGGCATTCGCCAAGGGCTACCAGGTCGGCATCCACGCCATCGGCGACCGCGCCAACCGCGAAGTGCTGGACAGCTTCGCCGCGGCCTATCGCAGCCACCCCGACGCCAAGGCGTTGCGCAACCGCGTCGAGCACGCGCAGATCGTCTCGCTGGAGGACATCCCGCGCTTCGTGCCGCTGCAGCTGATCGCCTCGATGCAGCCCACCCACGCCACCTCCGACATGAACATGGCCGAGGATCGCGTGGGCCACGAACGCATCAAGGGGGCTTACGCGTGGCAGCGCTTCCTGAAACAGGGCACGGTGATCGCCGCGGGTTCGGATTTCCCGGTCGAGTCGCCCAACCCGTTCTTCGGCCTGTACTCGGCCGTCACCCGCGAAGACCACCAGGGGCAGCCGCCCGGCGGCTGGTATCCGCAGCAGGATCTGAGCCTGACCCAGGCCCTGCGCGCCTTCACCCTCGATGCGGCGTACGCCGAGCATGCGGAGAACCGCATCGGCACGCTGGAGCCCGGCAAGTGGGCCGACTTCATCCTGGTCGACCACGACGTATTCAAGGACCCGGCCAGCAAGCTCTGGAACACCAAGGTGCTGCAGACCTGGGTGGGCGGCAGGCAGGTGTACGCGAAGAAGGATTGATCACCTCCCCTGACGACCCGAGAAGGCCGGCTGCGAAGCCGGCTTTTTGTTTGGAGCAGGGAATAGGGAATGGGGAATAGGGAATAGAAAGAGCGGAAAAGCGCCGCCCTGATGCTCTTGGCTTCGGCTATTCCCTATTCCCTATTCCCTATTCCCTATTCCCCCGCCCCATAGGCCATCAGTCATGTAGTCAAATCCGAATTTCCCCTTGACGGCTCAAAAGTCGGTGTTATAGTTCACTACAACACCACTCACCCAGAGCACCAAAGGAGGTTCGACATGAAAGCGTACAAACTGATCGCCGGCGCCGCGGCCATCCTGCTCACCTTCGCGAGCCTGCGCGCCGTCTTGTACAACGTCGACGCCTGGCAGCCGGTCGGCAACAGCCACACCAGCACGCCGGCCCACGTCACCAACCTGGCCCCCGTTACCGTGCATCCGAGCGCCGCCGAATGGCGCGCCGCGGCGCTGATCGACGACGGCAGCGCCGCCAACCTCGCCGTCGTGCCCGCCGACGCGCAGCTGCGCCTGGGCGACACGATCGAGCCGCTGGGCCTGCTCGGGGCGCAGTGGGTCATGCCCTACTATTCGTTTGGCAAGAAGTTCGATCGCATCACCAAGGAATAACCATGACCATCGCCTGGAACGACAGCGTCCCGATCTATCGCCAACTGCACCAGCGTGTGGTGGCGATGATCCTGGACGGCGCCTTGAATGAAGGCGACCCGCTGCCGTCGGTACGCCAGGTAGCGGCGGATTATCAGATCAACCCGCTGACCGTATCGAAGGCGTACCAGGAACTGGTCGACGAACAACTCGTGGAAAAAAGGAGGGGTCTGGGCATGTTTGTCATCGAAGGGGCGCGCGATGCGCTGCTCAAGTCCGAACGGGAACGCTTCCTGCGCGAGGAATGGCCGGCGTTGCATGCCCGCCTGCAGCGCCTCGGACTGGATCTCAAGACCCTGATGCGGGAAGCCGGCAACCACCAGGAGCCATCAGCATGAGCGCGGTCATCACGGCCAGCGGCCTCGGCAAGCGTTACAAGTCGACGGTCGCGCTGGACAACGTCAGTTTCCAGGTCGAACCCGGTCGCATCGTCGGCCTGATCGGCCCCAACGGTGCCGGCAAGACCACCGCACTGAAGGCCATCCTGGGCCTGACCGACTTCACCGGCGAGCTGAACGTGCTGGGTTTCGACCCGCGCAAGCAGCGCGACCGGCTGATGGGCGAGGTGTGCTTCATCGCCGACGTGGCGGTGCTGCCGCGCTGGATTCGCGTGCGTGAAGTGGTCGACTTCGTCGCCCACGTGCATCCGCGTTTCGACCGCGCCAAGTGCGAGGCCTTCCTTGCCCGCACCAAGCTGCAGCCCGAACAGCGCGTGCGGCAGATGTCCAAGGGCATGATCGTGCAGTTGCACCTGGCGCTGGTGATGGCGATCGACGCCAAGCTGCTGATCCTGGACGAGCCGACCCTGGGCCTGGACATCCTCTACCGCAAGCAGTTCTACCAGAACCTGCTGGAGGACTACTTCGACGAGAACAAGACCATCATCGTCACCACCCACCAGGTGGAGGAAGTCGAGCACATCCTCACCGACCTGATGTTCATCCGCGACGGCAGGATCGTGCTCGACGCGGACATGGACGCCGTGGGCGAGCGCTACATCGAGGTGATGGTCAACGCCGACCGGTCCGAGGCCGCCCGTGCGCTGAAGCCGCTGGACGAGCGCCAGGTCTTCGGCAAGAGCATCTTTCTGTTCGACGGTGTCGGACGCGCGCAACTGGAAGCCCTGGGCGAAACCCGGCGGCCATCCATCAGCGACCTGTTCGTCGCCACCATGAAGGGAACCTACGCATGAACACCTTCCTGTGGTTGGTCAAACGCGAATTCTGGGAGCACCGCGGCGGCTTCCTGCGTGCGCCGGTGATCACGGCCGCAATTTTCCTGGTGCTGAACCTGATGGGTATCGTGACCGGCGAGGTGATGGGCCGGCAGATGGGCTTCCACCTGGGTATGGGCAGCAACAACCTGCACCTGCTCACCCAGGACCTGGACCAGCGGTCGATGGAGGCGGTCGGTGCCGGGCTGGACCTGGTGATGTACTCCTCCACCATGATCATCGGTATCGTGCTCGGCTTCGTGGTGTTCTTCTACTGCCTCGGCGCGCTCTACGACGATCGCCGCGACCGCAGCATCCTGTTCTGGAAATCGCTGCCGGTGTCGGACACCGCAACCGTGCTGTCCAAGGTCTTCTCCGCCACCGTGGTCGCGCCGTTGATCGCGGTGGTCGTGGGCGCCCTCACCGGGATCGTGATGCTGCTGATGTTCGCCATCACCCTGTCCCTGCATGGCGTCAGCGTGTGGCACCTGCTGGGCCTGTCGCACCCGCTGCAGGTGATCGCCAACCTGGTCGGCTCGATCCCGCTCTATGTGCTGTGGGCGCTGCCGACGGTGGGCTGGCTGATGCTCTGCTCGGCCTGGGCGCGCAGCAAGCCCTTCCTGTGGGCGGTGGCATTGCCGGTGGGCGTCGGCATCGTGATTGGCTGGTTCAACCTGCTGGGCACGCTGAATATCTCCAACGACTGGTACTGGCGTGGCGTGGTGGCCCGCATCCTGGGCAGCGTGTTCCCGGGTGGCTGGTTCAGCGAGGTCAGCGGCATCGGCGGCGACAACCCGGCGCAGGTGCTTTCCACCCTGAGCGTGATGCACAGCTACAGCGCGATGGGCTCGATGAACCTCTGGATCGGCGTGGCCGCGGCCGCCGCCATGCTGGCCGGCGCGATCTGGTTCCGCCGCTGGCGCGACGACAGCTGAGTTGCGTTCCAACACACGACTTGGAGAAGCACCCATGAAATCCCTCACCCTCAACGCCCTCGCCCTGGCCTTGCTGTTGCCGCTGGCCGCCTGCGGCCAGTCGGACCACACGGACTCCCAGCCGGCCTCCTCGGCAACCACCGCACAAACTGCCGGTGACAAGGCGCCCACCTCGTGGGTGGCCCGTCGCGTCGACGACGCCATGCAGAAGGCCCGGCAGGAACTGGCGACCAAAAACATCGACGTGGACACCGTCCACATCGGCAGCACCCTGCGCATGGGCCGCTCGACATCCAACGCCCAGATCACGCCGCAAGGCGAGCTGCTGATCGACGGCAAGCCGGTCGCCGCCACGCCGGAGCAACGGCAGCTGCTGCTGGACTACCGCCACCGCGTCATCGACATCGCCGAGGCCGGCATGGCGATCGGCACGCAAGGCGCGGACCTCGGCATGCATGCCGCCAGCGCAGCGCTGAGCGGCGCGTTCAGCGGCAAGAGCGACGCGGAAATCGAGGCGGCGATCAAGCCGCAGACCGACCGCATCCAGGCCGCCGCCCTCGAGCTGTGCAAACGCCTGCCCGACCTGCGCGCCGCCCAGCAGCAGCTGGCAACCACGATGCCCGCATTCAAGCCCTACGCGACGATGACGGAGGAAGACGTGCAGGACTGCGACAAGAACATTGCCAACTCGGGCCACAAGAAAGGCGTGACCGTGCTGTCGTTCTGAGGACGGGATTCGGGATTCGCGAGAGCAAAAGCAAAGGCATCGCCCGCGAGCGGGCTTCTGCGAGATGACGGAGGCTGCAGGAGCCCGCTCGCGGGCGATGCCTTTGCAAATCACCAATCCCGTATCCCGAATCCCTGGTTGTCTATTTTTCGTGGATGCCGCCGCGGGTCAGCGCCATCGGGTCGAGCAGCTTCTTCAACTCGTCCTTTTTCAGCCCGGTGGTTTCCAGCGCCACGTCCATGATCGGCCGGTGCTGTTTGTACGCCTGCTTGGCGGTGGCCGCGCCCTTCTCGTAGCCGATCACCGGGTTCAGCGCGGTGACCAGGATCGGGTTCATCGCCAGCGCCTGGTACACCCGCGCCTTGTTGACCTTGAAGCCGGCGATGGACTTGTCCGCCAGCAGCACGCTGACATTGGCCAGGATGCCGATCGACTGCAGCAGGTTGTGCGCGATCAGCGGCAGCATCACGTTGAGCTGGAAATTGCCGCTCTGGCCGGCGATGGTGATCGAGGCATCGTTGCCGATCACCTGCGCGGCCACCATCGCCACCGCCTCGGGGATCACCGGATTGACCTTGCCCGGCATGATCGACGATCCCGGCTGGAGCGCCGGCAGCTCGATCTCGCCCAGGCCGGCCAGCGGGCCGGAGTTCATCCAGCGCAGGTCGTTGGCGATCTTCATCAACGCGACGGCCAGCGTCTTCAACGCGCCGGACAGTTCCACCGCCGCATCCTGCGCGGCCATGCCCTCGAAGTAGTTTTGCGCCGACTCGAACTTCACCCCGGTCAGCTTCCTCAGCTGGGCGGCCATCGCCGGGCCGAACTTCGGGTCGGCGTTGATGCCGGTGCCCACCGCGGTGCCGCCCTGCGGCAGTCGGCGCATGCGCTTCAGCGCATCCTCGATCCGCTCGATGGCCGCGCCGACCTGCGCCGCCCAGCCCGACAGTTCCTGCCCGAAGGTGATCGGCATCGCGTCCATCAGGTGGGTGCGGCCGGTCTTGGGCGTGTTCTTCAGTTCGCGCGCGCGCTTGTCGATCGCCTTCTGCAGGTGCTTCAGCGCCGGCAGCAATTGCTCGCTGGCGGTCAGCGTGGCGCTGACGTGGATGGCGGTGGGGATCACGTCGTTCGAGCTCTGCCCGTAATTGACGTGGTCGTTCGGATGCACCTTCGCACCCGCGGCAACCGCCAGGTGCGCGATCACCTCGTTTGCATTCATGTTGGTGCTGGTGCCCGAACCGGTCTGGAAGATGTCGATCGGGAATTGCGCGTCGTACTGGCCGTCCGCCACCGCCAGCGCCGCCTTGCGGATCGCCGCCGCCTGACCCTTTTTCAGATGGCCCAGCGAAAGGTTCACGTCGGCCGCAGCGGCCTTGATCAGCCCCAGCGCACGGATGAACGGCCGCGGCAGGTGCAGGCCGGAAATCGGGAAGTTGTCGATCGCGCGCTGGGTCTGCGCGCCATACAGCGCGTCAGCCGGGACTTGCAGCTCGCCCATGCTGTCGTGTTCGATGCGGAAGTTGTTCATTGGGGAAATTCCTTCGGGGTGGGACCGTGGCATCGCCTGGACCGTTCGGGCTGAGCGTAGCGCCGAAGGCGCGAAGTCGAAGCCCTCTTGATACCCTTCGACTTCGCGCCTTCGGCGCTACGCTCAGGGTGAACGGGAGACGGTCACGTCCGCCCACTATAAGCCGCCGGGCACGGAGCCGCCGGCAATGTAAAATGCTCGTTTCCCCTCGCCGGAACGCCCCGATGTCCAACCACGCCCTGACCGCCCTGTCGCCGCTGGACGGCCGCTACGCCAGCAAGGTCGAAGCGCTGCGTCCGATCTTCAGCGAGTTCGGGCTGATGCATCGCCGCGTGCAGGTGGAGATCGAATGGCTGCTGGCCCTTGCCGCCGAGCCCAAGATCGTCGAACTCCCCGCCTTCGACGCGACCCAGGTCGCCACCCTGAAAGCCATCGCGGAGGACTTCAGCGAGGCCGACGGCGAGCGGATCAAGGCGATCGAGGCGACCACCAACCACGACGTCAAGGCGGTCGAGTACTTCATCAAGGAGAAGATCGGCGCCGACGCCAGCCTCGCGCAGGCGAAGGAGTTCGTGCACTTCGCCTGCACCAGCGAGGACATCAACAACCTCTCCTACGCGCTGATGCTGCGCGACGCGCGCCGCGGCGTGCTGCTGCCGCAGCTCGATGCGCTGATCGACACGCTGCGCCAGATGGCGCACGACAACGCCGGCCTGCCGCTGCTCTCGCGCACGCACGGCCAGACCGCCTCGCCCAGCACGCTGGGCAAGGAGATCGCCAACGTGGTGGCGCGCCTGGAACGTCAGCGCAAGCAGCTGGCGGCGGTCGAAGTCTCCGGCAAGATCAACGGCGCGGTGGGCAACTACAACGCCCACGTGATCACCTACCCTGAAATGGACTGGCGGGGTTTCTCGCAGCGCTTCGTCGAAAGCCTCGGCCTCGACTACAACGCCTACACCACCCAGATCGAGCCGCACGACAACGTCGCCGAATACTGCGACGCGGTGCGCCGCGCCAACATCATCCTGATCGACCTGGCCCGCGACATCTGGGGCTACATCTCGCTGGGCTACTTCAAGCAGACCTTGAAGGCCGGTGAAGTCGGCTCCTCGACCATGCCGCACAAGGTCAACCCGATCGACTTCGAGAACGCCGAAGGCAACTTCGGCCTCGCCAACGCGCTGCTGGGTCACTTCGCCGAGAAGCTGCCGATCAGCCGCTGGCAGCGCGACCTCACCGATTCCACCGTGCTGCGTGCGCTCGGCACCGCCTTCGGCCACACGCTGGTGGCGCTGGAATCGCTGAAGAAGGGCCTGGGCAAACTCAACGTCAACGCCGAACGCATCGCCGCCGACCTCGACACCAGCTGGGAAGTGCTGGCCGAAGCCGTACAGACCGTGATGCGTCGCTACGGCCTGCCGCAACCCTACGAGCAGCTCAAGGCACTGACCCGCGGCCACGGCATCACCAGGGATTCCATGCGCGAGTTCATCGCCGGGCTTGAACTTCCGGCGGATGCGAAACAGCACCTGCTGGAGCTGACGCCGGCCGGCTACATCGGGCTGGCAAAGCGCTTGGCGAAGGAAATCTGACCGCTCCGCGCGGCACGACAACCGGCACCACCCCCCGCGCGATTGCGTCGAACCGGCAGTACGCCTTAGGCTCGGCGCTTGCGATCATCCCGGGGAAGTCGACATGCATCCATTGCGCGCGCTCACACTCTCTGCCGTCGTTGCCGCCACCTTTCTTGCCGGCTGCTCCGCCGACGCCTCGCTGTCGGGCCAGTCCACGCCGGCCGCCGCATCCAGCGTCCACGCGGCGGACGCCGGCCGCAACGCGACACTGGCAACGGACGTCGACGCGTTCCTTGCCGGCTACTTCCAGCACTACCCGGTGTTCGCGGCCAACGCCGGCAAGCACGAGTTCGACGGCCGTCTGCCCGATTTCAGCGCCGAAGGCCTGAAGGCCAACGCGGACTGGCTGCATGCGCAAAGGAAGAGCTTTGCCGCATTCACCGATGACGAGCTGGATGCCCGCGGCCGATTCCAGCGCGACTACGTACTGGCGGTGATCGACGGCCAATTGTTCTGGCTGGAGGATTCGGGCGCTCCGTACAAGAACCCCACCTTCTACACCGGCGACCTGTCGCCGAGCATGTACCTGACCCGGCCATACGCGCCGCTGGCGCAGCGCATGGCGGCCTTCGTGACTTACCAGGAGGCGCTGCCCAAGGCGCTGGCGCAGATCAAGGCCAACCTCAAGCTGCCACTGCCCGCCTCGTACATCGACGTGGGCGTAAATTCGTTCGCAGGCTTCGCCAGCTTCTTCAAGACCGACGTGCCCGGCATCTTCGCCCAGGTGAAGGACGATGCCCTGCAGGCGCGCTTCAAGGCCAGCAACGCCGCCGCCATCAAGGCCTCGCAAGAGCTGGCCGACTGGCTCAAGGCGCAGAAGCCGCACGCCACCCAGGACTTCGCGCTGGGCGCGGACAAGTTCGCGAAGATGCTGCATGCCACCGAACGGGTCGACCTTCCGCTGGACCAGCTCAAGGCGATCGGCGAATCCGATCTTGCGCGCAACCTTGCCTCGCTCAAGAGCGCCTGCGACAAGTTTGCCCCGGGCCAATCGCTGAAGGATTGCGTGGCGAAGGAGAGCGCCGACAAACCCGTCGGCGGAGCAGTTGAAGGCGCCCGCGCGCAGCTCGCCAGCCTGCGCCAGTTCATCGTCGACAAGGATCTGGTCAGCATTCCCGGCACCGAGCAGGCCAAGGCCGAAGAGGCCCCGCCGTTCAACCGCTGGAACTTCGCCTACATCGAGATCCCCGGCCCGTACGAGAACAACCTGCCGTCGGTGTACTACATCGCCCCGCCCGACCCGACCTGGAGCAAGGCCGACCAGGCCGCCTACGTGCCGGGCAAGGCGGCGCTGCTGTTCGTCTCCGCGCATGAAGTCTGGCCCGGCCACTTCCTGCAGTTCCTGCACGCCAACCGTGCGCACTGGAAATTCGGCCAGCTGTTCGTCGGCTATGCCTTCGCCGAAGGCTGGGCACATTACGCCGAGGAGATGATGTTCGACGCCGGCCTCGACGGCGCCACGCCGGAAGTCCACATCGGCCAGCTCACCAACGCCCTGCTGCGCGACGTGCGCTACCTCTCGGCAATAGGCCTGCACACCGGCGGCATGAGCATGGCCCAGTCCGAGCAGATGTTCCGCGACAAGGCCTTCCAGGACCCGGGCAACGCCCGCCAGCAGGCTGCCCGCGGCACCTACGACCCGGCCTATCTCAACTACACCATGGGCAAGCTGATGATCATGCAGCTGCGCAAGGACTGGATCGCCGCCCACCCCGGCCCGAACGCGCTGAAGGCATTCCACGACCAGTTCCTCAGCTACGGCGGCCCGCCGATCCCGCTGGTGCGTCAGCAGATGCTGGGCGGGAAAGCCGAAGCGAAGCTGTGGACGGCGAGCGCGACGGCGCCGGCAGCGGAAGCGTCCGCTTCGTCCCACTAGGCCCTCAGTGGCCACGCTGATCAGGCTCATTCGCCTTCCAAGACGAATGAGCCTGATCGCGTCGATGCAGCGACAGCGACGCGACATCGCGGCTGCATCGCCACCATGGAGGTGGCTTCCTTCATCGTGACATGACGAACGGCGCGGTAGCGTCGTCCGCGATGGATGGCCTCCGCGGGATTTCCATGGTCGAAGCGCGTATTGGCATCGCCGGCTGGTCGATTCCTTCCGCGCTGGCGAGCCGCTTCCCCGAGGGCAACAGCCACCTCGAGCGATACGCGCAGCGGTTCAATTGTGTCGAGATCAATTCCTAGTTCTACCGCCCGCATCGGCCGGCCACCTACCGTCGCTGGGCGGCCAGCGTGCCGGCAGCGTTCCGCTTTGCGGTGAAGATGCCGCGCGCCATCAGCCACGAGGCTCGCCTGCACGACTGCGAACCGGCGTTGCGCATCTTCCTGGGCCAGGTCGACGAACTGGAAATGAAACTGGGTTGCCTGCTGCTGCAGCTGCCGCCCAGCCTCGCCTATGCACCATCGACGGCGCTGCCGTTCTTCGATCGGCTGATGCGGCTGCATGCCGGGCCAGTGGCCTGCGAACCGCGCCACCCGTCGTGGTTCCGGCCGGCCGTCGATCGCGCGCTGCGTGAACGGGGTATCGCGCGGGTGGCTGCCGATCCGGCGCGACACCCGCGCGCAGCGGTCCCGGCGGGAGATCCCCGCCTCCAGTATTTCCGCCTGCATGGCGCACCGCGCATCTACTACGACGCCTACTCCGAGGCCGCGCTGCGCAGCATCGAACGTCGGCTGCGGCGTCCGCAGCGCTGGTGCATTTTCGACAACACTGCGCTCGGCCACGCCGTGGCGAACGGACTGGACCTGATCGAACGCATCAGCTGATGCTCCACTTTCTCGTTCCTTACCGTGTCGTGGTCATTCGACGGGACATCGGTACCGGAAAAGCGCCGCCAGCAGGCTGCCAGCGAATGAACAAACTGCCAGAGCAGCGGCAGGTGCGACTGCCACGCGTGTGGCGATACGGGAAGATCCGGCCGGCAGTGCCCGCCCTGCGACGGCAGGCTCCGCCGCCTGCGGGCGGCGGAGCCTGCGGCACGTGCCTATTGCGCCGCCGGCACGATGTAGCCGGGCGGCAAGTCCTTCCTGCCGCGCATCGCCTGCATGTAGCGGTCGCGCAGCATCGTCTGGCGGCTGACCATGGGAATCTTGCGGCCGGCGATGAATACCTGGTCGGCGAAGCTGGACAGTTCCAGCGGGTCGCCGCTCCAGATCACCACGTCGGCCAGCTTGCCCTGCTCCAGCGTGCCCACATCCTGGTCCATGCCGTAGATCCGCGCCGGGTTCAGCATCAGCGCCTTCAACGCGTCGAGCCACGGCAGGCCGTTGGCCACCGCATTGCCGGCAGCCTGGGTGACATTGCGCGCGTTGTGGGTGTCGCCGGTGGCGAAGGCGATCATCACGCCGGCTTTCTGCAGGCGCGCGGCGTTTTCCAGGGTCGAGCCCAGCGTCTCGAAATGTGCCGGCAGGTCTTCCAGCGGATTGAGCAGCACCGGCACGTGGGCGGCGGCGAGTTCGTCGGCGACCATCCAGGCTTCGGCGCCGCCGGAGACGATCAGCTTCAGCTTGAAGTCGCCGGCCAGCCGCAACGCCGCCTCGATGTCGCTGGCACGCTCGACGTGGAGCACCAGCGGCTCCTGGCCCGCCAGCACCGGACCGAGCGCCTCCAGGTCCAGCCGCGTCAGCGCGTACTTGCGGCGCTGGTTGCTGGCATAGGCGCTGGTGTTGTCGGCGTAGTCCCTCGCATCCTGCAGCGCCTCGCGCAGGGCCAGCATCGCGGCCGCGCGCGAGCCGCCGGCCTGTGCGGCGCCGGTCTCGCCCAGCGCGGCGAACATCGCCGCCGCATCGCGATGGATGAAGCCTTCGGTGGAACCCAGGTCGATGATGGCGCCACGGCCGGCGATGATGTGCTTGTCGCCGTTGGTGGGCGACACCATCGCGCGGGTGACGCCGGCGATCCGGTTGACCGGGATCAGCATCGAGCGCGGGTTGATCGCGTCGGCCACGTCGAACGCGGCGCTGAAACGCGAGTCGCCGGCCGAGGCGTCGCGGGTTTCCTTCACCGCGCCCACCTCGACGATGCCGAACTGGCTTTGCGGGTCGAAGATGCCGGGCGTGACGATCTTGCCGGTGGCGTCGATGCGCTCGGCATCGGCGGGAATCTCGACGTTGGCGCCCACCGCGGCGATCCTGCCGTTCTTGACCAGCACCGTGCCGTGCTCGATCTTGCCGGCGGCGCCCAGCGTGTACACGGTGCCGCCGGTGATGGCGTAGGTCTTGCCATCGCCGGCAGCGTTGCCATTCGCAGGCGCCGCGGAACTGGCCGCCGCGGTATCGGCATGGCCGTCCGAATGGTCGGCCGGGCTGCAGGCGACGCAGAGCATCGCCAGGATCATGGCCAGGTATTTCATCGTGCGCCCTCCCCTGCGGCGGCATCGGTGGCATGCGGGTCGATGAAGCTGCCCAGCATGAAATCGGAGGTCGATTGCCGCTGCGGTTCGTCGCGCTCGTAGACCACGGCGCCGTCGAGGAACACCTTCTCGGTGCGCGCGTAGACGCTGAACGGGTCGGCGCTCCAGATCACCACGTCGGCATCCTTGCCCGGTTCCAGCGAGCCGATGCGGTCGGCCAGGCCCAGCGCCTTGGCCGGGTTGAGCGTCATCCACATCACCGCGTGCTCCTTGCTGATGTCGAGCCCGGCACGCCGCCCTGCGGCCAGCGCCTTGGCTACTTCCTGGTTGAGGCGCTGGATGCCGTTCTCGTCGTCCGAGTGGATCATCGCGCAGGCACCGCCGGCATCGACCATCGCGATGTTGGCGCGGATGCCGTCCCACGCTTCCATCTTGAAGCCCCACCAGTCGGCCCACATCGCCGCGCAGGTGTCCGTCTTCGCCAGCAGGTGCGGAATCTTGTACGCCTCGACGGCATGGTGAAACGCCGCGATCTTGAAGCCGAACTCGTTTGCCACGTCGAGCAAGGCGGCCATCTCGTCGGCGCGGTAGCAATGCATCTGTACGCGGATCTTGCCGCCGAGCACTTCGGCCAGAGTCTCCTTGCCCAGATCGCGCTTGGGCGGCGGGCCGGCCTCCGTGGCGCCCTTGGCCTTGACCTTCGCCTCCCACGCCTTCCACTCGCGGTCGTAGGCCTGCGCGTCGGCGAACGCCTGCCGGTAGCCGGCGACGTCGCCCATCAGCGTCGACGGAAACTGGTGACGGCTTCCGTAGACCCGCATCGGATTCTCGCCGCAGGCCATCTTCAGGCCATACGGCGCATCCGGAAATTTCATTCCCTGCACGGTGGTGGCCGGCACGTTCTTCAACACCACGCTGCGCCCGCCGATCAGGTTGCCGGAACCGGGCAGGATCTCCAGCGTGGTCACGCCACCGGCGCGCGCGGTGTTGAAGCCCGGGTCCTGCGGCCACACCGAATGCTCGGCCATCACCTGCGGCGTGGTCGGGTTGGTCATCTCGTTGCCGTTGGCGGTGGCATCCACCGATGGCGACGGATAGACGCCCAGATGCGAATGCACGTCGATCAGTCCGGGCGTGACGAACTTGCCCTTGGCATCGATCACCACCGCACCGGCCGGCGCCTCGACCTGCTTGCCGATCGCCGCGACCTTGCCGTCACGCAACAGCACCGACCCATCGTCAATGCGCTCGCCGGTACCGGTGTAGATCGTCGCGTGCTCGATCAGCGTGACTTGCGAAGGCAGCGGCTGGTAGGTGGACGGGAAGGCGTCCGGCGGAAATTCGGTGGGCTGCGGCGTTGCAGCCTGGGCGACCACCCCGGCGGACACCACCAGCAAAACCGCGAGCACCGCCGCGCGCAAGTGTGACGATTTCATCTTCGCTCCCAAGTTGGCCCCAATGCCACGCCAGCCCTGGCTGCGATGTGCGGCGCATCCGTTGCCGCCGTCCGCAAACCGTACATGGAAGTGGCGGCAAAGTCTTGCTTGCAATGGCGCGGGGCGGCGTGAGGCTACTGGGTCAGCGGAGAGCGCGCTCGTCGGCTGAGCCATCAACTATCGTCCCCCCGGGCACACCCGGGGAGACGGTCCATGGCGACGACCGGTCAGAAGCTTGCTGTCACGCGCGCGTACCAGAACGCGCCGTTGAAACCGAACGGCGAGGTCAGCGCGTACTTGACGCCAAGGAACTGCAGCGTGGCGTTCTGCTCCTTGCCGGGGTAGGTGTCGAAGACGTTGTTGCCGCCGATGGCCACCGTGAAGGTGTCGTTGAACTTGTAGCTGGCCTCCAGATCGAGCAGCGTCTTGCCGCTGTAGTGATTGACGTCGTCCGGCGGGTTGTTGCTGCCGAACAGGCCGACCGTGGTGCTCCAGCTGCCGTATTGATTGATCCGCGCGATGGCATCGAACCCGTGCAGCGCGTAGTCGAAGCTGAGCACCGACCGGCTCCTGGGCACCTGGTGCTCGAGGTCGTACACGAAATCGTCGTTGAGCGTGTCCGGCTGCACCTTGACCACGTTCTGCTTGTTGCGGTTGTAGCGGAAGTCGATGTTGAGCCTGCCATTGCCCAGCTGATGCCGCGTATCGAGCACGAAGTCGATGCCGCGGATGTCGGAGCCGAACGCATTGCCGAAATAACTGGCGTCGCTGCCGAGCAGCAGTTGCGCGTTCGGATAGCCGCCGGCGGCGAGCTGGTCGACGGTGGCCTGGCTCACGCGGTTGCTGACCAGGCCAATGCGGTCGTCGATCCTGATCCGGTAGTAGTCCAGGGTGGTCGTGACGCTATCGAGCGGCGTCCACACGGCGCCGACGGACAGGCTCCTGGAGGTTTCGGTCTTCAGCGGTTTGGAACCGAGCGCGCGCGCCACCGGGTTGTCGACCGGATAGGTGCCGGCGGGTATCAGGCCACCCTGGGCGTTAGCCGTGGTGGTGACATTGAGTGTGTTCGCCTGGCCCGGGGTCGGTGTGCGGAAGCCGGTGTTGTACGTACCGCGCAGCGCGAACGCGTCGGTGAACGCGTAACGGCTGGAAAGCTTGTACACGACCTTGGAGCCGTAGTTTTCCGCACGCTCGTAACGCACCGCCGCCGCGCCGGACCACTGGTCGGTGAAGTTCGTCTCGGCGTCGACGTAGGCGGCCTCGCTGTTCTGCATGAAGCGCCCGGCCGCGTTGGCCGGAAAGCCCTGGAAGGCATCCGAGCCCACCCCGAACACCGACGCGGTCGGCCCCACCTCGATCGAACCGGCGTCGCCCTGGTGGATGATGTAGGTCTCCTGGCGCCAGTTCGCGCCGAAGGCGAGCGTGAGCGGCGAATCGTCGAACGAACGGACGAAATCCGCACCGGCGCCCTGCTCGCGCTGGGTCAGCTTGCCGGGATGGAAGTTGGTGGGCGACAGGCTGCCCAGGCTCGGGTTGATCGAGCCCTTCAACTGGTAGTCGACCTCGTTGCTGCCGGTGCGGTAGTGCAGGTCCCACTGCAGGTTGCTCTGCCCGCCGCCACGCACGCCGCCGACCAGCTGGTGATCGCTGATGTCCGCACCGAACAGCGGGCTGTAGCCGCCCGGGAACTTCGTGTAGATCGGGTTCAGCAGCACCCATCCGCTCGGACTCGCCGCGTTGGCCGTCAGGTAGTTCGCCGGATCGCCGCCACCGGCCACGATGCTGTCCACCAGCGACTGCGGCGCGTTCGCCGGGGTCAGGGTGCCATCGGCGTAGCTGACCAGGGTGGAGCGGCCGCCGATGCCGTACTGGGCCGGCAAGACCGGGTTGCGGTAGAAGAAGCTGGACAGGACCTTCTTGTCCATGAAGCTGCCCGTGGCGTAGAGCTGCATGTCGCCGGACAGCGGCAGGCCGGCGTTGACGAAGAGCTTGTTGGTCTTGGTCTGCGGGTCGCCCCAGCGCTGGCCGAAGCCGTCATACGGCACCTGGTCCGCACCGACCACGGCCGCGACGGCCGCCGCGTCCGCTTGCGGCATCCCGCGCGAGGTGGGGTCGGTGGTTTCGCGCTCGGCACTCACATGCACGAAGCCATCGGCGCCGAGCGGGAATCCCGCATCGGCGTCGTAGCGCCGCAGGTTGCCATCGCCCTTGCCGTACTGGCCCACCTGCGCGCTGACCGTCACGCCCGAGCGGGCCTTCTTGAGAATGACGTTGACCACGCCGGCGATCGCGTCCGATCCATACAGCACCGAGGCGCCATCGCGCAGCACTTCGACGCGCTCGATGGCGTTGGACGGAAACACCGAGAAATCCACCGCCTGCGCGCCCTGGTTGAAGGTGCCCAGCGGATCGAGCTGCAAGTTGACCAGCGCCGAACGATGGAAGCGCACGCCGTCGACCAGAACCAGGGTCTGATCGGGCGACAGGTTGCGCAGCGACACCGGCCGCACGAACGACGTGCCGTCGGCGATGGGAAAACGCTGGGTAGTCAGCGACGGCACGATGTTGGTCAGCGCGTCGGTGAGGTCCGCCGAAGACTGCTTCGCGATCTGGCTGCCGCTGAACGCGTCGATCGGCGAAATGGATTCGGTCGGCGACAGGCCGGCCCGGTGCGTACCGGTCACCACCACTTCCTGCAGGGTGGTGGTCGACTTGGCCTTCGCCGCATCGTTGCGCCCTTGTGCCGCGGTCGCCTGGCTGGCCTGGGCCTGTCCGCTGTCCGACGCGCCCGCGTCCTGCGCCTGCACCGAGCACGCGACCAGCGCCGCAGCGGCAAGCGCCGCGCGAATGGCGCGCAAAAGAACCACGTTGATCCCTGCATGGTTATGCATGTTGTCTCCCTCCCGATGGCCGCTGAATTCCCCCCTCAACGCAAACTACTCCGACCCCTGGCGTCCCAAAAGGCCTCCATTGGTAGTACGTGCGCGAGATCACTTTCGTGGCGACAGCCTTGCCGATGGGTGCACTCATCAAGCGACTCGCCGGCATCTGTCCACCGGGGCAACAGAAATGATTGGGCGGCGGGAGCGGCGTAGCGAAACCGCTCGAAACGAGGCGGGTTCGGGAAAGTGGACCTGACCCCGTTGGTGACGCCGTCAACCCGTGACCCCGAGCGGCGTTCTCCTTCCGGCATGCCGCCATTCGTCCGGCACGACATGGCAGTACCCAACCGCCGGCCTCCCACACTGAAGGACACCGTCATGAACCACGCTTCGATGATCCGTCTCGGTCTGCTCAGCCTGATCGCCTGCACCGCGTTCGCCAGCGCCAGCGCGATGGCCGCCGACAGCACCGTCCCCGGTCACCCCCGCGTCAACGAGGTCAACCAGCGCATCGACAACCAGCAGGCGCGCATCGCGAAAGGCGTCGCCAACGGCACCATCACGCCGAAGCAGGCAGCCAACGACCAGCGCCGCGCCGCCAACATCGCCCAGCGCGAAAGCGCCGCCGAAGCCAAGCATCACGGCCACCTGACCAAGGGCGAAACCCGCCGCCTCAACCGCGCGGAAAACCGCAACAGCCGCCACATCCACCGCCAGCGCCACTGAGCGCCAGCAAAAAAAGAGGCCCCGCTTGCGGGGCCTCTTCCATTCCAGGAAATGACGAATCAGGCCGGCAGCGGCTCGCTCGGCGCCGGCTCACTGGCCGGTGCGGGATTGCGCGGCCCGCGGGCAAAGCGGGCGGCCAGCGCCTTGCGCGCCTCGTCCAGTCCCTGCCCCTTGCCGGCCACCTTCAGCACCGCGTAACCCTCCAGCGCATTGGTCATCAGGTCGCTGCCCACCGCCATCTCGGTGTCGACGCCACGCTGATGCAGCTTGCCCAACCGCACCAGGCGCGGGCGCAACGCATCCAGCGTGGCGATGTCGCGCTGATAACCGTCCAGATCGAAATTGCGGGGCAGCACGCCGGGGTTGTCGGCGAACACATGACCGGCCTGCCGGCAGAACGCCTCGGACTTGTCGCCCATCTTGGTCAGCCCGTGGCGCTGCTCGGGCGTCAACGCGATCAGCGAGGCCAGGCCCGTCTCCAGTGCAGCCAGGGCGTTGTCGATGGCCGCCAGCACTTCGGCATTCAGGTCGATATCGATCAGGTTCTGAGGCATGTTCACTGCATTGATTGAGTTGCAGACAAGCCGGTCCGTTGGCCGACGCCGCAGCGTAGCGCGCCACCTGCCCGCTACCAGCCAATCAGCCGGAACCAAGATTGTCCCCGACACATTTTCTGGACTGATTCGCTCAAGGGGTCGCGGCGCCCCGCAATCCCGCATGAAAGGCGCCCAGCAGGTCGAGGTCGATCTGCACGTCGCCGGACCGCATGTCGCCTATCAGCAGCAGCCGGCCATCCGGGTCGATCTCCGTCGCCAGCAGATCCAGCACCGCGTCCAATGCGACTGTGACACCGGCGTTCGCCAACGGGTGCAGCAACTTTCTGGCGTCGTGGCCCAGCAACCATGCGCCGGCACGGGCATGGTCGTAATCGCTCGCTTCGAGCAGTTGGCTCGCGTCCGCATACAGGCGTTCCATGTTGCCCGCCTCTAGATAACTGCGCAGCAGCAGGCGCAGGTCACCGGCATCGACGCCCGGCCGTTCGTGGCGTCGGTCACGCCAGGCGAGCAGCTTCAGGACGGCTTGCGCCGGCAAGGAGGCGACCGCCACCACCACGTCATCCGGCAGCCGTACCGCGACTGCCTGCGCCGCCGCCTCGCGGTAGCCGAGCATGGTCATCTCGACGACATGCGGCGACGGCCAGGCGATGCTGCGATCGGCCCGCTCCACGCCGCCGAAGGGAAGCAGATCCACCCGATGGCACTGCTCGAACACCAACCGATGCAGCACGCCGGGCACTTCGGCGAAAGATCCGTCGGCGAGCAGGGCGTTCCTCAAACCGGCGAAGCTGTTCCATCCATCCAACCCAAACGCGAAATCCATGTCGGTCGTGGCGCGCGCGACGCGTATGCCATGCGCGAACGACAGCAACACGTCGCGCGCCATCGCGCCCACCAGCAAGGGCTCGGCATCCGGCCAGGCCCGGCGCATCGTCGCCACCAGCCTGGCCAACACCGCCAGCCCGGGCTGCTCACGCAAATCCAGCGGCGATCCCTGCATGCATTTCCCCTGCGATTTCCAGACAGCGCGCATCGCCGATCGCCAGCAGGTCCGCGTACACCAGCAAGTGCGGCACCATGCCGGGGGTCTCGCCCTCGAAATTCCAAAAGCGTCGCAGCACTTCCACGTTGCCGTTGCGATGCGGCTGCAGACGCTGATCGGTCAGTAGATTCGGTTCGACCTTGTTGCCGTAGAAGGTGGCCGTGCCGGGCCGCAGGTGTTGCGTCAGCCGCGCCGCTGCCGGCTCACCGCCCAGCAGCAAGCCGTAGCGCGTTGCGTCGATGGCCTCGACCCAGTCGAGCTTGCGCGTGTCGTAGCGGCCCAGCAGCAGCTTGGGCCGCAGCCGCTGCGGATACGCATCCACCCAGCGCTTGAGCAGCCGTTCCGCATCGATCAGCCGGCGCCGCTTGCGCAACGTGGCGACGAAGCCGAGCTGCGGCAGTTCGGCCATCACCCAGCCCACCGTGCCGTGCGCCACGCCCGCCAGGGCGGCGATCTCCCGATACGGCAGGTCCACCGCCGCCGGCCGGCACAACAGGGCGAACAGCACCTGCAGCCCGGTGGCCTGAAACGCACGGCCGCCCTGCGTCGGCGGCGCGAGGGCTTCCCTCGGCCGCTCACCCTTCACCCAGACATGCAGCGGCGGCTGCGTCAACCAGGCGTTGCCCGCGGCATCAATGAACTGCACGCCGCGCCGGCGCAGCTCGTCGGCCATCGGCGGCGTGACGTAGTCGGCCACCAGCAGCCCCTGCTCGCCGTGGTTCGCCAGCTGATGCAGCGCCGCGCCGAGCGTGGCACGGCGCAGGCCGCGCTTCAGCTCGGCGACGTAGCGCAGCTCGCGGCCATCGAAACGCAGGCACAGCACGGCATCGCCGCGCGTCGCCTGGCCGCCAGGCTCCCGTTCGACGACTTCCCATTGCAGGCCTGGCAGCTGCACCGCGGTCAAGGCAGCCTGCAGCAGATCCGGTTCGTGTTGACGGCGGTGTTTGTCCATGATTGGGATTTGTCCATGTTTTGTGGACAGAAGTCAATTGTGGACAAGATGCGGCCTCGAACCCGTGCGAGCATCGCGATGCAAGATCAGGTAGTCGGCGCGGCGGATGCTGGACTTGTCGCGCGCGGCACGATGGCCCCGCACCACCATGCGGCCGGCCTTGAGCGTGAACTCCTGAAACACCTGCTCATTCACGTTTCAACCGCTGGCGACCAGGGCGGGTGTGATGAACTTCAGGCAGATGTCCGCTTCGGACAGTTTTCTCTTATCCATGAAGCATGACTCTGGCGACTCCCCCGACTCGAACACGCCAGAGCATAGGGCGTTGGATCGACCCCGACCAGTCGACGGCGCATGTCGATGTCTTTACACCGCCGCGTGGGTGGTTTTTCAAAGCCAGCCGCGACCGTTGCCTGTTGCTCAATAGTGATACCGCAACTGCGCAATCAGCAGCGCGTCGGCAACGGGCTTGTACACCATGCGGTGCTCGCCGTTGATGCGGCGCGACCAATAATCGGCCAGCCCGTGTCGCAAGGGTTCGGGTTTGCCGATGCCTTCGAGGGGGTGGCGCATGGTGTCGTCGGTCAGCTTGTTGATGCGCGCCACCAGCTTGCGGTCGTGGGCCTGCCAGTGGAGGTAATCCTCCCAGGCCGCGTCAGAGAAGATCAGCTGCATGCCGGCCAAGCTCAGCGAGTTAGGTTCAGCGGGCCAGCCTGAGTGGTTTGCCGCCACCGGATTCCAGTTGCGCCATCGATTCCAGCAGGCGGCGCGCGTTCCTGGGGCTACGCAGCAGGTACGCGGTCTCATCCAACGACTGGCAATCGGCCAGCGACATCATCACCACTCGTCCTTCTTGGTAATGATCACCGGCGCATGATCCTCGCAGACGCGCTCCATCGTCTCGGCGAGACTGGAACGGGCCTTGGTGTAGGTGATGGTGTCCATGGGCTATCGCGATATGTACATTATTCTGTACATGATCTAGCCGACGGCCCGCAGCCGGTCAAATGCCGCGGGTCCAAGCCGGCGAATCAGCCAGCAAGCGCCTTGCGTTCCCCCGCGCCTGCCAGCGCATGCATCAGGTCCACCGTGCTGTCGAGCACCCTGGCGACCTTCGTGCCACGACTCGAGAAGATTTCTACCAGCGCCTGGTAGTAGCCCAAGGTCCCGTCGCGTCCGCCGGTGAACCGATCGAATACGCGCGTGGCAACTTCGGGATCTTCCAGGTCCTGGACGATGGCGCGGGCGTTATGCAGCTTGTCGCAGGCGGAGACAAGCAGCGTGGCGTCCGGGGCTTGTTTCAGGTGTGCGAGGTAGGCGAGTTTGCGCTCGATCCAGTCGCGGCGTCTGGCTTCCGGATCGGTGTGGCTGGCCTTGCCTTCGGCGGTGCCATCGGTGCAGTCCACCACGATGTTGGCGACGGCATCACCGAATTGCTTGCGGATCGCCGCCTCATGCCCGGTACCGCAATCCTCGATGGTGTCGTGCAGCAGGCCGGCGATGGCCTGGTCTTCGTTACCGCCGAACTCGATCACCAGGCTGGCCACGCCGAGCAGGTGATAGAGGTACGGGATGTTCGAGCCCTTGCGCACCTGCGCGGCGTGGGCGATGCGGGCGTAGTCAACGGCCTGGCTGAAGCGATCGGATAGCGTGGTCATGCTGCCCCCTGTGACGGTTTCATCGTAGCCAATGATGATGGCGGCGCGGCGCAAGGGCTGAGAGCGTAGCGGACGCCGTTCAACGCTTGATCTCTTCTTCCATCACTTGGCTCATCGTGCTCTCCGTAAAAAGTTGGCACCTGAGCAGAAAATCACTGGGTCATTACATTGCGCTGTTGCGTGCCGTCCGCGGGGATTGTTGGGCCCATCCATGGGCCAAACCCCTTCGCGCTGCGCACTGCGGGGCCTGCCTGCGGCTGCCCGAATTCGCTCCCGGCGAATTCGCCGACTGCGGAGGCAGGATGCCAGAGCGAACGTCGGCGAAGCCGACGGACCGAAGGGTGAGGTGCAGGATGCGCCGAATAACCAGTGGGTTCTCATTCCTGCCATCACCGCCAGAAAAGGAAAACGCCCCACTCGGGGCGTTTTGCTTTTCTGGCGGAGAGAGTGGGATTCGAACCCACGGTAGTGTTGCCACTACGGCAGTTTTCAAGACTGCTGCCTTAAACCGCTCGGCCATCTCTCCGAAAAATTTTCCCGCCAACTGTCGCTCTGGGAACTCTGGCCCTTCGACTTCGCTTCGCTACGCTCAGGGTGAACGGTGGGAAGTTGTGCGGGGTGCACATGCTATCAGGAACGTTGCAATGGATGCCGCGGAAGGCGCGCCGGGACTTTGTAGCAGCGCACTCTGCGCGCGATGTTTTTCGGTGGCGTGACGAAGGGCATCGCGCACGAGTACGCTCCTACAGCGGCTTGGGCTTTTTTCTCGACAGCGCCACCAGGCAGCCGACCAGGATCGCCACCGGGATCAGGGCGCCGAGCAGCGGCAGCAGCAGCACTGGTTCGCGCACGACCATCGGCACCAGTTGGGTGGCGCTGGCGAAGGCGATGATGGCGAGGCGCCGGCGGCGGCTGTGGCGGGCGAACCAGAAGCTGGCGAGGACGAGCGCCAGCGCGACCATCGAGAGATCGAGGTCCACGGTGGGCAGGTGCCAGACGCCGTCGAAGCCGAGGCGGGTGGCGATCACGCCGGCCAGCACCAGCAGCAGGAAGAAGCTGGTGTAGAACTCCACCCTGCCCCAGTTGCCGCGTGCGGGCGCCGGCGTGTTCATGCGATGCGGTCGAGCCCAGCCATGTACGGGCGCAGTGCTTCGGGGATGGTGATCGAGCCGTCGTCGTTCTGGTTGTTTTCCATCACGGCGATCAGGGTGCGGCCGATGGCGAGGCCGGAACCGTTGAGCGTGTGCACCAGTTCGGGCTTGCCGGTTTCGGGGTTGCGCACGCGGGCCTGCAGGCGGCGGGCCTGGAAGTCCACGCAGTTGGAGCAGCTGGAGATTTCGCGGTAGGTCTGCTGGCTGGGCAGCCACACTTCCAGGTCGTAGGTCTTGGCCGCGCCGAAGCCCATGTCGCCGGTGCACAACAGCATCTTGCGGTATGGCAGGCCGAGCTTCTGCAGCACGGTCTCGGCGTGGCCGACCATCTCCTCCAGCTGCGCGCGGGACTGGTCGGCGCGGGCGATGTGCACCATTTCCACTTTCTCGAACTGGTGCTGGCGGATCATGCCACGGGTGTCGCGGCCGTAGCTGCCGGCCTCGGCGCGGAAGCACAGCGTGTGCGCGGTCATGCGCAGCGGCAGCGCGTCGGCGTCCTGGATGGTGTCGCGCACCAGGTTGGTCAGCGAAACTTCGGCGGTGGGGATCAGGTAGCGCTTGGTCTCGCCGACTTCGGTGGCGAACAGGTCTTCTTCGAACTTCGGCAGCTGGCCGGTGCCCTGCATGGTGTCGGCGTTGACGATCACCGGCAGGTTGCATTCCAGATAGCCGTGCTCGCCGGTGTGCAGGTCGAGCATGAACTGGCCGAGCGCGCGGTGCAGATGCGCGAGCTGGCCGCGCAGCACGGTGAAGCGCGCGCCGGAGAGCTTGGCGCCGGCGTCACCGTCGAGCCAGCCGTGGCGCTCGCCCAGTTCGACGTGGTCCTTCACCGCGAACGCGAACTCGCGTGGCGTGCCCCAGCGGCTGACTTCGACGTTGTCCTTTTCGTCCTTGCCCAGCGGTACTGAGGCATCCGGAATGTTGGGGATGCCCAGCGCGATCTCGGCAAGTTTCGCCTGCACGTCGCCGAGGGCCTGCTCGTTGGCCTTGAGCTTGTCGCCGATGCCGGCGACCTCGGCCATCAGCGGTGCCACGTCCTCGCCTTTCGCCTTGGCCTGGCCGATCGCCCTGGAGCGGGTGTTGCGCAGGTTCTGCAGCTCCTGCGTCTCCATCGCCAACTGCTTGCGCGAACTCTCCAGCGCCTCGACGGCGGCCACGTCCAGCATGTAGCCGCGGGTTTCGGCGAGGCGTGCGGCGGTTTCGGCCAGATGCGAACGCAGCAGGGCGGGATCGAGCATGAGCGAGGTCCAGGTAACGGCTTGAACCGCGAATTATCGCTGCGCGTGGCCGGTGGCCGCAATGAATGCGGCCACGTCCCTGCTTTTGGCGGCCTTCGACTTCCTCGCTCCTCAAAGCCGCGGCCATCCCTGGCCGCACCCCGCGTGCGGCGCTACTCGCCTACGCTCAGGGGGAACGGTTCGACGAGCGCTCGCCGCGACCCAGCCACCACGCCATCGCGGCACCGGCGAGCAGCCAGCCGATCAGTTGCTCGGCCAGGGCGGCGAGCGTGAAATCGAGCGGGAAGCGGTACCAGTTCCAGTACGGGAGCATGCTGCTGAGCCAGGCAAACACGGCCGCCGCAGCGGCAATCGCCACGCGGCGACGGAAGCCCACCACGGCCAGCCCCATGACGAAGGCCAGCGCCAGCGACGCCAGCGTGTCGGATGCCCACTGCCGCCCGATCTGCGGGCCCATCTGCATCATGTCGGTGCCGCGCGGCTGGTACACCACCCAGGCGTACGGCGAGCGCACAGCCTTGATCGAATAGGCGCGCACCACGGCCGCGTCGCCCATCTGCTTGGGATCGAGCGAGGGCAGCAGGTACACCCCTGGTTGATCGCCAAGCCCTTCCTGCAGCCCGCTCAGCGCCGCGTTCTCGTTGAGCGGCTGGTGGATGCCGACACTGCCCAGCCCCAGCGCCATGTGCGCGGCCACGCCCCAGAGGAACATCACGATGCCGCCGATCAGACCCGCCACCAGTACGCGCATGGTTCATCCCTCCCCCGGTTGGTTGAGCCAATCTAGGTCGGGAAAGCGCGTGCGGCAAGGGCGTACGCGGCAGGAGCCCGCTCGCGGGCGATGCTCTTGCGAATCCCGAATCCCGAATCCCGAACCCGAAAGAAAAGCATCGCCCGCGAGCGGGCTCCTACGGATTGCGGGCTTTTTCGCGGGCGGCACGCAGGGCCAGCAGTTTTTCGCGCAGTTGCAGTTCCAGGCCGCGTTCGACCGGTTCGTAGAACACCGTGCCGACGAGCGCGTCGGGCAGGCACTGCTGGTCCAGCGCGATGCCGCCTTCGGCGTCGTGGTCGTACTGGTAGCCCTTGCCGTAGCCGAGGCCCTTCATCAGTTTGGTGGGCGCGTTGCGCAAGTGCATCGGCACTTCCAGCGTGCCGCCCTTGCGTACCGCGTCGCGGGCCTTGTTGTAGGCCATGTAGGCGGCGTTGCTCTTGGGCGAGATGGCCAGCCAGATCGCCAGCTGGGCCAGGCCCAGTTCGCCTTCGGGGCTGCCCAGGCGCTCGTAGGTGTCCCACGCGTCCAGCGCCATGCGCCAAGCGCGCGGCTCGGCCAGGCCGACATCCTCCACCGCCATGCGGGTCATGCGGCGGGCGAGATACAGCGGATCGACGCCGCCATCGAGCATGCGGCACAGCCAGTACACGGCGGCGTCGGGGTCGGACGAGCGCACGGATTTGTGCAGCGCCGAGATCTGGTCGTAGAACTGCTCGCCCTGCTTGTCGAAGCGACGGGTGCGGTCGGCCAGCACCTGGCTCAGCGTGGCCTCGTCGATGGTGCGCTCGTGCGCCAGTTCGGCGGCGATTTCCAGCAGGGTCAGCGCGCGGCGCACGTCGCCATCGGCGGCCTGGGCGATCGAATCGAGCGATTCGTCGGACACCTGCAATTGCAGTTCGCCGAGGCCGCGCTCGCTGTCGGCCAGCGCGCGTTTCAGCGCGGCGATGATGTCGGCGGTGGAAACCGGCTCCAGCACATGCACGCGGCAGCGCGACAGCAGCGCGGAGTTAAGTTCGAACGAGGGGTTCTCGGTGGTGGCACCGATGAAGATGATCACGCCACGCTCGATGTGCGGCAGGAACGCATCCTGCTGGGTCTTGTTGAAGCGGTGCACCTCGTCCACGAACAACACGGTGCGGCGGCCCTGCGCGAAGTTCACCTCGGCCTCGGCCAGCGCCTTGCGCACGTCAGGCAGGCCGGACAGCACGGCGGAGATCGCACGGAAATCCGCCTCGGCGTAACGCGCCACCAGCAGCGCCAGCGTGGTCTTGCCGCAGCCGGGCGGGCCCCACAGCACCATCGAATGGATCTTGCCGGCCTCCAGCGCGCGGCGCAGCGCCTGGTCCGGGCCGACCAGACGCTGCTGGCCGACGATTTCGTCGAGGCTGCGCGGGCGCATGCGTTCGGCCAGGGGCTTGAGCGCGTCGGGCTCGGCGAACAGGCCGGAGCCGGCCGGGGCAACGGGAGGATTCATGCGCCGATGATAAAGCATGCACTCGCGGCACCCGCCTGCCGAAACGCAGTGCATGCCGGTATCATGGCGTCGCCCGCGTTGTCTAGCCGATGCGACCGGGCGTGGCGGGGGACAACCAGAACGTGATCGTGCACGGAATCATTGACCACACCACGAAAACCGGACGCGCGCAGCGGCCCGGCGCCTTGCCGTGCCGGCATGGATGGCCGGGGTGAAGCGGCAGCCCTTGCGCTGCCCGTTGCTGGGCCTGCTGGGAGCGCTGCTGCTGTTGCTCCGGGCTGGCGCGGGCATGGCTGCTCCGGCTTCTCCGGTCGATCCGTGGGCGCCGTTCGAGTCGCCGTGGTTCGACAAGGTATCCAGTGCGGAAGGATTCCCGCCGGCCATCGTCACCGCGCTGGCGCAGGATCGCGAAGGCCTGCTGTGGGTGGGCACGATGGTCGGGCTGGCCCGCTACGACGGCTACCGCACCCAGCTGTTCGACGTCCGCGGCGAACCTGTCAAGGGCCTGCCCGACGCCTACGTGCGCTGCCTGCTGGCCCTGCCCGACGGCGGCATGCTGATCGGCACCAACGCCGGCGGCCTGGTGCGCTTCGATCCGGCGACCAACACCTTCCGCGTCTATCCCGGCGGCCCGGACGGCATCTCCGACCGCAAGATTTTCGCCCTCGCCGACGACCACGCCGGCGGCGTGTGGGTGGCCACCGAACAGGGCCTGGACCATCTCGACCTGCGCAACAACGCGATCCGCCACGTCGACACCGGCAGCGACACCGCGCCGCGCAACTTCAGCGTGATGCAGGACCGTGCGGGCAACCTGTGGCTGGGCAACAACGAGGGCCTGTTCGTGCGGCACGCAGGCAGCGATCGCTTCGAGCGCCCCGCGCCGCCCGGCGACGCCGTGGTGGCCACCGTGCTGGAGAACCAGATCTGGGCCATCGACGAGGACAGCGCCGGGCGCCTGTGGATCGGCAGCGGCCAGGCCGGCGCGGTGTACCGCGGCCCGCACGGAAACTGGCATCCGGTGCCGCAGTTCAGCGGCTATCGCAAGGGCGCCCAGCACGCCACCGTGCGCGACTTCCAAGAGGCCGCGCCGGGCACCATGTGGATCGCCACCGACGGCAGCGGCGTGCTGGCCTACCGCCCCGGCGACGCCTCGCTGCAGCGGATCGAGCACGATCCGGCGGTGCCCTCCTCGCTGCCCGGCGACGCCGTGCGCGCATTACTGCACGACCGCGCCGGCAACCTGTGGGCGGCCACCGACCTGGGCCTGGCCCGCGCCTATCTGGGCGACCGCGGCGCGTTCTCGGTGCTGCCATCGCCGCTGGAATCGAACATGCTCAGCGACACCAGCGTGCGCGGCGTCTACGTGGACAGTCGCGGGCTGGTCTGGATCGGCCTGAGCGCCGGCCGCATCGACGTGATCGATCTGCGCGCCGGGCAGATGCGCCACCTGCGGCTCGGCGGCACGCAGACGCTGCGCGACGTGCAGTCCTTTGCCGAGGCGGCAGACGGCTCGATCTGGGTCGGCACCCAGGGCCTGGCGAAGGTGGACCCGCACACGTTCGAGATCAGCTCGTCGGTGCTGCCCGCACTGGAGAATACGCCGGTGCTGTGCCTGCGCATGGATGGCAACCGCCTGCTGATCGGCACCTACGACGGACTGTTCCGCTACGACACCGGCACCGGCGTGCTGGACCACATCCGGCACGACCCGGACGACCCGACCAGCCTGGTCAGCAACACGGTGCGGCAGATCCTCAAGGTCGGCGACGAATGGTGGTACAGCACCTCGCGCGGCATCAGCATCGCCCCCGACAGCGGCGCCAGCCGCGGCTTCCGCACGCTCACCCATCGCGAGGGCGATCCGGCCAGCCTGCCCGGCGATTCGGTGAGCGCGGCAACGCCCGGCCCGCGAGGGCACCTGTGGGTGAGCACCTCCGGCGGGCTGGCCGAAAGCATCGGCAAGAACCCGTGGCGCTTTTCCAGCATCGGCGTCGCCGAAGGCCTGCTCAGCGACAAGGTCACCAGCGCGCTCAGCGATGGCCTGGGCCACATCTGGGCCAGCACCTCCAGCGGCGTCGCGCGCGTCGATGCCGGCAGCCACGCGGTGCGCAACCTGAGCTCGCGCGACGGCCTGCACATCCGCAGCTACCACTATGCCGACGCCGCCGCCCACGCGCCCGACGGTTCGCTGCTGTTCGGTGGCCTGGGTGGCCTGACGGTGATCCGCCCGGCCATCCAGATCGACGACAACGACGACGCCCCGCTGGCGATCACCCACGCGGTGCTCGGCGCGGTGGCGCTGCCGTTCGGCAAGCTGCCGCATGACGGCGACACGATCACGCTGGACCAGCGCAACCGCAACCTGCGCGTGGACTTTTCCCTGCTGGATTACCGCTCCCCCGGCGAAACCTCGTACAGCTATCGCATGACCGGCCTGGACGACGGCTGGGTCGACATCCCGGCCGGCGCCAAACCCGGCGCGAACTACACCAACCTCGCGCACGGCGACTACGTGCTGTATCTGCGCGCCAGCACGCAGGGCATGTACCCGCGCACGGTCGAAAGCCGCCTGCTCGTGAAGGTCGCCCCCCGCTGGTACGAGACCTGGTACAGCAAGCTGGCAGCGGTCGCGCTGCTGATCGGCCTGGTGGTGCTGCTGGTGCATCTGCGCACGCTCTACCTGCGCCGACAGGCGCTGCAGCTGCAGCGACAGATCAACGAGCACACGCGCGACCTGCGCGCCGCCAACCGGCGCCTGGACGAGCTGGCCAGCACCGACGGGCTCACCGGCATCTACAACCGGCGCCGCTTCCTGGAGCTGGCCCAGGCGGAATGCGAACGGTCGCGCGAGCAATCCATCTGCATCGCGCTGTTCGACCTGGACCGCTTCAAGCAGGTCAACGACATTCACGGCCACCTCGCCGGCGACGCCGTGATCCGCGGCGCGGTGGCGGTGATCCAGCGCCATTGCCGGCAGGGTGACCTGCTCGGACGCTACGGCGGCGAGGAGTTCGTGCTGTGCCTGCCCGACACCAGCGTGGCGCAGGCCAGCGAGATCGCCGAGCGCATCTGCGCGGCCATGGCCGGCACGGCCGTCAGCTATCAGGATCGGCCGATCCAGGTCACGGTGAGCATCGGCGTCACCGCGCTGCGTCAGGGTGAATCCATCGAGCAGTGGCTGTCGCGCGCGGACAAGGCGCTGTACGAGGCCAAGCGCAACGGCCGCAACCGCTACGCGGTAGCCAGCTGACATCCCCGCTCAATCGGCGCCCGCGGTGCCCCGACTCAAGGTGTATTGCCGGTAGATGCCGTAGCCCATGCCGCACAGGCCGGTCAGCGCGGCCGGCACCAGCAGGGCGCGCTCGCCCATGGCGCGGAACAACAGCGCGCCGGCCGTGCCGCCCAGGGTGAAACAGGTCACCACCAGCAGGCACACGCCCACGCGCAGCGCATCCACCGGCAGGCCGCGCATCCGCTGGCCGATGTAGATTCCCAGGTCGGTGAACATGCCGGAGACGTGGGTGGTGCGGAACACCATGCCGCTGTACGTGCTGGCCATGCCGTTCTGCAAACCGATGCCGATCGAGGCCAGGTAGATGCCGGCCGAATCATTGGCATGCAGCAGCGGCACTGCCGCAAACAGCAGCAGCGACTCCAGCACCAGCGCCACGCCGTAGCGGCGGCCGAGTTTCAGCGTCTGCTGCTGCACGATCAATCCGCTGAGCAGCGCACCGAACACGAACGCCGCCACCGACAGGCCCCAATGCACCGCTTCCGGCCCGTCCGCCAGGCCCAGCGATGCACCGAGCAAGGTGGTCGATCCGGTCAGGTTGGTGATTGCCTGGTGGCGAAAGCCCAGGTAACCGGCCGCGTTGACGATGCCGGCGATGAACGCCAGCACGCCGCCACCGATCCACGCCCAGCGCGGCAACTGCCGCAGTACGGCCATCGCCGGCTCAGTCCCGGATCGGCTGGATGCTGATCTGCGGCACGTCGCCGATCACGTCGGCGCCCTCCGGCGGCACGAAGTTGAACGTGCCCGGCGGCAGCACCGGGTTGCGCTGCCACTGCGAGAAACGGATCTCGGTGGTCGCGCCGAGCTGGTCGCGGAAGGTCATCCGGGCCAGGCCGTTCGCGTCGAAACCGAGGTCGACCCAGGCGAACTGCGCGTCTTTGCTGGTGGAGGTCAGCCGCAACCAGGCGAGCCCGTCCTTTTCGCCGCGTTCGCTGGCGTTGAACTCCTTGTCCAGCTGCTTGAGGTCGGTCAGCACGGTCAAGGGACTGTGCGCCTCCTCGGTGCTCTGCCTGCGCACGGTGACCTGCTCCAGCTCCGGGTCGTACATCCAGACCCGGCCGCCGTCGGCGACGATGGTCTGCTTGTACGGCGTGGTGGTGTCCCAGCGGAACTCCCGCGGCGCCTCCAGGGCCAGCGTGCCGGAACTGGTCTTGCTGCCCTGGCCGTTGACGTTGGTCAGCGTCTGGCTGAAATGCCCGGTCAGCGAATGCAGGCCGGTGGCGAATGCATCCAGCCGCGCCCGCGCCGGGCCGGTGGCCGCCTGCGCGAGGCCAGCCACGCCCAGGGCAGACAGGGCGACGATGCAGAGAATGATGCGATTGCGGGTCATGGCCATTTCCGAATGGGTAAAGACAAGTGTGTCATCCACTGGCTTAATCAAAGGCTTCCGCGTCAATCGGGAACCACGTCGAAGGCGACCGACAGGCGGTAGTCGCCGGGAGCGGCCACGAATGGCACCGTGCCATGCCACATCCACGAAGGGAACAGGGTAAGCACGCCCGGCACCGGCTTGACGCAGTGCCCGGGGGGCGATCCGGACGGCAGTTCGTGGCCGAACTTCAACCATCCGCCGCGGTCGTCATCGGACAGCGACGCCGGCACCTCGATGTGACAGGCCGAGGATATCCAGCCCTTGCCGTGGAAATGGCTCGCATGGTGCCCCTGTGACTTCAGCCGCACCGACCACATGCCGCTGAAACGATAGCGGCCGGTGCCGCGCCGCGAAAAGGCGTCGGCACCCGTGGCCATCACCGTCTCCATGTAGCGGCGGATGGCGCCATCGACCGCCGTCGGAAACGCCCGCACCGCCCGATCCGCCGAGGGGCTGCCGGGCCGCAACTCGACCTGCGTGCCGGTGCGCGCCGACTGCGTGGGCGGGTGCGCCTGCAACGGGTCGTGCCGTGCGTGCAGGCTGGCCGCGAGGTCGTGCAGATAATCGTCGAGACTGGCCCAGCCCGGTGGCACGTCGATGCGACAGGAGCGCACCAGCCGCGGGTAGTCGTACAACGCCGGATAGCGCGGATCGCCCAGCGCATGCCACGCCGCGGCCTGCAGTGCGAAGGCGGACACGTCGTTGCGGTCCAGCGCCAGCAGTCGGCCGGCCAGGCTGGCCGCCGCTTCCGGCAGCCCGGCCGCGAGCAGGATGTCGCCGTGCAAGCGGTGCGCCTCCCGGCTGCGCGGCTCCAGTTGCAGCGCGTGGGTGATGAGCGCCAGCGCCCGGGGCGGGTCCAGTTGCAGCGCGCATTCCGCCGCCAGTACGTGCAGCGCGGCGTGCTGCGGGTGCGCTTCGAGCAGCGGCGCAAGCTCGGCGTACGCCCGTTCGGCCGCGCCGGTCTGACGCCACAGCCGGGCCTTGACCATGCGCAGCTCGACGCGCGAGCGGGCGTCGCTGCCCGCATC
The DNA here is from genome assembly GCF_052978205.1 of Rhodanobacter sp. UC4452_H20. The sequence goes on along the minus strand of NZ_CM129662.1, from coordinate 889,895 downwards.
GAGCGCGATGGCCACCGCATCCATGTCGCCGCTGCGCATCCACACCAGTTCGGCCAGCGTGGTATGCGCCGCAAGGTGCTGCGGCGCCGTCGCCACGACCTGACGAAGCTCCGCTTCGGCCTCGACGAACCGATCCTGTTCGAACAGGGCGCGAGCCAGCACGTAATGCGCGTGCGGATGGTCGAGCGACTGCGCGAGTGCGCCGCGCGCCGCCACCTCGGCTGCTTCGGGCTGGCCGCTTTCGCCGTGCGCCACGGCAAGCCCCAGCAGCATGCGCCCGTCCCCGGGCGCGGCGGCCATCGCAACTTCGAACGCCGGCACGGCCTGCCGCGGACGCCCCAGCGACAGCAACAGCTGCGCGCGCAACCGCAGCGGCTCGACGACCCGGCAATCCGGCGTCGAGCCGAGGAATCGCTCGACGATCGCCAGCGCGTCCTGCGCGCGGTTTTGCTGGACCAGGCGATGGACGTCGCCGGCCAGCGACGCCCACGCGGCATCGTTCCCATCGTGTTGCGGCAAGTTCGACACCATGACCGACGTACGCGTCCAAGAGCAATCATGAAGGCCGTCGCGCGTCCGATCCACGGACCCGGCGTGCGCGGCAGGAGCGCATCATGCCGGTTTTGCGCCGGCAGCGGGATACCGGATCAATCCTTGGGCGGCGGCGGCGCCAGCACCTCGCGGTTGCCGTTGTGCTGCGGCGCGCTGACCACGCCGTCGGCCTCCATCTGCTCGACCAGTCGCGCGGCGCGGTTGTAGCCGATGCGCAGATGCCTTTGCACGCCCGAGATCGAGGCGCGGCGCGTCTGCGTGACCACCGCCACGGCCTTGTCGTAGAGCTGGGTGTCGGCGTCGCCGCCTTCCTCGCCGTCCTGCGGCAGGCCGGAGTCGTTGATGAACTTGCCGTCGCTGGTGGCCTGCACCTCCTCCAGCACGCCTTCGATGTAGTCGGGCCCGCCCTGCGACTTCAGCCAGGCGACCACGCCGTGCACCTCGTGGTCGTCGACGAAGGCGCCGTGCACGCGCTCGGGCGTGGCGGTGCCCGGCGGCAGGTAGAGCATGTCGCCGTGGCCCAGCAGCGCTTCCGCGCCGGACTGGTCGAGAATCGTGCGCGAGTCGATCTTGCTCGATACCTGGAACGCGATGCGGGTGGGGATGTTGGCCTTGATCAGGCCGGTGATCACGTCCACCGACGGGCGCTGGGTGGCCAGGATCAGGTGCACGCCGGCGGCACGCGCCTTCTGCGCCAGGCGCGCGATCAGCTCCTCGACCTTCTTGCCGACGATCATCATCATGTCGGCGAATTCGTCGATGAACACCACGATGTTCGGCAGCGGCTCCAGCGGGTCGGCCGCCAGGCCCGGCATGTCCGGGTTGGGCCGGAACAGCGGATCGAGCAAAGGCTGGCCGGCGTTCTCGGCGTCCTTCACCTTCTTGTTGAAACCGGACAGGTTGCGCACGCCCACGGCGGCCATCAGCTTGTAGCGGCGCTCCATCTCGGCCACGCACCAGCGCAGCGCGTTGGCGGCCTCCTTCATGTCGGTGACCACCGGCGCCAGCAGGTGCGGGATGCCCTCATACACCGAGAGCTCCAGCATCTTCGGGTCGATCATGATCATGCGCACGTCTTTGGGGCTGGCCTTGTACAGCAGGCTCAGCACCATCGCGTTGACCGCCACCGACTTGCCCGAACCGGTGGTGCCGGCCACCAGCAGGTGCGGCATCTTGGCCAGGTCCACCACCACCGGCTTGCCGCCGATGTCCTTGCCCAGCGCCAGCGCCAGCGGCGAGCGCGCCTGGTCGTACTTGTCCGAACGCAGGATCTCGGACAGGTAGACGATCTGCTTGCGCGTATTGGGGATCTCCAGCCCGATCACGTTCTTGCCGGGGATCACGTCGACCACGCGCACGCTCACCACCGACAGGCCGCGGGCGATGTCCTTGTCCAGGCTCGACACCTGCGAACCGCGCACGCCGGGCGCCGGCTCCATCTCGAAACGGGTGATCACCGGCCCCGGATAGGCGCCGACCACCTTCACGTCGATCTTGAAATCCTTCAGCTTGAATTCGACCTGGCGCGAGAGGACTTCCAGCGTTTCCTCGGTATAGCCAGGCCCCTGCTCCGGCGCCTCGTCGAGCAGCGACAGCGGCGGCAGTTCACCCGGCGCGGCGGCGCCGGCGAACAGCGGGATCTGCGTCTCCAGCCGCGCGCGCTCGCTCTTGGTCACCGGCGCGGGCGCCGCCTCGATGCGCACCGGTTCGCGCCGGGCCTGCTTCACCGCGTCGGCCTTCTTGATCACCTCGCGCTCGCTGCGCGCCTGGCGCGCGGCCAGCAGTTGCGGTGCCTCGCGCAGCTTGCCGCGCAGCCAGCCGGCCAGCTGCAGCACGGCCTGGCCGGTCCAGTCCATCACGCCGAACCAGGACAGCCCGGTGGCCAGCGTCACCGCAATCAGGAACAGCGCCAGCAGCAGCAACGGCGCGCCGGTGGACCCGAACGCCGACAGCACCGCATGGCCCACCCACACGCCGATGATGCCGCCCACGCCCTGCGGCTGCACCGGCTCCTGCGCGAAGTTCAGATACAGCAGCGCCGGCCCGGTGATGAAGAAGAACACGAAGCCGACCAGCCGCAATGCCGGTTCCCACGGATGCTGCGGTTGCTGTCCGCGCTGGCGCAACACCTGCACGCCGAGCAGCAACAGCAGCAACGGGAAGCAGTACGCCACCAGGCCGAAGATCCAGCGCAGCAGATCGGCCACGTAGGCACCGACGGTGCCGCCGAAGTTGCGCGCATGCTCCAGCTGGCCGGCATTGGTCCAGCTGGGGTCATGCGGGTCGTAGCTGAACAGGCATACCAGGAGGTACACCGCCAGCGGCAGCAGCAGCAGGGCGCCGGCTTCGCGCAGCCGGCGTTTCAACTCATCGCTGAGGCCTGCCTTGGGTTGTTGCCTTGCGTTCGCGCCGCGCGCCACCCGGGGTGCCCCTTTCTTCGTGACCAGGGTCAGAGCATACCTTGCAGCGCCGGATGTACCAGCTTGCCGCCGTCGATGTTGATGCCGACCTTGAGCGGCTCGAACTCGCGCCACGCGTTGCCGCCGGCCAGGCGCTGCACGTACGGCAGGATCGCCGCGGAGATCGCCACCGACGAGGTCTGCGGCACCGCGCCGGGCATGTTGGTGACGCAGAAGTGGGTAACGCCGTGCACGTCGTAGGTGGGGTGCTCCCAGGTGGTCGGCCGGGAAGTCTCGAAGCAGCCGCCCTGATCGATCGCGATGTCCACCAGCACGCTGCCCGGCTCCATCGACTTGACCATCGCCTCGGTCACCACGTGCGGCGCCTTGGCGCTGGGGATCAGCACGGCGCCGACGACCAGGTCGGCGTCGCGCACTTCCTCGGCCACCGAGGATTCATAGGCGTACAGCGCGGTGACGTTCGGGCCCAGCGCCATCATCTCGGCCAGGCGATCCTGACGCTTGTCGAACACCACCACGTTGGCGCCGGCCTGCGCCGCCAGCGCCGCGGCATTGCCGCCGGCCGCGCCGGCACCGAGCACCACCACCTTGCCGCGCGGGGTCGAGGCCATGCCGCCGAGCAGCTTGCCCTTGCCGCCCTGCGGACGATGCAGCAGCGTGGTGCCGCACTGGGTGGCGATGCGCCCGGCGATCACCGACATCGGGTGCAGCAGCGGCAGGCCGCCGTGATCTTCCACCGACTCGAACGCCACGCCGGTCAGGCCGATGTCGAGCAGGCTGCGGGTCAGCGCCGGCTCCGCCGCCAGGTGCAGATAGCAGAACAGCAAGTGGTGCTTCTTCAGCAGGGCCAGGTCGCCGGCGATCGGCTCCTTCACCTTGACGATCAGTTCGCCCGCCTCGTACAGCGCGGCGGCATCGGCCACGATCTTGATGCCGGCGTTGACGTACGCCTCGTCCGAAAAACCGCTCTTCAGGCCGGCCCCGGCCTGGATGAACACCTCATGGCCGCGACGCACCAGGTCGGCAGCAGCGGCGGGAACAAGGGCGACACGACCTTCGAGGGTCTTGGTTTCGGAGGGGATACCGATACGCATGGCAAAAGAATCCTGTGGGAACACGTGGAAAGTCCATCGCGCAACTGCCGCGGTGGTGTCGTTGATCTGCCGGCGACTTGAATCAGCCACGCGGATTCCCCATTCTCCGGGGGTCGCATTCGTTGTTGCCACCTGCAGGCCCGGTTTCGGTGAAACCCCGGCTGCAGCTGCAGCGAATAGCCGCTCAAGCCACCAGCAAACCCAAGGATTATACCTGCCATGCCCACCCCCAAGCACAGCCGCCTGCTGATCCTCGGCTCCGGTCCTGCCGGCTACACCGCCGCGGTGTACGCTGCCCGCGCCAATCTCAAGCCGACCATGATCACCGGCCTGCAGCAGGGCGGCCAGCTGATGACCACCACCGACGTGGACAACTGGCCGGGCGACGTCGAGGGGCTGCAGGGTCCGGCGCTGATGCAGCGCATGGCCGAGCACGCCGAGCGCTTCCACACCGAGATGATCTTCGACCACATCCACACCGCCGACCTCAAGCAGCGCCCGTTCCGGCTGGTCGGCGACTCCGGCGAGTACACCGCCGATGCGCTGATCATCAGCACCGGCGCCACCGCGAAGTACCTGGGCATCGCCAGCGAGGAGAAGTTCAAGGGCAAGGGCGTGTCGGCCTGCGCGACCTGCGACGGCTTCTTCTTCCGCGACCAGGACGTGGTGGTGATCGGCGGCGGCAACACCGCGGTCGAGGAAGCGCTGTACCTGGCCAACATCGGCCGCAAGGTGTACCTGGTGCACCGCCGCGACAAGTTGCGCGCGGAGAAGATCATGCAGGACAAGCTGTTCGAGAAGGAGGCCGCGGGCAAGATCGAGCTGGTCTGGAACCACACCATCGACGAGGTGCTCGGCGACGACACCGGCGTCACCGGCGTGCGCGTGAAGGACGTCAACTCCGGCGCCACCCGCGACATCGCGGCCACCGGCTTCTTCGTGGCGATCGGCCACACCCCGAACACCGGCATCTTTGCCGGCCAGCTGGACATGCACGACGGCTACATCCGCATCCACAGCGGCCAGAACGGCATGGCCACGATGACCTCGATCCCCGGCGTGTTTGCCGCCGGCGACGTCGCCGACCACGTCTATCGCCAGGCGATCACCTCCGCCGGCTTCGGCTGCATGGCCGCGCTGGACGCCGAACGCTGGCTCGACCAGCAGACGCCGGCGGGCTGACCTGCCCGCAGGAGCCCGCTCGCGGGCGATGCTTCTGGCCGGGATTGAAAAAAACAGAAGCATCGCCCGCAAGCGGGCTCCTGCGGCACCTGCCGAGTCATGCACATCCGCTTCCACGACGCGATCGCCGAACTGCCTGCCGCGGCGTGGGACGATTTGCGCGGCGGGGCGAATCCGTTCGTGTCGCACGCGTTCCTGCATGCGCTGGAAGACACCGGCTGCATCCGTCCCGACTGGGGCTGGCAGGCACACCACCTGGGCCTGTACGACCACGATCGCCTGGTGGCCGCCGCGCCGCTGTACCTGAAAGGCAACTCGCACGGCGAGTTCGTGTTCGACTGGAGCTGGGCCAGCGCGTGGGAGCGCGCCGGCGGCGAGTACTACCCGAAGCTGCTCTGCGGCGTGCCCTACTCGCCGGTGCCCGGCCCGCGCCTGCTGGCCGACACGCCAGCGCTGCGGCAGGCGCTGGTCGAGGCGATGCGCGCCGAGGCGAAGCGGCTGGGGCTGTCCTCGGTGCACGCGAATTTCCTGCTCGCCACGGAGGCGCCGGCGTTCGGCGACGACTGGCTGGCCCGCTCGGACGTGCAGTTCCACTGGCACAACCGCGACTACCGCCACTTCCCGGATTTCCTCGCCGCGCTGACCCACAAGAAGCGCAAGAACATCCTGCGCGAACGCACCCAGGTCGCCGCCAGCGGGTTGGCGATCGAATGGCGCAGCGGCGACACGCTCGACGAGCACGAGTGGAATCGCGTGCACGCGCTGTACGAAGCCACCTTCGACGACAAGGGCAACCACGCGGTGCTGACCGTCGCCTTCTTCCGGCAGCTCGGCGAACTCGGTCCGCTGGCACAGCTCGCGCTGGCCCGCGCAGGCGGCGAGATCGTGGCGATGGCGTTGTTCGTGCAGGGCGACGGCGTGCTCTACGGTCGTTACTGGGGCAGCATGGTCGACGTGCCCGGGCTGCATTTCGAACTCTGCTATTACCGCGGCATCGAGTACGCCATTGTGCAGCGGCTGCATCGCTTCGAGCCCGGGGCGCAGGGCGAGCACAAGCTGGCACGCGGCTTCCTGCCCGCGCGCACGCAGTCGCGCCACTGGCTCGCCCACCCGGGCTTCCGCGCGGCGGTGGCCAGCGCGCTGGCGCGCGAGGCACCGGCGGTGGATGCCTACGCGGAAGAATTGCGGCAACACAGCCCGTACGCGCAGCACGACGAGGCTGCGCCATGATCCGCCTGCCCCTGCTCGATGCCGACGCGCCGGAGCGCTTTCCCGATCCCTCCCGCGCACTGGCCGAACCGAACGGCCTGCTTGCCTTCGGCGGCGACCTGTCGCCAGGCCGGCTGCTGGCCGCCTACCGGCAAGGCATCTTCCCCTGGTTCGGCGAGGGCGAACCGATCCTGTGGTGGTCGCCCGACCCGCGCTGCGTGTTTCGCACCGACGCGTTGCGGCCGAACCGCAGCCTGCGTCGCCAGCTCGCCGGCAAGCGCTGGCGGGTGACGATCGACCGGGCGTTCGAGGCGGTGATCCGCGGTTGCGCGGCGCCGCGCGACAACAGCTCGGGCAGTTGGATCGTACCGGCCATGATCGACGCCTACCTCCACCTGCACCAGCTCGGTTACGCGCACAGCGTGGAGACCTGGGACGGCGAGCGCCTGGTCGGCGGCGTCTACGGCCTTTCTGTCGGCAAGCTGTTTTGCGGCGAGTCGATGTTCAGCGCCGAGAGCGGTGGTTCGCGGGTGGCACTGATCGCGCTGGCGCGGCTGCTGCACGAACAGGGCTGCCCGCTGCTCGATGCGCAGGTAGCCAACGCCCACACGCTGAGCCTGGGTGCGTTCGAGATGGCGCGCGCGGACTACCTGGCGCAGGCCGGCACGCTGGCCGCGCAACCTGGGCAGGTCGGCAGCTGGACCGATCTCGGCCCGCGGCTGTGGCAGCCCGGCACGACTTTCAGCTAGCGCGCGCGGCGTACTTGCGCGCCACGTAGTCGTCGAGGATGTCGACGAACTCGTTGGCGATGTTGTCGCCGCGCAGCGTCATCGCCTTCTCGCCGTCGATGAACACCGGCGCGGCCGGCGCCTCGCCGTTGCCCGGCAACGAGATGCCGATGTTGGCGTGCTTGGATTCGCCCGGCCCGTTGACGATGCAGCCCATCACCGCCAGGGTAAGGTTCTCCACGCCGTCGTATTTCACCCGCCACAGCGGCATCTGCTCGCGCACGTGTTCCTGCACGGTCTTGGCCAGTTCCTGGAAGAACTCGCTGGTGGTGCGCCCGCAACCCGGGCAGGCGGTGACCAGCGGCGTGAACGAGCGCAGACCCATCGTCTGCAACAGCTCCTGCGCCACGATCACCTCGCCGGTGCGCGAGGCACCGGGTTCGGGCGTGAGCGAGATGCGGATGGTGTCGCCGATGCCTTCCTGCAGCAGCACCGCCAGCGCGGCAGCCGAGGCGGTGATGCCCTTGGAGCCCATGCCGGCCTCGGTCAGGCCCAGGTGCAGCGCGTAGTCGCAGCGCGCGGCGATGTCGCGGTATACGGCGATCAGTTCCTGCACGCCGGAGACCTTGCACGACAGGATGATGCGCTCGCGCGCCAGCCCGAGTTCCTCGGCGCGCGCGGCCGAATCCAGCGCGGAGCGGATCAGCGCCTCGCGCGCCACGTGCGAGGCATCCCAGGGTTCGGCGCGCTGCGCGTTCTCGTCCATCAGCGCAGCCACCATGGCCTGGTCCAGCGAGCCCCAGTTGGCGCCGATGCGCACCGGCTTGCCGTGGCGCAGCGCCTTCTCGATGATCGAGGCGAACTGGCTCTCGTGCTTCTTGCCGAAACCCACGTTGCCGGGGTTGATGCGGTACTTGGCCAGCACCTCGGCGCAGGCCGGTTCGCGCTCCAGCAACTGGTGGCCGTTGTAGTGGAAGTCGCCGATGATGGGCACGTCCACGCCCATCATCGCCAGCCGCTCGGCGATGCGCGGCACCGCGGCCGCGGCGGCCGGCGTGTTCACCGTGATGCGCACCAGCTCGGAGCCGGCGCGGGCCAGCTCGGCGATCTGTTTCGCGGTGCTGGCCGGGTCCTCGGTGTCGGTATTGGTCATCGACTGCACCACGATCGGGGCGCCGCCGCCTACCTTGACCTTGCCGACCTGCACGCCCACGCTGGCGCGGCGCGGCGCGGGCGCCGCCGGACGGGGTTGTTGCGAAACGATCTCACTCATGGATTCAACCGGAATGTCTGGTCGCGGCAGGCCGCGACTGAAGATGCCAAGGATACTCGCCCGACCGGTAGCGCCGGCCTCCGCCGCGATGACGTGGACGGAATGCCGCAGTTGCTTGATCGAGGTCAGCACTTCGCCGCATGCTTGCCGCCAAAATGCCCCGCTGTCCAGCCGGAAAAGCCGATGCCGAACACCGAATACTACAACGACAAGGTCGTCCGCCAGTTCCTGCTCGCGGCCGCCGTATGGGGCATCATCGGCATGTCCGTCGGCGTCTATGCCGCCGCCGAACTGATGTGGCCGGTGCTCAATTTCAACGTGCCGTGGCTGACCTTCAGCCGCATCCGGCCCGACCACACCTTCGGCGTGATCTTCGCGTTCGGCGGCTCGGCGCTGATGGGCACCTGCTATTACGTGGTGCAGCGCACCGGCCACGCGCGGCTGGCTTTCAGGAAGCTGGCCGCCTTCACTTTCTGGGGCTGGCAACTGGTCTGCGTGCTGGCGATGACCACGATGCCGCTGGGGCTGACCCAGAGCAAGGAATACGCCGAGCCGGAATGGTTCATCGACATCCTGATCGCGGTGGTGTGGGTGAGCTTCGGCGTGGTGTTCTTCGGCTCGCTGGCGCGCCGGCGCATCAAGCACATCTACGTGGCCAACTGGTACTACGGCGCGTTCATCATCGCCGTGGGCCTGCTGCACATCGTCAACAACCTGGCCATCCCGGTCTCGCTGACCAAGTCGTACTCGATCTATTCCGGCGTGGTCGACGCGATGGTGCAGTGGTGGTACGGCCACAACGCGGTGGCGTTCTTCCTCACCGCCGGCTTCCTCGGCATGATGTACTACTTCGTGCCGCGGCAGGCCAAGCAGCCGCTGTGGAGCTACCGCTTCTCGATCGTCAATTTCTGGGCGCTGATCTCGGTCTACATGTGGGCCGGCGCGCACCACCTGATGTACACCGCCCTGCCCGACTGGGTGCAGTCGGTCGGCATGGCGTTCTCGCTGGTGCTGCTGATGCCGAGCCTGGGTTCGGCGGCCAACGGCCTGCTCACCTTCAACGGCGTGTGGCACCGCCTGCGCACCGACCCGGCGGCCAAGTTCATGGTGTTGTCGCTGGTGTTCTACGGCGCCTCGACCTTCGAAGGGTCGATGATGGCGATCAAGACGGTGAACTCGCTGTCGCACTACACCGACTGGACCATCGCCCACGTGCATTCGGGCTCGCTGGGCTGGGTGGCGATGATCACCATCGGCTCGCTCTACGCGATGGCGCCGCGCGCGCTGGGGCGGCCGGAAATGCATTCGCGCAAGGGCATGGAGCTGCACTTCTGGCTGCACATCATCGGCACCCTGCTGTACGTCGGCTCGATGTGGACGGCTGGCGTCACCGAGGGCCTGATGTGGCGCGCCACCAACCCCGACGGCGCGCTGACCTACGGCTTCCTCGACAGCCTGCTGGCGATCAAGCCGATGTACCTGATCCGCTGGGCCGGCGGCGTGTTCATCCTGTCCGGCATGTGGGTGATGGCGTGGAACCTGTGGTACACCGCCGCCGACGCCCGCGCCCGCCTGATCAAGCCGATCCCGGTGCCGATCCCCGAGCCGGTGCCGCACCAGGTGCCCGCGCCCCTGCCTGCCGCGGGTTGAGGAAGATTCCAGATGGCCTACAAACATTTCGAAGCGATCGAGAAGCACGCCGGCCTGCTCGGCATCGGCATCGCGATCATGGTCTCGCTGGGCGGGTTGGCCGAGATCACCCCGCTGTTCATGGAGGCGCATTCGGTGAAGGCGCCGCCGGGCGTGCATCCGTACGAGCCGCTGCGCCTGATCGGCAAGGACGTCTACGTGCGCGAGGGCTGCTACCTGTGCCACTCGCAGATGATCCGCGCGCTGCGTTTCGAGACCGAGCGCTATGGCCATTTCTCCACCGCCGAGGAGTCGGTCTACGACCGCCCGTTCCAGTGGGGCTCCAAGCGCACCGGGCCGGACCTGGCGCGCGTGGGTGGCAAGTATTCCGACGAATGGCAGCGCCTGCACCTGATGGACCCGCGCCAGGTGGTGCCGCAGTCGAACATGCCCGCCTACCCGTGGCTGGCGCACAACACGATCAGTGCCGAGGACGTGCAGGCGCGCATGCGCACGCTGCGCAAGCTGGGCGACCCGTACACCGACGCGCAGATCGCGGCGGCGCCCGAGGCGGTCAAGGGCAAGACCGAGATGGACGCGCTGATCGCCTACCTGCAGGGCCTGGGCATCGCCAACGAGCCGGCCCCGCCGGCAGCCAAGCCGGCGACCACCGACGGCGTCGCGGGAGCCACGCCATGACGCCGATGAGCCCGGTCTGGGGCCACGTTGCAGGGGTATTCATCATCCTGATGCTGGTGACCTTCATCGGCATCTGGATCTGGGCCTGGCGCAAGCGCCACAAATCCACGTTCGACCGCATGGCGCGCCTGCCGCTCGAACAAGACGAACTACCCGACAGCGATGTCGACGCCAAGGAGGATCGCCCATGAGCAGCGGCTGGTCGTTGTGGGTCATGTTCCTGGTGGTGCTCAACCTGGGCATCACCTTCGCGCTGTACCTGTGGGCGCCGCGGGCAAAGATCCCGACCCGGCCCGACGGCACCACCGGCCACGTGTGGGCGCACGGCACCATCCTGGAAGGCCTCAAGAACCTGCCCCGGTGGTGGATCGTGTTTTCCGGCGCGATGTTCGCCGCGGCATTCATCTATCTGTTCCTGTTCCCCGGCTTCGGCAACCACAAGGGCGCGCTGGGCTGGACTTCGCACGGCCAGCTGGCACGTGAAGTGGCCGCCAACGAGGCCAGGCTGGACCCGCTGCTGGACCGCTTCCGCCTGTACACGGTGGAGCAGCTGGCCGGCGACCCGCAGGCGCAGCAGATGGGCAAGGTGCTGTTCGAGGACAACTGCGCCGCCTGCCACCAGCGCAGCGGCAAGGGCAACATCCTGGTCGGCGCACCCAACCTCACCGACGGCGACTGGCTGTACGGCGGCACCGGCAAGGACATCACCACCTCGATCCACGACGGTCGCAGCGGCGTGATGCCGCCATGGGCGAGCCTGGGCGCGGACAACGTGAAAAACCTCGCCCAGTACGTGCTGAGCCTGTCCGGCGCCCCGCACGACGCGGCCAAGGCGGCAGCCGCCAAGCCGCTGTTCTCCACCTGCGCCGCCTGCCACGGCGCCGAGGGCAAGGGCAACCCGGCGCTGGGTGCGCCGAACCTCACCGACCACGTCTGGCTGTACGGCGGCACCCCGGCCGATATCGAGCAGACCATCGGCAACGGTCGCCAGGGCCACATGCCGTCGTGGAGCACGCGGCTGAGCGAAGACCAGATCCACGTCATCGCCGCCTACGTCTACCACCTGTCGCACCCGGTCGATGAAGACCAGCCATGACATCGGCGTCCGCACGGCATCGGCCTGGTATCGCCAGCCGGTGCTGTGGCTCGGAGCATTCATCTTCGTCGCCTCGCTGGCCGGCTGCGCATGGCTCATCGTGGTCAGCGTCCGCTACGCCGACACGCCGCTGACCACCAGCTCGCACGCGGTATTCGGGGTGCCGGTCGCCTCGCACAGCGCGCCACCGCCATCCACCGCCCCTCCCTCGCGCAAGCCATGAACAGCGCGGCGACATGGGCCGATCCCCGGCTCGCCGCCCAGGTGCTGCGCGAGCGACGCGACGGATTGAGCGAGATCGCCCTGCGCGTCGAGGCGCTGGACGATCCCCGCCGGCTGCTCTGGCTGGAGCAGCGCATCAATGCGCTTGCCGGCGTGCGCCGGGTCAGCGTCGACCGCGCCGCGCGGCGCATGCGGGTGGTCTGGGACACCCGGCGCACCACCCTGCCCACCCTGCTGGAGAACTTCGCCGCCGCCGGCTGTCAGGCGCGCCCGCTGCGCCTGGACGAAGTGGAAGACGTCCGCGCCGCCGAGATGCACGATGCGCTGAAGCGCATGCTGGTGGCCGGCATGTGCGCGATGCAGGTGATGAGCTACGCCCTGGTGATCTACCTCGGCGTGGTCGACTTCGTCGATTTCAGCACGCGCAACCTGTTCCGCTGGCTTGGCCTGCTGACCACCATCCCGCTGGTGGCCTATTCGGCGCAGTCGTTCTTCCGCGGCGCCGCAGAGGAACTGCGCGGCCGCCGCCTCGGCATCAACCTGCCGGTGGCGCTGGCAATCGCGCTGGTGTTCGCGGCCAGCGTGATCAACACGCTGCGCGGCAGCGGCGAGGTGTATTTCGATTCGGTCAGCATGTTCGTGTTCCTGCTCCTGGTCGGGCGCTACATCGAACTGCGCTCGCGCCATCGCGGCGACGCCGGCGGCGATGCCTTGCTGGATGCCACGCCGCTGCTGGCGCAGCGCCGCCGTGCCGATGGCGAACTGGAAACCGTGCCCGCGATGACCCTCGCCAGCGGCGACTGCGTGCACATCGACGACGGGGGCACCGTGCCGGCCGATGGCGTGCTGGAAAGCGCCGTGGTCGAGGTGGACGAAGCGCTGCTCTCCGGCGAATCGCGCCCGCAACGGCGCCAGCGCGGCGAGCGTCTGGTGGCCGGCAGCGTGCTGCTGACCGGGCCGGCGCAGCTGCGCGTGGAACATGGCGGCGCGCAGACCAGCGTGGCGCGGCTCGGCGCGCTGGCCGCGCGCGCGCGCCAGGCCCGCGCGCGAATCGCCGGCAGCGATCGCGAAGTCACCCGCTTCGTGCGCCGGGTGCTGGTGCTTACCGTGGTGACCGCGCTGGGCTGGCTGCTGGTCGACCCCTCACGCGCGTTCGACGCGGCCATCGCCGTGCTGGTGGTGGCTTGCCCCTGCGCCTTCGCGCTGACCGTGCCGGTGACGCTGACCCGGGCGCTGGGCCGGCTTGCCCACCGCCACGTGCTGGTCACCGATGGCAGCGCCCTGCTCGCACTTGCCGGCGTCGACCGTGCCCTGTTCGACAAGACCGGCACACTCTCCACGCCGCACCTGGATGACGAGGCGGTTGAACCGCTGCGCGGCGACAGCCGCGAGCAGGTGTTGGCCTGGGCCCTGGCGCTGGCCCGCGCCAGCTCGCATCCGCTGGCCCGCGCGCTGAGCGCCGCGGCGCGCCCGCGCGGCGTCACACCGGCGGCACAGGACGTGCGCGTGCACCTGGCCGCAGGTATCGAAGGCCACGTCGGCGACCGCGCGCTGCGATTGGGCCGCGCCCGCTACGCGCTGGGCGACGCGCATTACGATCCGCGGCTGGCCAGCGCGGCCATGGTGCTGGCCGACCAGCACGGCGCGCTGGCCCGCTTCGGCTTTCAGGAACGCCCGCGCGAGGATGCCGCCGCCACGCTGGCACGGCTGCGCGAGGACGGCATCGACGTGTGCATGGCCAGCGGCGACAGCGCCGATCGCGTCGCCGCGCTGGCCACCCGGCTCGGCATCGACGACTGGCATGCGCGGCAGCTGCCGGCCGACAAGCTGGCCCTGCTGCAATCCCTGCAAGCCGACGGCCACCGCGTGCTCGCCGTCGGCGACGGCAGCAACGACGCCCCGCTGCTGGCGGCCGCCGACGTCTCCGCCGCGCTGTCCAGCGGCACCGACCTGACCCAGGCCCAGGCCGACCTGCTGCTGCTCGACGGCCGCCTGCAAGGCCTGCTGCACGCGCACGCGATCGCCGTGCAGATGCAGCAGGTGATCGCGCAAAGCCGCCGCTGGGCGCTGGGCTACAACCTGTTCGCCGTGCCGTTCGCGGCGTTCGGCCTGGTGTCGCCGTGGCTGGCCGCCATCGGCATGTCGCTGAGCTCGCTGATGGTGGTGCTCAACGCCATGCGCGTCGGCCGCGAACACGCGCACGACGCCAACCCCGGCCGCGCCGACCGCACCGCCGAGGCGGCGGCATGAACGTCCTGCTGGTGCTGATCCCTGTCACCCTGGTGGTGATCGGCGTGGCCGTGGCGCTTTTTTTCTGGGCCGTGAACCACCAGCAATTCGACGACCTCGACAGCCCCGGCGTGCTGCCGCTGATGGACGATCAGCCCGCGCCGGCCGAAGAGCCCGAGAATCCACCCACGCCCCCGTAGGAGCCCGCTCGCCGGGAATCGGGAATCGGGAATCGGGAATCGGGATTCGGGATTCGGGATTCGGGATTCGGGATTCGGGATTCGGGATTCGGGATTCGGGATTCGCAAAAGCTCAAGAGCGTCGCCCACGGGTGCGACGCGTCCAGGCGTAGGGCGGGCATGGCCCGCCGGCCTTGCACGGCGCCGACGACAAAAGCCGGCGGGCCGTGCCCGCCCTACGTCGATCGCCGGCGCAGCGCGGCTTGCAGCAGACGGCGCTGGATGCGCTCGGGCAGGCCCTTGGGCGCATCCAGGCCCATGCGCGCCAAGGCTGCGCCTTCATCCTCCATCGCCTCGCCGGGACGCACCGCGGCGCGCAGCACTTGCCAGCGGCCGCGCCAGCGACTGCTGCGCGACTGCAGCCATTCCAGCGCCGGCAACAGGCGCTGTTCGACCTCGTCGAAATCGCTGCCGAAGGGGAACACCGGCAGTTGGCCCTTGCGCCGGAATGGCATCAGCGATTCGTGCAGTGCATCGGGCTGGTGCCGGCGCCAGGCATCGGGTATGGCGAAATCCGCCGCCAGCTTGCCGCGCGATTTCGCCTCCGCGCACAGCGCGTCCAGAAAGCGCGCATCGCAGATCGACAGCATCGCCTCGATGCATTCGCTGTCGCTCTTGCCGCGCAAGTCGGCGACGCCGTATTCGGTGACCACGATGTCGCGCAGGTGGCGCGGGATCGTGGTCTGGCCGTAGCTCCAGCGGATCGTGCTCTCGATGCCGCCGCGATGGCGGCGGGTGGCGCGCAGCAGCAGCACCGAGCGCGCGCCCGGCAGCTCGTGCGCCATCGCCACGAAGTTGTACTGGCCGCCGACGCCGCTGACCACCGCGCCGTCCTCCAGCGTATCGGACACCGCCGCACCGAGCAGGGTCGCCATCATGCAGGTGTTGAAGAAACGCGCGTCGCGTCGCTGCAGCGTGGCCAATGCCTGTTGGTCGCCGTACAGCTGGTTGACGTTGGACACCGCGCACATGTCGATCGCGTCCGGGTCGCTCGCCTCGGTGGCGGCCAGCCATTCGTACAGGTCGCGCGAACCGAGGAAGAATGCGCCGCGCAGGTAATGACCGCCGGGCGTGCCCGGATTCAGCCGGCCGGACAGCGAGGCGCGCTCCAGCGCAAGGTTGTCCCAGCTGCGCCGCTTCAGGATGCCGCCGCGCTGCAGGTGCATGAAGCCGTCCATCACCATCTCGCTGGCGCCGTACAAGCCGGTCCCCAATGGTGCAAGGCCACCGAGCGCGCCTGCCTGCGCATGGGTGCTGCCGGCCGGGTCCAGCGCCACCAGCATGCAGCGCCAGGCGGTGTTCTGCTGCTGGCGCAGCAGCAAGGCCTTGACCAGGGCGTCGGACAACGCGCCGATGCCGATCTGCAGGCAGCCGCCGTCGCGCACCAGGCTGCTGGCGTGCAGGCCGATCGCATATTCGGCCAGGTCGATCGGCAACCGCGGCAGCGCGAACAGGCGCGGCGAGGATTCCGGCTGCAGCTCCACGTCGAAGTAATCCGCCGGCACCTCGGCATCACCGCCCAGCCACGGCAGGTCGGGATGCACCACCGCCACGCACAGCGGCCGGCGTGCGCCTGCCAGCTGCAACTGGCGCAGGAAATCCAGGGTCAGGTCGGGGTTGCACGAGAGGCTGTAGCGCACACCCTCGGCGGTTTCGCGGCGTGCGACCAGTTGCACCAGCAGGTTGATGTCCTGCAACGCCAGGTCGCGCGCCACATGGGTGTAGTTCTGGCTGATGTAGTTGCGCTGCGCACTGCCCGAATGCAGCAGCGCGCCACTCTGCAGGTAGAACTCGTGCACCACGACGTTTGGCGGCAAGGCATCGCGCGCCTCGTCCAGGGCGTACTGCGGGTCGACCGCGTCGGCGCCGAAATGGCGATCGAGGAACGGCAGCAGGAAGCGCCGCTGCAGCCCCGCCTTCGGCTGCGGCCGGGTCAGCGACAGCGCGGTGTACAGGCGCATCGAACGCGTCGGGTCGCCGGCGGTGAGCCGGTACAACGCGTTGAGCAGGCCGTGCGGCTTGCCCAGGCCCAGCGGCGCGGCGATGCGCAGATCCGGCCCCAGCGCATCGGCGAGGTCGTGGGCGCAAGCGTCGGTGTCGCTGTGGCGCGGCTTGGCGGGCATCCTCCGATCATGCCAGAAGCCGCCGCCACGGCGCATCGACATCCCCATCGCCTACACTCGATGCATGCCCGACCCCTTGTCGCCGTCGTCGTCCTCGTCCAGTCGCCTGCTGGCGCAGCAAGCGCTGAGCCGCGCTGCCGGGGCACCGTTGCTCAGCGGCAACGCGGTGGACCTGCTGATCGATGCGGCAGCCAACTATGCCGCGTGGCTGGAAGCGATCCGCGGCGCGCGCCAGCGGGTGCTGCTGGAAAACTACATGGTGCGCGACGACGTGGTGGGCCGCGAATTCCGCGATGCGCTGGTCGAGCGCGCGCAGGCCGGCGTGTTCGTGGCCGTAGTGGTCGACTGGGTCGGCTGCCTGGGCCAGTCGCGCAGCGGCTTCTGGGCACCGCTGCGCGCGGCCGGTGGCGAAGTGCGCGTGTACAACCCGCTGCAGCTGGGGCAGACCTTCGGCTGGCTGAGCCGCGACCACCGCAAGTCGCTGGTGGTCGATGGCGTGACCGGCTTCCTTTCCGGCGTGTGCATCAGCGCCAGATGGCTGGGCAACCCCGCGCGCGACGTGCCGCCGTGGCGCGATACCGGCGTCGCCTTGCGCGGCCCGGTGGTGACCGAGCTGGAAGCGGCATTCGCGCAAAGCTGGAGCGCCACCGGCACGCCGCTGCGCGAATTCCCGAGCGCGGCCGAGCCGACCACACCCGCCGGTGACGTCGCACTGCGCCTGATCGCCACCCAGCCCTCCACCGCCGGCATGTATCGGCTCGACCAGCTGATCGCCTCGCTGGCCACCCGCACGCTGTGGCTCACCGACGCCTATTTCGTGGGCATCGCACCCTACGTGCAGGCACTGGTGGCGGCCGCCCGCGATGGCGTCGACGTGCGCCTGCTGGTACCCGGCAGCAGTGACATCCCGGCCGTGGCCAACATGTCCCGCGCGGGCTACCGGCCACTGCTGAAAGCCGGCATCCGCGTGTTCGAATGGAACGGCTCGATGCTGCACGCCAAGACCGCGGTGGCCGACGGGCAATGGGCGCGGGTGGGCTCATCCAACCTCAACCTCGCCAGTTGGCTGGGCAACCAGGAGCTGGACGTGGCGATCGAGGACGCCACGTTCGCCGGCAAGCTCGCCGCCCAGTACGAGCACGACCTGGAAAACGCCACCGAAATCGTGCTGGCGCCGCACCATCGCCGCGGCCATGCCGAGAAAGTACGCACCAGCCAGGCGCGACCGCGCGTGCGCCATGGCGGCGGCAGCTCCGGGCGTGCCGCGGCGGGTGCGTTGCGCCTGGCCAACAGCGTCGGTGCCGCGCTTGGCCATCGCCGCGTGCTCGGTGCGACCTCGGCCAGGCCGTTGTTCCTGGCCACCGCGGCGCTCCTGGTGCTGGGCGTGATCGCGGCACTGTGGCCGGCCTGGATCGGCTGGCCGGTCGCCGTGCTGTGCGCCTGGTTCGCGCTGAACCTGGGCATCCGCGGCTGGCGCCTGCGCCGCCGCCAGCGCACGGCGCGCGAAGCCGACGCCCGCGGGGCCGGCCACGACACATGAGACATTTGTTCTGATTCACCTCCCAAGCGGATGTTTTTTCACGACTTCACCGTAGCGGCATGCTAGGCTCTTCGCCCCATGTCCGTCCCCGACACCCCCCGCCACGTGCTGACCCCCAGCTCGCTCAACCGGCTGGTTCGCGACCTGCTGGGCGACGCGCTGCCGCAGGTGTGGATCGAAGGCGAGCTGTCCAACGTGGCGAAGCCGGCCTCGGGCCACCTGTACTTCACCTTGAAGGACAGCGGCGCGCAGGTGCGCTGCGCGATGTTCAAGATGAAAGCCTCCGTGCTGCGCTTTCGCCCGGTCGACGGCATGCAGGTGCTGCTGCGCGCCAAGGTCGGCCTGTACGAACCGCGCGGCGAGTTCCAGCTGGTCGCCGAATACATGGAACCGGCCGGCGAAGGCGCGTTGCAGCGCGAGTTCGAGCAGCTCAAGGCCCGGCTCGACGCCGAAGGCCTGTTCGACCCGGCGCGCAAGCGTGCCCTGCCCCGCTACGCGCGCCGGATCGGCGTGATCACCTCGGCCACCGGCGCGGCGATCCGCGACGTGCTGAGCGTGCTGTCACGGCGCTGGCCATTGGCTGATGTCGAGATCTTGCCGGTGCCGGTACAGGGCCGCGAGGCGCCGCCGGCGATCGTGGCGATGCTGCGCAAGGCATCGGCCAGCGCACGCTACGACGTGCTGCTGCTGACCCGCGGCGGCGGCTCCCTGGAAGACCTGTGGGCATTCAACGACGAAGCGGTGGCACGGGCGATCCACGCCAGCGCGGTGCCGGTGGTTTCCGCGGTGGGCCACGAGATCGATTTCAGCATCGCCGACTTCGTCGCCGACCTGCGCGCGCCCACACCCTCGGCCGCCGCCGAACTGCTGGTGCCCGACGCGGTGGCGGTCGATCGCCACCTGCGGCAACTGCAGCAGCGCCTGGCTACCCTGCAGCAACGACGCATGCAGGGGAACGCGCAACGCGTCGACCATCTGCTGGCGCGATTGCAGGCGCAGCGGCCGCAGGCGCGGCTGCAACGCGATCGCGAGCGGCTGGTCCATCTCCACCGTCGCCTCCTCGGGGCAATGCGCGAACAGCAGCAACGCCGCCAGTCGCAGCTCGACCGCGCGCGGTCCCGCTTGCTCGGGCAACACCCGCAGCAGCGGTTACCCCTGCTGCGCCATCGCCTCGGCGAACTCACCCAGCGCCTGCGCCACGCCATCGAGCGTCGTCTGGAACGCGACCGCCTCACCCTGCAGCAAGCCGCGCGCGCTCTGCATACGGTCAGCCCATTGGCCACGCTGGAACGTGGCTACGCCATTCTGTTCGACGAGGCCGGCAAGGTGCTGCGCTCGACGCAGGGCGTCGAGGCTGGCACGGCGCTGCGCGCACGACTGGCGGATGGTGAGTTGGGGTTGCGGGTGGAGGAGTGTGATGCCACGAAACCTCGCGGATGAGCAAACTTGATTCTGCGTTTGCTGCTCTTGCTACCGCCGAACAAGATTGCTGATGCTCGCAGCCATGGCCGCGGCACTCTCCTTGCCGTAGCCGCCGCCACCGACGAACACTGCCGAGGTGCCAAGCGACGAGAGTCGATCCAGCACGAGCGCGTCGCGTTCGACGCAATCGGCCACGGAAAGACGCATGCCGCCGAGTGGATCGCTAGCCAGCACATCGGTTCCGGCCACCACGAAAGCCAACGCGTGCCCACCGATCACCTCGCCCAGCCCGCTGCGCAACCGGGCCAGATATTCGTCACCGGACACGGCGTTGCGCAGAGGAAGGTCGATGTCGACCCGCTGTCGAGTGAAGCCGTCGCGTGGATAGATGGTGTCGTTGTAAATATCCAGAATATCCACTCGCTTGTCGTCCATGAACACATGCGCGTTGCCGTTGCCGTGATGGGCGTCGATATCGACGATCAGAATCCGGTCTTCGGTGCCCAGCGTGTTGTCGCCTCGCAACTGTTCCACCGTGATGCCGATGTCGTTGTAGACACAGAAGCCCTCGGCTGCGTTGCGGCTGGCGTGGTGATAGCCACCGGACAGGTTCCAGACATGCCCGCCTTCGCGTAGCGCCGCGCGTGCCGCTGTGAGCGTGCCGCTCACCGCCCAGCGCATCGGCGTCAGGATACGCCGATCGATCATCGAGAACGGCAGCAAGGGAATCCATGGAAGCTCGAGTGCCTGCAGAATGTAGCGTTTGCTCGACAGCAGGTTTCCGAAGATCGAACCGACGAAGGTTTGGACTGTCGCTTCATCGACAGGCGCCAGCGGTTCTGCCATCTCGACACCGGTCAGTGCGTGGAGGCTCTCGGCAACCTTGGCGTACTTCCTGCCATCGAACGGATGCAGCCGATTGAGCAGACCGAAGTCGATGTTGTACGCAGGGGTGTAGATGATCTTCAAGATTGCTGCAGCTCTCTGGCGAATTTGAGCACTTGGGCCGGCGTCCAGATACCCCAACCCAACACGCGACCGAATCGGTTGTACTCGCCTGCGTGCGGGGTGAACGAAGGGCCTCGCTTCGCACCTTCGATCAAAGCGAGCGCGACGACGTGTGAGCAGTTGTTCCGCGCGATCTGATAGCGCGGTGTGTCCTTCTGAAGGTTGATGATGAATCGGAGCACGGCAGCCTCGTCCAGCAGGGGAAGTTCCACGGTCACCGGCTGCCGGTTGCCCTCGTTGTAAATATCCTGCTGAAGGCTTTGCATCAGCATGCCGGGCTGACTCCGTTTGGTCTTCAAATCCTTTTTTTCCGCGCCTCCGTCAGGCCAGAAACTGACGTATTCGCTTCCGATGGTCAGGGCTGCGTGTCCGATGTGCTCGTTGTCCGCCAGCCAGACATGAACCTTTACCAGGGGAACGTCCTTTTCCTGAGTTGTCGTGAAGTGGCTGCGCAGCACCCATATTGAAAATGCTGCCACTCGATTCTGATGGCAAGCACGGCACCATGGGCCGTATCGTACACGCAGGGATTGCTTGCACCGAAGCTGCTCCAGACGATGCCGAACGACGGAAAGAATGCGCGACTGCGCATCCCTGGTCGATGGCGAACTCCCGCTGCGGGTGATACGTCGCACCGCCGACCCCGGTGCCAGGTTGTTCCTGATGGAAGCCATGGTCTCCGATGCCCGGACTGGGCCAAGATGCCGGACATCCACATGCTGGTACTGCTCGGCGGAAAGCAACGCACGCGGCAGGAGTACGTCACCCCGCTCTCGCCGCGGGCTTTGCGCTGCAGCGGGAGCTGGATATCGGGGCCGGCATCTCGATCATCGAGGCAGCCGCGGTCTGAAACGCGGCCAAGATGGCGAAAACAGAAGGCATTGAAGCTGTGCAAACGCGTGGGTCGGAGCCGACGCAGGGATCGCGTAGCAACCGACATCCGCGCCGCCTACCTCCCAAGCACCCCTTCGATAGCGGCGACCGCCGCGGCGAGGCCGTCTTCGCTGGCCATGCGTCGGCCAAGCTCGGCCGCACGCGCGACGACGGTTTCCCGCGCGACAAAATCGAGGGCTGCAGCAAGCGCCGCAGTGTCCGGGCTTGCCGCCGGGAGTGCCGCCGGCGCCACGCCCAGCCGACGAAGGCGATCCGCCCAGAACGCCTGATCCCCGGCGAACGGCATGACGATGGAGGGTTTGCCTGCCCGCAGGGCCGAGTGGGTGGTTCCCGATCCGCCGTGGTGGATCACCGCAGCCATCCGTGGAAACAGCCAATCGTGCGGGGTGGCGTCGATGCACAGGACATTGTCCGGCAGACGCACGTCGCCCATCCCGTTCCACCCCGGCCAGAACACGGCACGTCGCCCGTCCAGCGCCGCGATCACCGCACCGAGCATGGCAGCCATGTCGATGCCGGTCATGCTGCCAAAGCCCACATAGACCGGCGCGGTGCCGGCGGCAAGGAACGCCGCCAGAGCCGGAGGTGGCGTGTAGCTTTCACCCATGGGCGGCAGCCACTGGCCACACAGCGTGGCATTCGCCGGCCAGTCCTTGGGCGATGGCAGCAGCGTCGGCGAGATGCCGTAGAGCATGGGCAGATCCTTCCACACGGTTTTCCGCGGCGGCAGGGCCAGCACCTCCGCCCGTGCACGGTTGAGCGCCTGCTTGAAAGCCAGCCAGAACAGCTTGTTGGTGAACGCGAGGCTGGCCCGGTTCAACCAGGCGGGGACCCAGGCCGGCGGCAAGAAGGGCGAAGCAAACTCGCGCGACGGCGTAAGCGGGATCATCCCCGCGATGGCGGCGGGAACCTCGAGGCGCTCGGCCACCGAAAGCCCGACGAAGCCGGCCAGGCCCGACGTCACGATGGCGTCGCAACCTTCCGCCGCGGCCAGCGTCTCCCGCATCCACGCAGCCGTGTGCTTGTTGGTCAATGCCACCATGGCCTTGGCCGTGCCGCGCGGCCCTTGTTGTCCCCAGTCGGCAAACAGCTCGCGGATGTCGCCGGAGAGCGGCGTGGCTGGAATCCCGAGCGCATGCGCCGTGCCCAGGGTTCGCGCGTCGCCCAGCAGAACCACCTCATGGCCCGCTTTGCACAGGGCATGACCCAGCGCGGCCAGCGGACGCGTATCGCCCTCGGTGCCGCAGGTCAGAAGTACGAGCTTCATGTCACGCTCCCATGTAAAGTAAACGGCGTATACTTTACATGCCACCGAGTGTCTGAGCCATGCCATCTTCCCGTCCGCGTCCCCGGCCATCAAGCCGGGCCGAGTTGCCCGAACACATGGGCCTCGTTGCGCGCCAATTGTTCGCATCGCACGGCTATGCCCAGGTGACCATGGAGCAGGTCGCCGCCCAGGCCGGCGTATCCAAGCGCACCCTGTACAAATACTTTCCGGCCAAAGAAGCTCTGCTGGAACACACGCTGGAAGCTTCCCTCTCGAAAGACCTCGCAACACGCGACTTCAGCCTGCACGAACGTGCCGGCTTCCGCGCCGGCGCCACGGCACTGCTGCACGAATCGGCGCACTGGTGCGAACAGCACGCCGATATCCTGTTGCCCTACATCCGCTACAAGTTCGCCAATTTCGACCCGGGCGCCAGGCCGAAGGAAGATCGCGGCCTGCTTCCGCTCTGGGTGATGCTGATCGAAGCCGCCCAGGATCGCGGCGAACTGGCGCCGCAGCATCGCTCCGAACAACTGGGCATCTATTTCCACTACCTCTACCTGGGTGCCCTGATGCGCTGGCTCAGCGAGCCGGGCCTCGACCTGCGGCAAGAGTTCGACATGGTGATCGGGCTGTTCATGGACGGGGCGGCGGCCGGCGTGAATTGATGTTCGGCAAGCTGGCGCATGGCCATGCAGCCTTGTGTCGCCGCCGGGAGAGCCTCGACATCATGCCCGTGTGGCCGTCGCGGCCAGCGCGAAACCAGGTTCACCCACTGGCAGACGACAGCAGCTCACGACCCCTGAACAACACCACGCCCTATCCTTGCCGGATCGCAACCGCAGGCAAGCGCCATGTTGAACAAGACCTACCCGTACTACCTTGCCAACCGGCCGCAGACGTCGAAGGCCATGCTCGACGTGCGCGACAAGTACAACGGCAAGCTCGCCACCCGCGTCGCGGTACCGGACGCGAAGGCCACCGAGCAGGCGATCGCCGCCACGGTGAAGGCGGCCAAACCGATGCGCGAGTTCAAGCCGTGGGCGCGCCAGGCCGTGCTGCAGCATTGCGCGCAGCGCTTCGCCGAGCGCCGCGACGAACTGGCCGAGGCGCTGTGCATCGAGGCCGGCAAGCCAATCAAGGATGCAGCCGGCGAGGTGACCAGGCTGATCGAGACCTTCCGCATCGCTGCCGAAGAAGCCGTGCGCATCAACGGCGAAACGATCAACCTGGAACTGGCCAGCCGTCTGGACGGCTATCACGGCTACACCAAGCGCGTGCCGCTGGGGCCGGTGTCATTCATCACGCCGTTCAACTTTCCGCTGAACCTGGTGGCGCACAAGGTGGCGCCGGCGATCGCCGCCGGCTGCCCGTTCGTGCTGAAACCGTCGGAGAAGACCCCGATCGGCGCGCTGATCATCGGCGAGGTGCTGGCCGAGACCGATCTGCCGAAGGGCGCGTTCTCGATCCTGCCGCTGGACGGCGACCATGCCGCACCGCTGGTCGAGGACGAGCGCTTCAAGCTGCTCTCGTTCACCGGCGGCCAGATCGGCTGGGCACTGAAGGCACGCGCCGGACGCAAGAAGGTAGTGCTGGAACTGGGCGGCAATGCCGCCTGCATCGTCGACGCCGACCAGGGCGCGCAGCTCGATCGCGTGGTGCAGCGGCTGGTGTTTGGCGCGTTCTACCAGTCCGGACAGAGCTGCATCGGCGTGCAGCGCATCTACGCCCACGCAGATGTCTACGACGCGCTGAAGCGCAAGCTGGTCGCCGCCACGAAGAAGCTCAAGGCCGGCGACCCGCGCGACAAGGAGGTATTCCTCGGCCCGATGATCGACGAGGCGGCCGCCGAACGCCTGCACGGCTGGATTCTGGAAGCGAAACAGGCCGGCGGCAGGATCCTCTGTGGTGGCAAGCGCGAGGGCAACATGCTCGACGCCACGCTGATGGAGAACGTGCCCGCCGATGCCAAGGCGAACCGCATGGAAGCGTTCGGCCCGTTCGCGCTGCTCGCTCCGTTCGACAAGTTCGACCAGGCGATCGGCATGGTCAACGACTCGGACTACGGCCTGCAGGCCGGAATCTTCACCAACGATCTGGACCACGCCATGCGTGCCTGGAACGAGCTTGAGCAAGGCGGCGTCATCATCAACGACATCCCCAGCTTCCGCGTCGACAACATGCCCTACGGCGGCGTCAAGCTGTCCGGCCTGGGTCGCGAAGGCCTGCGCTACGCGATCGAGGACATGACCGAGATCCGCCTGATGGTGATGCGCGAAGGCTGATCCATGCCGGGCCCTGCGCCACACGAAGGTCGCCGCCCGCTGCACGGCCGCGACGGAGGCCGGCGGGCATTGCCCGCCCTACCGCAAGGGTTTCATGACCGGTGCGTTCCAGCCCATCGCGTTGTAGACGCGGTACCGCAGCACGCCCAGGTACTCATGCAGGGCCACGTCGGTCAGCACCAGGTTCTGCGCCGAGGGCCACAGGCCCAGGTTGGCGTGCAGGTAATCCGCGCGCACCGGGGTGGCTGCGATACCGAAATGGTCGAAGTACAGCACGCTGCGACGCAAGTGCCAGGCGGAGCTGACCAGCCACACCTTCGGTGCGTCGAGCCTGGCCAGCAGCGGACGCGAGAACTGCGCGTTCTGCCAGGTGTTGTTGCTGCGGGATTCCAGGATGAGATCCTCGTCCGGCACACCGAGCCCGCGCAGCACGCGGGCGTAGGAGACGGCCAGCGGCGTTTCCATGCGTTCCGGGTCGCCGCCGCTGACCAGCAATTTGCAATCGGTCCCGGCCGCGTGGCAGGCGTGGTACAGCACGGCCGCTTCGGTGATCCGTCCGTACGCGCCGATGCTCGGTTCGACCTTGTCCTGCGGCACATGGATCGAACCGCCGGTCAGCAACACGATCGCGTTGTGCGGTGCCCATGCCAGCGTCGGACGCAGCGCATACGGCGCCTGCAGGCGTTGCAGCAACAGCCGGGGCAACACGCCACATCCGGCCAGCAGCAACAGCAGCACCGCCAGTAGCGCGGCGCCGCCGCCCAGCCGACGCCAGCGACGCCAGAGCGCCAGCCAGGCGAACAGGATCAACGCAGCGATGAGCGAAAGCAGCATGGTCGGGCCGACAGCACGAAGGCTCGCAGGTTAACCGATGCGAGGCCGCACGCAAGGCGCGCTTTCGTGACGGCGACAACTGCGCGAGGATGATCGACGCGCGCGATCGGCGCGTGCCGCGCAGGCGTCGCCATGACCACCCTCGTCTTCGTCCACGGCTGGAGCGTCACCAGCACCGCCACCTACGGACAGATGCCGCAACGCCTCCAGCAACGTGCGGCCGCCAGCGGCCTGGCGATGACCCTGGCCGACATCTGGCTATCCGAATACGTGAGCTTCGACGACGCGGTAACCATGGCCGACCTGGTGCGCGCCTTCGACCACGCCCTGCGCGACCTGCACCTGCAGGACGCAAGCTTCGCCTGCGTGACGCACTCCTTTGGCGGCCCGGTGGTGCGCGAGTGGTTGCGCGCGCAGCGCATGCAACCCGGACGCCACAGCACCATCCGCCTGACCCACTTGGTGATGCTGGCGCCGGCGAACTTCGGTTCCGCATTGGCACAGTTGGGCAAGGGCGTGCTCGGCAAGCTGAAGGCGTGGTGGCACGGCGTGGAACCGGGCCAGCGCCTGCTCGACTGGCTGACGCTGGGCAGCCCGGCCTCGCTCGCCCTCAACCTGGACACCATCCACGGCGCGGACCCCGCGACCACCGGCCTGTATCAGTTCGTGCTGACCGGCGATCGCCCCGACCGCGCGCTGTACGACTACCTGGTGCCCTATACCGGCGAGGACGGCTCCGACGGCGTGGTGCGCATTGCCGCGGCCAATCTCAATGCGCGCCACGCGGTGCTGAGCCGGGATGGCAAAAGCGATGTCGGCGGCATCGACGAGCTGGCGTTGAGGGTGACCCGCGGCCCGCGCTTCGCCTTCAAGATCGTGGCCGACGCCGCCCACTCGGGCAGCGAACACGGCATCCTGCGCGAGGCAGCGCCGACCACCGTGGCCGACATCCTGCGTTGCCTGCAGGTGCGCAGCGGCGGCGACTACGCCACCCTGGCCGACGCCTTTGACGCCGAGAACGCCGCACGCGACGCGCACCGGGTGGAACTGGAACCGGCCGACCCGTTCCCCGCCCGCGTGCACATCCACGACCCGCGCAGCCAGCTGATCGTGCGCATCAGCGACGACAGCGGCGAGGCGCTGGCCGGCGCCGGCTTCCTGCTCACCGCCGGGCCGCAGGCCAGCCCCGACCGGATGCCGCCGGGCTTCATGCTCGATCGCCAGGTCAACCCGCGCCATCGCGCCACCACCACGCTGTATCTCGACCACACGCTGCTCGCGGGCGCCGATCGCGTGAGTCATCCGGACAACTCGCGCAAGACACTGCGCCCCGCCATGCCCAGCCACCGGCCCTACGGTGCCAGCGTCACGCCGCAGGATCTCGGCGGCCTGGTGCATCACGCGCTGGCGCGCAGCATTGCCGCCGATGACCTGTTCGCCATCCTCGGCCCGCACCAGACCACCGTGCTGGACGTGGTGCTCTCGCGCAAAATCCACGCCGGCGTGTTCCGCCTCATCCGCGACCTGGAGCCGCAGGACTTCCGCCAGCCGTCGCCCGGCCCGGTGATCGGCTAGCGCAACTGGCCCTGTCGCGCGCAGGAAGTTACGATGCGCGACAGGGCGGCGACGCGGTTCCGCGCGCCAAGGGGATCAACCGGTGTGTCACCAGACTTTCGTCAGCCCCGCCTGACGGGCAGCAGGTCAGTTGGCGCCCAAACGCTGCAGCTCAATCCATCAGGTCAGGGAGGACATCGCATGAAGAAAATCGTGTTCGCGATCATCGTGATCGCCGCGGCGATCTGGTATTTCGACCTCAGCCGCAGGATGACCGAAACCGCGATCCGCGAGAGCTACCAGGCGCAGATCGCGGCGCTGCAGCGATTCGACGCCAGGCCGCTGTGCGACGCGCTGGACGACAGCTACCAGGCCACCGTGACAGCCCGCGGTTCGGCCCGCGCGCCGAGCGCCAAGGACAAGGCCGGCGCCTGCGCGGACCTCACCCGTACCCTGCGCCGGATGAAGACCCTGAGCGAACGCACCGGCGGCCTGCTGGAGCCGGATTACGACTTCGAGATCAAGTCGATCAAACTCTCCGACGACCGCAAGACCGCCACCGTGGAGATCACCAGCGCCATGCGCATCGGCGACATGACCCTCGCCCGCTCCCGTTCGGTGGAACACCTCATCCGCCGCCTGGGCCGCATCCGCAGCGTCAGCAGCGAAGAAACCGTGTGGGCGTACCAGCCGGAATAGGCCGAACGTCGGCGAGTACCACCGATGCCTCGATCTGTCGTTCCGATATGTTCCAGTAGGCCCGCAGCAGCTTCGGCGCCTGCGCCGTCGGCACCGGTTCGAAACCGTGCCGCTGATAGAAGCGGATCGCCCAGTCGGCCGCGGACCATGTGCCCACCAGCATGCGCCGCGCACTCTTGCGGCGCAGGTGCGTGATCAGCTCCCCGCCGATGCCGCGGCCCTGCTGGCCAGGCAGGACGTAGGCGTGGCGGATCAGGTCGACGTCTCGCACCGCCTGGACACCCATCACGCCGACCAGCGCGCCATCCATTTCATAACCCCGGAATTCGACCCCGGCGGCGATCTCGCCGTCGAGCTCCCGCAACGTCATGTATGGCTCGTGCCAGCAGTCGTCGGGAATCACGCCCCGGTACGCCTCGGCAGCGGCCTGGATGATCGCAAGTATCGTCGCGCGCTCGTCGTCGCGACAGCGCCGGATGATCGCCGGCGCGACGCCTTCGGTAGTTGTCGGGAAAACTTCGCCTTGGTTGGGGTCGATGATGGCGTTCTGCATGTGCCGCACTCCTGTCGGTTGGACGGGTGCAAGCCTGACGACACCGACGCGGGCGGTCTTGGACAAAAGTGCGGGCGCGGAATCAACCGGCGGCGGCGTAGCGGCTCGGCGTAACGCCGAACTGCCGGGTGAAACAGCGGGTCAGGTGGCTCTGGTCGAAAAAGCCGGCAATCGCCGCCGCCTCGGCCAGCGCATGGCCGTTGCGAATGAGCCGGCGCGCCAGAGCGACCCGCCGCTGCAAGATGTAAGCATGCGGCGGCAGCCCCAGCTCGCGCGCAAAGCCGCGAAGCAACTGGTAGCGACTGAGCCCGGCCTCGTCGGCCAGGCTTGCCAGCATCAGCGGCGCGGCCGGGTCGTCATCGATCCTGTCGCGGACCTGGCGGATGGAAGCCACCGGCCCCGGCGACGCCATTCGGCCGCCCGCCGCATTGGCCTGCATGCCCGCAGCCAGGCGCAGGAGCGCCGTCTCGCAGGCCATCGCATTGCTCGATCCGCCCGCAGGCACATGGGTGAAGATGTCATCGAAAAGCCGGCGCAATCGCTCGTCCTTGAATACCGGTGCGGCGAATGCCAGCGATATGTGGGCGCCGCCGTGGATATCGTCCAGGACGTTGCCCAGCAGCTCGGGATCGACATACAACATCCGCCACGACCGCGGCTGTCCATGGATTGCGCGGCCGTCATGGACTTCGCCCGGGTTCACGAAAATCAGGCTGCCCGGCCCGGCTTCGACCTGACCCCGGCCGCTCGACGATGCATGTCCGCCGGTGTCGAGGACACCAATGCCGTACTGGTCGTGCGTGTGGCGCGGATAGCTGCGCGCCGTGGATGCCGTCATCGCGTCGATGCCGGCCAGAGGGAAACGGTGGTAGAGGATACGCTCGCTCATCCGCACTCCAGAGGGCTGCGGTGCCTCGGGCCCTGGGAGCCAGCCCGGCGCCGGCTGGCAACGGTGCTCAGCCGTTGCCGCGCACCCGCACTGTCAACCCTTTCAGGAAATTGCGCAGCAGCTGATCGCCGCACAGCTTGAAGTTCTTGTGGTCGCTCTGGCGAAACAGTGCGCTGAGTTCCGGCTTGGAGACGGGGAAACCGGCGGACTCGAGGATCTGGTGCATGTCCACGTCCTTGAGTTCGAACGCCACGCGCAGCTTCTTCAGTACCACGTTGTTGGTGACGCGCTTCTCCGGCGGGCGCGGCGGGCGGCTTTCGTCCTTGCCGCGGCGGTGGAACACCAGTCCGTCGAGAAACAGCGCCAGCAGCTTGGTGCTGCATTCGATGTAGCCGGGCTCGTCGTCCTTCTTCAGCATCGCCTGCACCTCTTCCTTCGTCACCGGCGCCGCGGCGTCGGCCAGGTGGATCAGCTCCACCACCTTGCCGTCGCTCAAGTCGAGCATGTAGCGGATGGAGCGCAGTACGTCGTTGTTGATCATGTCGTTCCGAAGGGGCGTGCGTAAGGCCGCCATGCTACCGCGACGGTCCGGCGAGTTTCAGGCGGCACAGGCTCAACCCCCTTTCCGTTCGCGCTGCGTTTCATCTTCCACACCCGGAGGAGAACCGACGCGATGAAAACGAATACCCTGTGGCGCAGCGTGTTGATGGCCTTGCTGGTGATGCTTGCCGGCTGCGGCCACCGGCCAACCGCCGAGCCGGTCAAGACCGGCCATGCCGCCAGCGCCGCGGCAACGCAGAATGACCAGTCGGCCCGGACCACGCCGGCACCTTCCACCCGCCCGTTGCAGGAAACCGCACCCAGGGCGGCGAACGACACCACACTGCCCTCGCCGCCACGACTGCCACCGCCGCCGTATGTGCAACGCCGGGCAACCCCGCCTTCGCCTCCCGCACCGCCACCGATGGTCGCGGCGCCATTGGCAGCAGGCAAACGCATGGCCCCCGCCATGCCGACGATGGCGTCGATCATCATGCCCCCGAACCAGCCATTGCCCGGCGACATCAACACCGAAAACTACACCCACCGCGACGCCAATCCGGTGCGGCTGGTGAGCGAACACCCGGTGTCCACCTTCAGCATCGACGTCGACACCGGCGCGTACACCAACGTGCGGCGCATGTTGAATGCCGGCCGCCTGCCGCCAGCCGACGCGGTGCGCGCGGAGGAGTTCATCAACTATTTCGATTACCACTACGCGCCGCCGGCGAATCGCGCGCAGCCGTTCAGCGTCATCACCGAACTGGCGCCGGCGCCGTGGAATGCACAGCGGCAACTGTTGCTGGTCGGCATCCAGGGTTATCGCGTGCCGAAGGCGCAGATCCCCGCCGCCAACCTGGTGTTCCTGATCGATACCTCCGGCTCGATGAACGAGCCGGACAAGCTGCCGCTGCTCAAGGTTTCGCTGAAACAGCTGGTGCGCGAACTGCGCAAGCAGGACCGGGTGGCGATCGTCACCTATGCCGGTTCCGCCGGCGTCGCCCTGCCTTCCACTGCCGGCGACCAGCACGCCACCATCGATGCCGCCATCGACAGCCTCGGCGCCGGCGGTTCCACCAATGGCGGGGCCGGCATCGAGTTGGCCTATGCGCAGGCCGGACAAGGCTTCATCAAGGACGGTGTAAACCGGGTAATCCTGTGCACCGACGGTGACTTCAACGTGGGCACGGTCGACGAGGAAGCCCTGAAAACCACCATCGAGGACCATCGCAAGAGCGGCGTGGCGCTGACCACGCTGGGCTTCGGCGAAGGCAACTACAACGATGCGATGGCGGTGATGCTGGCCGACGTGGGCAATGGCAGCCACCACTACATCGACAACCTCGCCGAAGGCCGTCGCGTGCTGGTGGACGAGATGTCCGCGACGCTGCTGACCATCGCCAGGGACGTGAAGATCCAGCTGGAGTTCAACCCCGCCCAGGTGCAGGAGTACCGCCTGATCGGCTACGAGAAGCGCCTGCTCAAGCGCGAGGATTTCAACAACGACCAGGTCGACGCCGGCGAGATCGGCGCCGGTGCCAACGTCACCGCGATCTACGAGATCACCCCGGCCGGCTCTGCCGGCGCGCGGATCGATCCGCTGCGCTACAGCGACCGCGCCGAGCCGCAAGGCCACGGCAATGAACTCGGCTTCCTGCGCCTGCGCTACAAGTTGCCGGGTCAGTCGGCGAGCCGCCTGATCGAACAGCCGATCGCCGCGCAGGCCGAGGCTGAAGCCAGCGAGCGGCTGCGCTGGGCCGCCGCGGTGGCCGCGTTCGCCGATGCCCTGCGCGGCGGCAAGTACCTGGACGGCTACGGCTACCGCCAGATCGCGCAGCTCGCCAACGGTGCCCGCGGCCAGGATGCCGACGGCTACCGCGCCGGCTTCGTGCAGTTGGTGAAGCTGGCCGAGGGCCTGGCCACGCCCGCCCCGGCCAACCCTGAAACTTTCCTGCGCTGAACCATTCGGCCCCGCCGCGTCGACCGCCGTGACGACCGCAGCCTGCTCCCCCGCTGCCGCCTTCCCCCACGACGATCGCGCGGCGGGGCCGATACCCGTCGCGCCGGCGCCCCTGCACGGGTCGCCCGGACACCGCCGATTTGTCTTACCCTCGCACTCCATGGATGCCCCGGTCGACCCCGATGCGATGCTGATGCTGGCCTACGCGCGCGGCGATCTTGCCGCGTTCGAGGCGCTGTACGCGAAGCATCGCGGCGTGCTGTATCGGTTCCTGCTGCGCAGCCTGCGCGATCCCCAGCGCACCGACGAGCTGTTCCAGGAAACCTGGAGCCGGGTGATCGCCGCCCGCGCGCGCTACCAGCCGCAAGCAAAGTTCAGTACCTGGCTGCTGCAGATCGCGCACAACCTTCTGGTCGATGCGCTGCGCCGCCAGCGCCCCACCGCCGACGGCGAGGAAGCCGAACTGGCGCTGTCCCGCGTCGCCATCCCCGAACACGAGCAACCCGAGCACGCCTGGTCCGATTTCGAGCGCCGCCGCCATCTGCAGCGCGCGATCGAGCAGTTGCCCGACGAGCAACGCACCGCCATCCTGTTGCGGCTGGAGCAGGAGCTGAGCCTGGAGGAGATCGCCGAAGTGACCGGCAGCGGCCGCGAGACCGTGAAGTCGCGCCTGCGCTATGCCATGACCCGCCTACGTGAAGCGCTGTCCGAATGAGCACGCCCCTGCCACCGAACGATCCCGCCACCCCGGACGAGAAGCTGCCCGGCGAAGCCGAAGTGGCCGCGCTGTACCGGCATCTGCCGCGGCGCGAGCCCGGTCCGGAGCTGGACGCGGCCGTGCTGCATGCCGCGGCGCATGCGCTCGGCGTCGACCGGGCGCCGTTGCACGTCGAACGCCGCAAGAACCCGCGCGAGTCCGGCGACTGGGTACACCCCAAGCCGTTGTCGGCGATCAAGGCTCGCGCGATCCCGTCGGTCGACCCGGCCGCGCGCGCACGCCGTCGCCCCATGCCGCACTGGCTGGTGGCGCTGGGCAGCGCGGCCAGCCTGGTGCTGGTTGCCGGCCTGGCCTGGCACATGCGCTCGACGTCGCCGGCTTCGCCGCTGCCGACCGAAACGGCCGCGCCGGCGCAGGCCGTCACGCTGCCCACTGCCGGGCAAGCTGCCGATCGCGCCGTTACCGCCGCGGCGCCGTCACCGCGCACGCAGGCAACAGAAGTGGCCGAGCGCCAGTCGACGGCTGCCAGGAAACAAGCCGCCGCCCCTGCCGTCGTCGCGGCAAGGATGGCCCCACCGCCGCCGCCGGTGACGCCGATGGCCAAGGCGTCATTGCAACCGCAGATGGCCGCAGCCCCACCGGCACTGCCGCCACGGCCGCTGCCGGCAATGCTCCAGGCGCCCGCGCCGGCAGCACCGCCCGCGCCGCCAGCGGACACCGTCGCGAAGGAAGCCGCACCAGCGACGGCTGGCGTCATCACTCCGGCCGAGGAGCTGGCGCGGATCGAGCAGCTGTTCGCGCAAGGCGAGCAGCACGAGGCACGCCAGCGCCTGCTCGATTTCCACCACGCCCACCCGCAATGGCCGCTGCCGCCGGAGCTGCAGGCGAAACTGCCCAAACCGTGAGCGAGCCGCCGTCCACCGTCGCCGCGCGTTGCCGCCACCAGCAGGACATCCGCAAGAGCCGCTTCCTCGCCATCGCCGAGCCGGTGACCTCGCCCGCCCAGGCGCTGGCCTTCCTGCGCGAGGTCGCCGACCCGGCCGCCACGCACAATTGCTGGGCCTGGCGCATGGGCCAGGACTACCGCTTCAACGACGACGGCGAACCCGGCGGCACCGCGGGCCGACCGATCCTGCAGGCGATCGAGGGCCAGCAGATGGACGGCGTGATGGTGGTGGTCACGCGCTGGTACGGCGGCGTCAAGCTCGGCGCCGGCGGCCTCGCCCGAGCCTACGGCGGCACCGCCGCCGAATGCCTGCGCCTGGCCGACCGGGTGCCGATCGTGGCGATGGCGCGGCTGGGCCTGCACGTGGAATTCGCCGTGCTTGGGGTGCTCAAGGCGCGGCTGAAGGAACTGCAGGCCGAGACCGAACACGAGGCCTTCGGCGCCGACGGCGTCGAGCTGCAACTGCAACTGCCGCAGAGCCGCGCGGACGACCTGGCGCTGCTGGTGCGCGACCTCACCCGCGGCCGCAGCAGGGCGAAACGCCTGGATTGACCGCGCCCCGGGTAGGGCGGACTCCGTCCGCCGGCTCTTCGTATGCATCGCAGCCAGACGCGATGGCGGGCAGTGCCCGCCCTACTCGCTGGATCGACCGCCCCGGGTAGGGCGGACTCCGTCCGCCGGCTCTTCGTATGCATCGCAGCCAGACGCGATGGCGGGCAGTGCCCGCCCTACTCGCGCCCGCCCGGGTAGGAGCCCGCTCGCGGGCGATGCTTTCAGGCCGGGAAGGGAATAGGGAATCGCAAGAGCAAGAACATGGCGTGTGGTTCGCCGATTGAATCGGCGGCCTTCTGCCCCACTTCAGTGGCTGCGTGCCGCCGTGCGCATCCCTTACGGACATCCTGCGAGCCTCCATGAGCGACACCGCCCACGACACGCCCCGCCCGTCCCGCCGCCTTGGCGCCCTGCGCGGGCTGTGGCCGTTCCTGAAACCGCACCGCGCGCTGGCCGTCGGCTGGCTGGTGTTCCTCGGGCTGTCCTCGGGCGCCTCGCTGACCTTGCCGCTGGCGTTTCGCCACATCATCGACAAGGGCTTCGGCCATGCCAGCCAGGCGGCGATCAACGAGACCTTCATCGCCCTGTTCGGCGTGGCGCTGGTGCTCGCGGTAGCCACCGCGGCTCGCTATTTCTGCATCACCCTGCTGGGCGAACGCGCGCTGGCGTCGTTGCGGCAGACGCTGTACGCGCAGGTGATCCGCCTGGACGTGGCGTTCTTCGAACGCAGCCGCGTCGGCGAGCTGCTGTCGCGGCTCAGCGCCGACACCGAGGTGGTGCAGGCGCTGATCGGCTCGGGCGTGTCGGTGGCGCTGCGCAGCGTGGTGATGCTGGTCGGCGCCAGCGCCATGATGGTATGGACTGCGCCCTCGCTGGCCGGACTCACCGCGCTGGTGATCCCCGCGGTGATGCTGCCGATTCTCGTCTTCGGCCGCCGCGTGCAGAAACTCTCGCGCGCCAGCCAGGATCGCCTCGCCGACGCCGCGGCGATCGCCAACGAAACCCTCAACGCCTCCACCGCGGTGAAAGCGTACGCGCGCGAGAACATCGAAAGCACCCGCTACAGCCACGCGATCCTGCGTGCGCTGGCCACCGCGCGCCGACGCATCGGCATGCGCGCGCTGCTGACCATGGCGGTGATCGTGCTGGTGTTCGGCGCAATCACCCTGGTGCTGTGGGCCGGCGCGCGCCATGTGCTGACCGGCACGCTGGACCCCGGCGTGCTCGGCCAGTTCGTGCTCTACGCCGTGTTCGCCGCCGGCTCGGTCGCCGGCCTCTCCGAGGTCTGGGGCGACGTGCTGCGCGCGGCCGGCGCGATGGAGCGCCTGGGCGAGCTGCTCGACGAGCGTCCCGAAATCGTCGCACCGGCGCAGCCGCTCGCCCTGCCCAAGCCGCTCCGCGGCGCGCTGCGCTTCGACGGCGTCAGCTTCCACTACCCGAGCCGCCCCGACGCGCCCGCGCTGCACGACTTCACGCTGGACGTGCGCCCCGGGGAAACCGTCGCCCTGGTCGGTCCCTCCGGCGCCGGTAAAAGCACGGTGTTCTCGCTGCTGCTGCGCTTCTACGATCCGCAGTCCGGCCGCATCTGCATCGACGGCGTCGACCTGCGCGCGGTGACGCTGGACGACCTGCGCGGCGCGATCGCGCTGGTGCCGCAGGAGACCGTGATCTTCAGCGGCAGCGCCGCCGACAACATCCGCTTCGGCCGCGACGGCGCCAGCGACGAGGAAGTGCACGAGGCCGCCCGCGCCGCCGAAGCGCACGACTTCATCAGCGCGCTGAACGACGGCTACCAGGCCGAGATGGGCGAACGCGGCGTGCGCCTCTCCGGCGGCCAGCGCCAGCGCATCGCGATCGCGCGCGCGATCCTGCGCGACGCCCCGCTGCTGCTGCTCGACGAAGCCACCTCGGCGCTGGATGCGCAATCCGAAGCAGCGATCCAGCAAGCACTGGAACGCCTCGAAAAAGGCCGCACCACCCTCGTCATCGCCCACCGCCTCGCCACCGTGCAACGTGCCGACCGCATCGTGGTGCTCGACGGCGGCCGCATCGTGGCGCAAGGCACGCACGACAGTTTGCTGGCCGAAGGTGGCCTGTATGCCGAATTGGCACGGTTGCAGTTCGTGGCCTGATCCGTATCCCCCAATCCCGAATCCCGGCCTTCCATGCCTATCGTCCTCACTCCCTTCGCCCGCACCCGACTGTTCCCTCGCGATCGCCGCCGCAGCGCGATCCAGGATTGCACCGCCGAGGAGTTCGAGCAGCGCCTCAACATCGAAGCACCGCTGAAAGTGCTCGACGGCTACGCGCCGTTCTGCAAGCTGCACGTGCACCGCAACTGGACCTCCACGCGCTGCACCGCCACGCCGATCACCGAGGCCAACCGCCACCTGCTGCGCTCGGCCTACGAGGCGCGCAGCACCGACGAATTGCCGGTGCTGGTGCGCTGGTTCGAAGGCATCGACCCGCCGGTCGCCAACTATCTGCTGCCGATCCTCTACAGCCGCGAACAGCTGGCGAAGGAAGGTTCGCCGATCGACGCCGACTGGGGCGTGGTCGGCTGCCTCTACACGGCCGAGCCCGAAGAGATCCCGATGGTGCCGATCACCATGCTGCGCAATGCGCTGGGCGTGGAAGAAGGCGGCTCGGGCGTGCCACTGGATCGCGCGGCCTATCGGCGCGCCGTGGCGTTCTGGGAACGGCACGCGAACTGGCGCTGAGCAGGGCAAGCCGCGAAGAGCGACCTCGCCCCGGCCCTCCCCTGCCATCGCAGGGGAGGGAGCACATGCGGATCAACTGGCCAGCGAGCTGTTGTCGATCACGAAGCGGTACTTCACGTCGCCCTTGACCATGCGGTCGTAGGCCTCGTCGATCTGCTGCGCGCGGATCATCTCGATGTCGGAGACGATGCCCTTGTCGGCGCAGAAGTCCAGCATCTCCTGCGTCTCGGCGATGCCACCGATCAGCGAGCCGGCAATCGCACGACGCTTGAAGATCAGGTTGCCGATGTTCGGCGTCGGATGCGGGTGCTCCGGCACCCCGACCAGCACCATGGTGCCGTCGCGCTTGAGCAGGCTGGTGTAGGCATCCAGCGAGTGGCTGGCGGCGACGGTGTTGAGGATGAAATCGAAGCTGCCCGCGTGCGCCTTCATCTCGCCGGCGTTGCGCGATACCACCACCTCGTTCGCGCCCAGGTCCAGCGCCGCCTGGCGCTTGCCGTCCGACGTGGTGAAGGCCACCACGTGTGCGCCCATCGCGTGGGCAAGCTTCACGCCCATGTGGCCCAGCCCGCCGATGCCGACCACGCCGACCTTGCTGCCGGGGCCGACCTTCCAGTGCCGCAGCGGCGAGTAGGTGGTGATGCCGGCGCACAGCAGCGGCGCGACGGCAGCCAGTTGCGATTCGGGGTGGCGGACCTTCAGCACGAACTTCTTGTCGACCACGATGCGCTGCGAGTAGCCGCCCAGCGTGTGCCCGGGCGCGTCCGCGGTCGGGCCGTTGTAGGTGCCGACGAAGCCGTTCTCGCAATACTGCTCCAGCCCTTCGTCGCAGGCTGCGCAATGCTGGCAACTGCCTACAAGGCAACCCACGCCCACCGTATCGCCGACCTTGAAGCCGGTCACCTCGCCGCCTACGGCGCTCACATGGCCGACGATCTCGTGACCCGGCACGCAGGGATACAAGGTGCCGCCCCATTCGGAGCGCACGGTATGCAGGTCGGAATGGCACACGCCGCAATAGGCGATCTCGATCTGCACGTCCTGCGGACCGGGCGCGCGGCGCTCGATGTCGAGGGCTTGCAGGGGCTTGTCGGCGGCATGTGCGCCGTAGGCTTTGGTGGTCATGGCGGTTCCTTGGCTCGGGGATGGGGAGAAAATGCAGGGTTCGACCTCGCACGATATTCCTGATCGCGCCGATTCTCCATCCCGTGGCCGGTTTCGCACGCGCTGCAGCGCGGCCTATCGTCCCGATTGGAAATACCGAATGGCGTGCCCGCGCGGTTGGAGGCAGACTGGGTCCGGTCACCTCGACCAACCTGCATCGAAGGAGGCAAGTCCCCATGTCCCACGACAAGAACAAGTCCGCCAGCGGTTCCACTACCGGCGCCGGCGCCCCTGCCGTCAGCGATCGCAACTCGCTGAGCATCGGCCCGAACGGCCCGCTGCTGCTGCACGACGTGCACTTCCTCGAACAGATGGCGCACTTCAACCGCGAGAAGGTGCCCGAGCGCCAGCCGCACGCCAAGGGTGCCGGCGCGTTCGGCGTGCTGCAGGTTACCGAGGATGTGTCCCGTTACACGCGCGCGGCGCTGTTCCGGAAGGGCGCGAAGACCGACATGCTGGCGCGCTTCTCCACCGTCGCCGGCGAATCGGGCAGCCCGGATACCTGGCGCGACGTGCGCGGCTTCTCGCTGAAGTTCTACACCGACGAAGGCAACTACGACCTGGTCGGCAACAACACGCCGGTGTTCTTCCTGCGCGACCCGATGAAGTTCCCGCACTTCATCCGCAGCCAGAAGCGCCTGCCGGATTCGGGCCTGCGCGACAACCACATGCAATGGGACTTCTGGACGTCCAATCCGGAAACCGCCCACCAGGTGACTTACGTGATGGGTGAGCGCGGCCTGCCGCGCACCTGGCGGCACATGAACGGCTACGGCTCGCACACCTATATGTGGATCAATGCCGCCGGCGAGAAGTTCTGGGTGAAATACCATTTCCACACCCGCCAGGGCATGGCGTTCTTCAACAACGCCGAAGCGGCCGCGATGGCCGGCGAGAACGCCGACTTCCACCGCGCCGACCTGTTCAACGCGATCAAGCGCGGCGAATTTCCCGTGTGGGACCTGTCGGTGCAGGTGATGCCGTATGCGGAGGCGAAGAACTACCGCTTCAATCCGTTCGACCTGACCAAGGTGTGGCCGCACAAGGACTACCCGCTGATCAAGGTCGGCACGATGACCTTGAATCGCAATCCGGAGAACTTCTTCGCGCAGATCGAGCAGGCCGCGTTCTCGCCGGGCAACACCGTGCCGGGTATCGGCCTGTCGCCGGACAAGATGCTGCTCGGCCGCGCGTTCGCCTACGCCGATGCCCAGCGCAACCGCATCGGCACCAACTTCCACCAGCTGCCGGTGAACCAGCCCAAGGTGCCGGTGAACACGTACATGTTCGACGGCCAGATGGCCTACCACCACAGCGGCAACGCCCCGGTGCATGCACCCAACAGCGGCGGGCGCCCGTGGTCGGACGACACCGGCCCGGTCGAAAACGGCTGGGAAGCCGACGGCGAGATGGTACGCAGCGCATACACGCAGCACGCGGAGGACGACGACTTCGGCCAGGCCGGCACCCTGGTGCGCGAGGTGTGGAACGACGCCCAGCGCGCGCAGTTCGTCGATCAGGTCGCCGGCAGCCTGCTCGGCGGCGTGCGCAGCCCGGTGCTGGAACGCGCCTTTGCTTACTGGAAAAGCGTGGACGCGAAAATCGGCCAGCAGATCGAGGACAAGGTCCGTGCCGGCAGCGCATCGGAACCGACCGAGGGCATGGGCGAAGGTTGATCGCCCTCACACCCTGTCGACTCCCGTCACACCCGTAGATACCGTCTTGCCGTCCGTCAGGCAAGCGCGATGCTGGGGTCGAAATTCTTACCTGAGCGGATAACCCCCCAAGCGAGGTGGAGCAGCTTGCGCATGGCGGCACCCAGCGCCAGTTTGCGTGGCTTGCCGCGAGCGACCAGTCGATCGAACAAGGCGCGCACGGCGACGTTGTGGCGGATCGCCGTCATCGCCGGCATGTAGAGCTTGGCGCGCAACAAGGCGTGACCGAGCTTGGACAGGCGGCTTTGACCGACCCACTTGCCCGACTCGCGGATGGCGGGATTCATGCCGGCGAAGGCATCGAGCTTGCGCGGGTCGTCGAACCGGCGCAGGTCGCCCGCACAGCCCAACATGAAGGCCGCCGTCAGCTCGCCAATCCCCGGAATGGAGGTCAGCAGGCCGGCATCGCGGCGTAAGTCCGGATCCGAGTCGATGTGGTTGTCGATTTCCTTCTTCAGCTCTGCGATCTGGGCGTCCAATGTCTCCATCACGTCGGCGATGGAGCCGCGCACCGCCTGATCGCTGACGTCCAGCCGGTTGCGTTCCATCTGGCGCATGCCCTCCAGATCGTTCAGCCGGTGGATCAGGGCGCGCAGTTTGCGCTGGGCGGGCGTGGGCGGCACCCACGGCCGCAAGGTGGTGCCCACCTGCAACTGCGCCATCGCAAAGCGGGCGATCAGCTTGGCATCGGCATGATCGGTCTTGGTCCTCGACAACTCGCTCTTGGCATAGGCGGCGACCTGGGCCGGGTTGGCCACGTAAACGGTCACGCCGCGCTCGACCAGGAAAGTGGCCAATGCTTCGTGATACACGCCCGTCGCTTCCATGCACACCGCCGCTCCCGGCACGTGGCGATCCAGCCAGTCGCTCAGCAAGGTGAAGCCGGCGGGCGTGTTCGGCAACTTCGCTTTGGTGCGGTACTTGCCCTTCGGTTCCAGCGGCGCGGCCACGTCAAAGGTTGCCTTGGCCACGTCGATGCCAACCATGGATTCTGTCATCAGCCAATCCTCGTTCGGTTCAGGTGTCCGACCATCGAAGATCCGCCAAGCCGATCCTTACACGTGCAGGCTCACGCCAGGGGCGGGCCTAAGATACCGTTGCAGCTTGCGGCAGATAAAACGGAACGGGGGCGCGAATCTACGGCGCAGGCGCGAAGCCAGAGGAGCCCGACGGCGTCTCCCCGTTCCCACCGATGATCAGTCGGCGATTCTCCCCCAACCTCCGAGGAGAATCGACACATAAGGAGCCCGCTCGCGGGCGATGCTCTTGTCGGGTGTCGGGGTTCGACAGCCGCAAACCAAAACAGCATCGCCCGCGAGCGGGCTCCTACTGGCGACGGCTTCCCGGTGGCACTGTCTGCTGAA
Source organism: Rhodanobacter sp. UC4452_H20 (assembly GCF_052978205.1). Next base: position 848,576 of record NZ_CM129662.1, on the reverse strand, counting down.
CCAGCATTCATCACGTTCACGCAGCCATTTCACCGGCACTGCTTCCATCGGACTCCCCATGAGTCGGCGCCCGGCCAGTCCTGGCCGGCTGGCGACATCACCGAAGAAGGAGTCACTGATGACCAAGCACACACTTCCGCTGTTGATCGGCCTGTCCGTGTGCACGGCAGCCATGGCGCAGCAGGCGCCCGCCCCCGCGCAATCCGGCACCACCACGCAGATCGTCACCACGACCACTCACTGGGGCACGCAGCCGCCGGAAGGCGCGCTGACCGAGGACGCCATCAAGACCGCGATCGCCAATGCCGGCTACAAGGAGGTCAAGGGACTCAAGTTCGAGGACGGCGTGTGGCGCAGCCAGGCACGCGGCGGCAACGACCAGTGGGCGAAGATCACCGTGGGACCGGTCAGCGGCAAGGTCTACGTCACCGACGCCCCGTCCAGGCTCAACAAGGACGAAATCAAGGCCAAGCTCACCGCCGCCGGCTACGAGAAGATCCACGACGTGGAATACGAGCACGGCCTGTGGAGCGCCGAAGCCGACACCGCCCGCGGCACCGATGTCGAACTGCTGGTCGACCCCGACGACGGCAGCGTGGTGGCCAAGTCGCGCGACTGACATGGCGTTTGCCGACACTGAAAACCCGATGCCTTGATGGCATCGGGTTTTTCATTTCAGGGGCGGCTCAATCGAAATGCTCCATGTCTTCCGGCAAGCCCAGCCAGGAATGCTGACGCCCTTCGTAGACCGATACCTGCGGCGGCGGAAAACTCGGGTCGGCGCCATTCAGCCAATTGCGAACAGGCCTATTAAGGTATAATGGACGCCGTGAAGTCCGCCAAGCCGACCATCCCCAACAAGAAGCCGCTCCGCGCCGCCAAAGCGCCCAGCCAGCGGGCCATCGTCCGTGCAGTGGCCAGTTCCACCGCTATCGAAACCGGCAAGAGCATCCGCCAGGTCGAAGAGTCCTTGCTCGGCAAGAACCCCAAGCTTCGCGGAATCGCACTGGCAAGCTGACTCCTCTCAGTTCACCAGGGCCGCTTCAACCAATCGCTGCATCGGCCGGTAGTCGTTCGCCATGCCGGCTCGAATGGCGCCGAAATACGCTGCCTTGTCTGCCTCCCACGCGCTGTAGTCGAGTGGCCCGCGCCCCGCCTGTACCACCATGACGTCGGCCAATAGGCGCGACAGCCGCCCATTCCCCTCGCGAAATGGGTGAATCAGGATGAGTTCTACGTGGGTCATGGCGATCGCTTCTATCAATGAAGCATCATCAATGTCATGGCAAGGCGTGAAACGTGCAAGACAATCGCGTTCAAACACCGTCAACAGACGGGGAACCTGCGTTGCCGCGGCAAAATGGAAATCGCCCTTGCCCATGTTGACCGAGCGCTCCATGCCAGCCCAGTCATATACATTGCCGAGCCACCGACGATGCCAGGTTTTCAAGTCCGCCACGTACAGGCGCCGATCAGGCAATGCCTCCAACAGCACCGCCCGGTAGATCTGCCCCAATAACTGCAGTTCGACTTCGTCCATCTCGTCTGGATCGGTCACGCCCAGCTTGTTCCGCAAGACCCGGTCGTCCGAGCCAGGCTCGTGGCTGCCTTGGGCCTCACCGGCTTCGTAACGGTTACTCATGCAGACGCGTCCCCCATCTCCTGCCCTCACATCTCCACACAATCAAACCGCCGATCCGCTTCCACCTCGGCGTCGTAGTCCACGTCGTCGCGGTCGAAGCCGAACAGCTGCAGGAACTCGTGCTTGTAGCCGGCGTAGTCGGTGATCTGCTTGAGGTTCTCGGTGGTGACGGTGGGCCAGATCGTCTTGCAGGGTTCCTGCACGTCGTCGCGCAGTTCCCAGTCATCCAGGCGCAACCGGCCTTCATCGTCGGTAGGCGCGGCCGCACCATCAGCACGGTAGAGGCGGTCATGGAACAGGCGGTTGGCCTGCTCGATCGGGTTTTCGTGGATGCCCTTCTCCTTCATGATCTTGAAGGCAATGGAGACGTACAGCGGGATCACCGGGATGGCGGCGCTGGCCTGGGTGACGACGGACTTCATCACGCCCACGTAGGCGTCGAGGCCGGGGTGGCGGCTGCGCAGTTCACGGGCCGTGTTGTCCAGGTGCTGCTTGGCCTGGCCCAGGGTGCCGTGCCAGTACATCGGCCAGGTGATCTCGGTGCCGATGTAGCTGTAGGCGATGGTCTTGGCGTGTTCGGCCAGCACGCCGGCGGCGCTCAGCGCGTCGATCCACAGCGCCCAGTCCTCGCCGCCCATCACGGTGACGGTGTCCTTGATCTCCTGCTCGGTGGCCGGCTCGACGGTGGCCTCGATCACGGTGTCCTTGTTGGTGTCGACCGAGGTGTTGTGGAACGGCTCGCCGATGGTCTTCAGCGCCGAGCGCACCACTTCGCCGGTGTCGGGCAGCTTGCGCACGGGCGAGGCCAGCGAGTAGACGACCAGGTCGATCGGGCCGCCCATCTCGTTCTTGATGATCTCGATGGCCTTGGCGCGCGTCTCGTGGGCGAACGCGTCGCCGTTGATCGACTTGCTGTACAGGCCGGCGGCCTTGGCCGCCTTGTCGAACGCGGCGGCGTTGTACCAGCCGGCGGTGCCGGTCTTGTCGTGGCTGCTGGGCTTCTCGAAGAACACGCCGAGCGTGGCGGCGCCGTAGCCGAACGCGGCGGTGATGCGCGAGGCCAGACCGTAGCCGGTGGAGGCGCCGATCACCAGCACGCGCTTGGGGCCCTTGCTCTTGTCGTGGCCGGCGGCCTGGGTGATCGCGATCTGGTCGAGCACGTTGCGCTCGCAGCCGACCGGGTGGGCGGTGACGCAGATGAAACCGCGGACTTTGGGCTTGATGATCACGAGGAGCTCCTGGGGTGTTCGGCAATTCCCCATATTAACCAAGCGACGCGGCCATGCGCTGCCGTAGGGGTCTCGACTCGTGGTGTGGCCCTTCGACTTCGCCGCTGCGCGGCTACGCTCAGGGTGAACGGATGGGGCTTCCGGTTGGGGGCTCGCGCAAAAAAGGAAACCCCGCAGCGAGTGCGGGGTTTCCTTTGCATCATGCGACGCGGGGTCGGCCGATCAGGCGGCTTCGACCGCCGAGGCCTGGGCGCCCTTGGGACCTTGGGTGACTTCGAACTTCACCCGCTGACCTTCCTGCAGGCTGCGAAAGCCCTTGCTGGCGATCGCCGAAAAATGGACGAACACGTCCGCTCCCCCGTCCTCAGGTGCGATGAAACCGAAACCCTTGGCGTCGTTGAACCATTTGACCGTACCGAAAGTCATTGCGTGAACCTCTGGATCCATGGAATGGTGCGCCAGAACTGGTGCGGCTGTCCCCCCGGCTCGCCGCGCTGGCCGGGGAAAAGTAGCAAGAGGTGAAGCCGCATTGCAATACGAAGAAGTCCGGTCCGTGCACAAATTCACCGGATGCCCTCAGACCCGCAGCAACTCGGCCAGGATGCGCGGCACGTCGGCGGTGGCGGCGGCGAGGTGGGCGAAGATCTCCTCGATGCTGATTTCCGCCTCGTCGCCGCAGCCGGCGGCAAAGTTCGCCACCAGTGCCAGGCAGGCATAGTCCAACTCCAGTTCGCGCGCCAGTACGGCCTCGGGCATGCCGGTCATGCCGACCAGGTCGCAACCGTCGCGCTTCATGCGGGCGATCTCGGCACGGGTTTCCAGCCGCGGCCCCTGGGTGGCCCCGTAGCAGCCGCCGTCGATGGCCGCCACGCCGGCCGCACGCGCCGCATCAAGCAATTGCCGTCGCAACGATTCGGCATACGGCTCGCTGAAGTCGATGTGTTTCACCTCGGCGCCTTCGACGTCGCAGTAGCTGGTGAGGCGGCCGTGGGTGTAGTCGATCAGCTGGTCGGGTACCACGATTACCCGCGGACCCATGTCGTCGCGGATGCCGCCGACGGCATTGACGCCGACCACCCGCCGCGCGCCCAGGCTGTGCAACGCCCACACGTTGGCGCGGTAGTTGACCCGGTGCGGCGGCAGCGTGTGGCTCTCGCCGTGGCGGGCGAGGAAGGCGATGCGCTTGCCGGCGAAGTCGCCGACCACGATGTCGCCGGAGGCCGGGCCGTAGGGCGTGTCCACCGTGTGCCGCTCGGCATTTTCCAGGCCCGGGAAGTTGTACAGGCCGCTGCCGCCGATGACGGCGAGGTCGAGGGGGGTAGTTTCGTGATGGGGCATCGTAATGATCCGTTTTCAGGTTGCAGCCAGAAATTCACCACCGTTCACCTTGAGCGCAGCGCAGCGAAGTCGAAGGGTGATCGGCTGGGGTAGCGCAAGCGCAAATTCGAAGCGCCACAGTTGTGCGCCCTGGTCCCGAATCCCTATTCCCCATTCCCGGCCTTCAACGCGTAGATGCCCGGCAGGTTGCGCCCCTGCTCGTAGTAGTCCATGCCGTAGCCGAACACGAAGCGGTCGGGCAGTTCCACGCCGTTGAAATCCGAGGCGATGCCTTCGACCAGACGGTCGTGGCGCTTGGTGCACAGGCTGGCGATCAGCACTTTTTTCGCACCGCGCTTGTAGCAGTCTTCGCGCACTTCCTTCAGCGTGTGGCCTTCGTCGAGGATGTCGTCGACCAGCAGCACCACGCGACCGGCCAGCGACACGGCGGGTGCACGCAGCCAGTGCAGCGTGCTGCCGGTGGTTTCGCCGCGGTAGCGGGTGGCGTGCACGTAGTCGAACTCCAGGTCGGTGCGGATCGCCAGGGCCAGCTGGCCGGCGAAGATCAACGCGCCGTTCATCACGGTGAGGAACACCGCGCGCTCGCCGCCGAGCACGGCATCGATGCGTGCGCCCATGTCGGCGATCACCGGCTCCAGCGCCTCGCGGGCATACAGCAGGTCGGCCTGCGCCAGCGCATCGGCCAGGGAGGGATGTGCAGTGTTCATGCGTTTCCTTCGGCGTGCAACGCCGTGATGCGGGCGACGAAACGGTCGCGCTGTGGATTGTCCGCGAGGCCGGCCCAGGTGGCGCCAATGGCGCCGCGCAGCGTGGCGATCGACGCGGGCATGGCGCCGGTATCGGCAGGCAGCGCGGCCAGTGCCTCCTCGACCACCTCGGGGAAGCAGGCAAGCACCAGGTCGCAGCCGGCGTCGAGGTGCGCCCTCACTCGCCCGCCCACGCTGCCGGCCGCGCCGGCGGCGGCCATGCTGATGTCGTCGCTGATCACCGCGCCGGTGAAGCCCAGTTCGCCGCGCAGGACCTGCTCGATCCAGACTTTCGAATAGCCGGCTGGACGGCTGTCCACGGCCGGGTAAATGACGTGCGCCATCATCACCGCTTCGACGCGTGCCTCGATGCATTCGGCGAACGGGCGCAGATCGTCGCGGCGGATCTCGTCCAGGCCGCGCGGGTCGACCGCCGCCACCTTGTGGGTGTCGCCGATGACCGAGCCATGCCCCGGGAAGTGCTTGAGCACTGCGGCCATGCCGCCCAGGTGCATGCCGCGCACGTAGGCCTGGCCCAGTTCGCCGGCCACCGCGGGATCGGCGTGGAAAGCACGCAGGCCGATAGCCGCGTTGCCACGGGCGAGATCGACCACCGGCGCGAAACTGAAATCGACGCCGCTGGCGCGCAGTTCGCTGGCCATCACCCAGGCGTGCTCCTCGGCCAGGCGGATCGCATCAAAGGGGTCGCGGTCGTAAACGGCACCGATCGCTGCCAGCGGCGGCAGCCGGGTGAAGCCGTCGCGGAAGCGTTGCACCGGGCCACCCTCCTGGTCCACCGCGATCAGCAGGTGCTCGCCGCCGGCATCGCGGATCGCCTCGCACAAGGCCATCAACTGCTCGCGCGAACGGTAGTTGCGCGCAAACAGCAGCACGCCGGCGACGCCGGGCGCGCGCAGCCAGCGTTTCTCGGATTCGGCCAGTTCCGGCGCGGCCACGCCGATCATCAGCATGCGGCATCCTCGGCGGCGCGCTCGGCCGGCGACCATTGCCGGTACGGATGCGCGATCAGGTTGACGTTGTAGTAGCGCGTCAGCGCGCTCACCTCGCGGCCCAGCCACGCCGGCCGCGGAAATGAGGCATCGACTGCAGGCAATTCGACCTCGGCGACGACCAGGCCGGCGTTGTCGCCGCCGAATTCGTCGACCTCGAACAGTACGCCGTCGACGCGGACATGATGGCGGACCTTCTCCAGCACGCCGTCGCAGAGGCTGGCCAGCATGACGCGCGCATCGGCCAGCGGTATCGGGTAATCGAATTCGGCCCGCGCGATGCCGGAAGTGGCGGCCTTGATGTTGAGCCACGCCTGCTCACCGGCCAGCCGCGCGCGCACCGAGGCGCGCGCGTGGCCCTCGCGCAAGGCCTGCGCACCGACCAGGTAGCCCTGCGCGATCGGCTCGCTGCGCTCGATCGCGGCGCGCCACTCGTCGGTGGCCAACAGGAATTTGCGTTCGATCTCGATGGGCATAAAAGTCAGGAGTGAACGGAGAGAAGTGAGAAGTGAGAGAGAGCAAGAACAAGAGCGTCAAGCATGCACTGGATTTCTCTCACTTCTCACTCCTCTTCATTCACTCCTCGCTCCTCAGCGCTCGAACAGCGCAATCGATTCGACATGGGAGGTATGCGGGAACATGTCCATCACGCCGGCCGAGGCCAGCCTGAAGCCGTGCCGGTTGACCAGGATGCCGGCGTCGCGCGCCAGCGAGGCGGGATGGCAGGAGACGTAGACGATGCGTCTGGTCGCCTTGTGCGGCAGGTAGTCGAGCACCTTGTCGGCGCCGGCACGCGGCGGGTCGAGCAGCAGCTTGTCCCACGGCTGGCGCGCCCACTCGGTGGCGCGCTGGTCCTCGAACAGGTTGGCGACGTGGAAGCGCGCGTTGGCGATGCCGTTGCGCGCGGCATTCTGCGCGGCGCGCTCGACCAGGCCGTGCTCGCCTTCCACGCCGACGACCTCGGCCACCCGCCGCGCGATCGGCAGGGTGAAGTTGCCGAGGCCGCAGAACAGGTCGAGCACGCGATCGGCCGGCTGCGGATCGAGCAGCTCCATCGCGCGCGCCATCATCAACTGATTCATGCCGGCGTTGACCTGCACGAAATCGAGCGGCTGGAACTCCAGCTCGACGTCGGCGAAGCGCGCGTCCCCACTGGCGATCGTGAAGGCCAGCCGCGGGTTTTCCGGCCACAACGGATGCACGCTGCTGATGCCGCCCGGCTGCAGGTAGATCGCGAAACCGTGCTGCCGGCCGAACGCGACCAGCGCGGCCTGGTCGTGTTCGCTGAGCGGCTGCATGTGGCGGAACACCAGCGCCATCAGCTCGTCGCCGGCGGCGAATTCGATCTGCGGGATGTCCTCGGCCGCATCCATGGTGCCCAGCAGCTCGGCCAGCAACCCGACCTTGGGGCCGAGCGCCGGATGCATCACTTCGCATTGCCGGATCTCTGTGACGAAACGCGGGTTCTGCTCCTCGCGGAAGCCGACCAGCACGCGGCCCTTCTTCGCCACGTTGCGTACCGACAGCCGACCCTTGCGCCGATAGCCCCATGGTTCGGCGGTGAGCGGCGGCAACCAGGCTTGTGGCGTGACCTTGCCGATGCGCTCGAAGTTTTCGGCCAGCACGCGTTGCTTGGCGGCGATCTGCGAGGGCGCATCGAGATGCTGCAGCGAGCAGCCGCTGCACTGCGCGAAATGGCGGCATTTCGGTTCGACCCGATGCGGCGAGGCGGTGATCACCTCGACCGTTTCCGCCTCGTCGAAATGCCGGTGCCGCTTGCGCAGCTTCGCCATCACCCGCTCGCCGAGCAAGGCCCCGCTGACGAACACCGTCTTGCCGTCGATCCGCGCCACGCCGCGGCCATCGTGGCCGAGGTCGGTGATGTGTGCTTCAAAGGGTGTGGGCGAGACCGAGTTGGAACGTGACATGGGGCGCAGACAGAAGGGCTGGCCGCCAATTATCACAGATCGGGCCGGACCGCGCCCCCGTAGGGCGGGCACTGCCCGCCCTACGCGGTAGGGATCACTTTGCGGCGGAAGCTATTTCTTCTGCCAGGCGCCGGCGGCGTTCTGGTAGTACCAGCCGGCGTGCGCCTTCTCGATCCATGTCTTGGCGAAGGCGGTGCGGATCTGCGCCTCCCATTCCGGGTGGTTGTTGGCGACGGCGATCTCGCGGTACAGCGCGGCGCGGTCGCGGTTCTCCTCGGCCACGGCGGCATTGGCCTGGGCGCGCTGGCTCAGCGGCACCTTCGCCGCGTCGCGCATGGCCACCATGCCGTCGTGGGTGAAGCCGACCGCGCCGCTGTCCAGCAGCTGGCCGAGGATGCCGCCGATGCGCTGGTTCATGCGCGCATGAATGGCGTCGGTGGCGCTGGTGTGGACGCGGAAATCCGGCGTCTCGGCCGCCTGCGCGGCGGGGATCAGCAGGTCGAGCAGCATGGCCGAGGGGTGCCCGGCGTCGCTCTTCGGCGCCGGCGGCGGCTCCTTCGCGGCCGGCTTGCCGGCGGCGTCGGCCTTGTCCAGCACGCTGCCGATGAACTGGTCGGCGGCCTTCTGCGCCGCGGCTTCGGGGAAGTACACGTTGATCGTGACACAGCCGACCAGCGCCACGGCCATGGTGGTCAGGATGACGTAGACGAGCTTGCGCATGACGTGACTCCGGTGCTGAAAAGTAAGTATGTGCAGAAAACCCGTTCTCGTGACTTTCGATCGCCAGTCCGGGTTTGGAGGTCGAATCGGCAACCGCTCAGTGAATCTCGGGCCCGCTGCCGCTGATGGCGTCCTGCAGCCGCTTGACCAGGGTGGGCCAGTCGACCTCGGTCTGGTGGCCGATCACCTGCAGGCGCGGCAGGCCGCTGCCTTCGACGATAGTGTAGCCACCGTCGGTCGGTTCCAGACCGCTCATCTTGCACACGGTGCCCTGCAAGGTGCAATTGAGGCCGATGCGCTGGTAGCCGAACGTCTTGAACAGTTTCAGCATCGCGCCCTGCAGGCCGGCAGCCACGCCGCCGCCACCGACCGAGGTGAGGTTGTTCACCGCGCGCTGGCTGATCCGTCCGCCGTCGCCGGCGAGCAGGCTGGCCTTGAACGCCACCGGGCTCCAGTCGACCAGGCGCAGGCCCTGGATGCTGCCGTCCAGCCGCCCGGTGATGCTGCCGAAGTCGAACACGCTGGTGATCGCACCGAGATCGAGCTGCTTCAGGTCGATATCCGCGCTGAGCACCGGACTGGTCCCGAACGGTTGCTGCAGGGACAGCCGGGTGATGTCGACGAAGCCGTCGAACACGTGCGCGCTGAGCCCGCCGCCGAGTTCCAGCCGGTCGTCGACCCAGCGCAGCGAGGGCACCGCGCCGGCCAGCGTGCCGGGGAACGCGGGCCAGCCCATCGCCTGGCTGAACGCCTTCATGTCCACGCCGGTCAGCACCAGCGAGGTCGCCAGCCGCTGGCCGGCAGCCGCGGCGGGGGACCAATCGAACTGGCCGATCTGCAGCTGGCCACCCAGCACCGGCATCGTCAGCGGCTGCTGCAGGCTCAGCATGCCGTCATGGCTGCGCCAGGTCGATTGGGCCGCGCCGTTCTCGATCCGGTAGAAACCCAGCCCGCGCCAGCCCAGCGTGGTGACGGGCCGGTCGCCCTTGGCCGACCAGTCCAGCGCGCCGTGCAGGCCGTCGATCGCCAGGCGCCCGGCAGCGTCGGTCAGGTCGAACCCATCGGTCTTGAACGCGAAGCTGCGCAGGGAATCCTCACGCCAGTCGACACTGGCGTCGATGTCGCCGGCCACCGTGAGGTCCTGCAGGCCCATCGTGTCGAGCCAGGAGCGCCCGTAACGTTCGTACGCCGCCGGGAAGCTGGCGTGCAGGCGGTCCAGCCGCAAGGCGCTCGGCGCGCCTTTGGCATCGAACGCCAGCGCGCCGGAGAGCTGCAGCGCATCGGCATCGGTGAAACGCAGGCGGCTCAGCTCCACCGCCCCGTCCGCAGCGTTGGCATGCAGATTCAACTGCACGGGATGATCGGGCAGCTTGGCGTAGAGCGGACCCAGCAGCAGCTCGCCCCCGCGCAGGCCTGCATCGAGGTCGATCTGTGCCGGGCCATCGCCGTAGTCGAAGTTGAAGCGGCCATTGCCGCTGACGCCCCGCCCGGCAAGCGTGCCGCTGGGCGTGTCGAAACCCACCTCGTGCAGACTGAACTGGCCGGAGGAACGCAGGCCCGGGTCACGCAGGTCCAGTGCCAGCTCGGCATCCACCCGGCCGGCGGTGGTGCGGCCGGACCAGACGGTGCCGAGCAGGCCTTGCAGCCAGCCTGCCGGCAGGTTTGTCACACGGATCTGCGCATGCGTGGGCTGATCCAGCGGCAAGGCGCCGCTGAGCGTGGCCTGGCCCTGCAACACGTCGATCTGCAAGGTGTTGGCCGCCGGGCTCACCTGCACCTGCACCTGCGCATCGGCGAGCGCGCCGCCGGGCGCGCGGGCCAGCTTGAGGTTGCCGTCCAGCACCCAGCCCATGTGCTCGTTGCGGCGCAGGCTGCCGGCAAGATCCAGCGGCAGGCGGCGCCAGCCCATGGCCGGCAGGTCGGCCTTGTCCGCATGCAGCGACACGGTGAGCGCGCCGGCGCCGTCCTCGCCCAGGCGCAGCGTCACCGCCTGCAGTTGAAGTCCCGGCATGCTGATCGACCTGGCCGACAGCAGCACGTCGGCCCGCGCCGGCGCGAACCAGAGCAGACCCAGCAGGAGGCCGCAACACAGCGCGAAGCGGCTCGAAATGTGGCTTGAAGTCGGGCGCATCTCGGGCCATTCTGCCAAATCCAGATGAACGACAAGGATTTCGTCTTGAGCGAGCGCCCGGAATCTTGCAGTTCGTCCCTCCGCCAGGCACCCCGCCCCTACGTTCTGGTCGCCGATGACGACCCCGGCAGTTGCCGCTTCCTCAGCGACGGGCTGCGCTCACTGGGCGCCACGGTGGAGACCGCCGGCAGCGGCCGGGAAGCGCTGGAGCGCGCCGGTGCGGGCAAGTTCGACCTGTTGCTGCTCGACTGCCGCATGCCCGGCGGCGGCGCCCTGCACGTGCTGGAGCAACTGCGCGCCGATGTCCGCTCTGCCTCCGTCGACAGCACCGCCGTGGCCACCAGCGCGGACATCGCGCCGGCCGACCGCGACGACCTGCTGGCGGCAGGCTTCAGCGACATCCTGCTCAAACCCTGCACCCTGACCGACCTGCGCCGCGTGCTGGCGCTGATCCAGGCCGAGTCGTCGTCCGTGCTGGACGATGGCGCGGCGCTCTGCAGCAGCGGCGACGCCACCACGATGCGTGCGTTGCGCCTGTTGCTGCGCGAGGAACTCGCGCTGCTGCAAGGCGAACTGGACCAGCTCAGCGCCGACCGCGTCGCATTCGCCGAACGGCTGCACCGGCTGCGTTCCTCATGCGGATTTTGCGGTGCCACGGCGCTGGCCGAACAGGCGGTGCGACTGCAGCGGCAACTCCTGCCCGACGGCTCCGCGCCCGCCGCCTTGGCCAGCTTCCGCCGCGTGCTGGCCGCGACGCTGCAGGCGCTGGACAGCTAGGAGCGTGGGCGGTAGAAACTTTCGAGGCGAAAAAGTGGCTGCGTGAGGACAGATTTTCGACGATTCGCCGGCCCATAGTGGTTCTACGAGCAGGAAGCGGCGGAAATATGGACCGCGCAGACGCTTTTGCAGCCCGGGAGATTTCTACCGCCCACGCTCCTGGCGCGGACTCACGCCGGCGGCTTGGCGCGGTCGCTGCCCGCGGCGGGAGCGCGGCGCGAGACCGCCATCGACAGCACCCGCCACGCGCGCAACTCGCCGCCGCCGAGGTGGAAGCGGATGATTTCGCGCATCAGGTCGCGCAATGCTTTCAGGCCGTGCGGGTCGGGCATGCGGTCGTGCGCCAGTGCCAGCAGGTCGGCGCCGCGCATCGCGCGGGGCGCGTCGGCGGCGCAACGCCGCGCGCCTTCCTCGACCTGGTAGCGATACCACGCGTCCGGCTCGATCACCTCGCCGGTGTCCGCCTCGTGCAGCAACGGCAGGCCGTAACCGGTGGCCTGCAGCAGGTCGCGTTCGAAGCGGCGCAGGCTCCAGCTGATCGACTCGCCCGTGGCCAGCCGCGCCAGCGCTGCGGCATAGGCATCGAACAGCGGCCCCAGCGGGTCCTGCCGCCCGGTCAGGCGCACCACCAACTCGTTGAGATACAGCCCGGCCAGCGCCGCGTCGCCTTCCAGTCGCTGCGGCGTGCCGACCGCCTCGACGGCGGTGAGCGTGGCCATCTCGCCGCGCAGCAGCAGACCCAGCGCCAGCGGCTGGAACGGTTCGAGCTGCGCACGCCGCAACCGTGCACGCTCACCGCGCACGCCCCGCGCCACCACACCCAACCGCCCATGCTCGCGGGTCAGGCACTCCAGCAACAGCGACGTCTCGCGATACGGCCGCGCGTGCAGGACATAGGCGGGTTGCTGGTCGATGCGCATGGCTTGGGGGCTGGGAATAGGGAATGGAGAATAGGGAACAGGAGAGCAGTGGTCGCCTTGGCGATTCCCTACTTCCTGTTCCATAACTCGCAGAAAGCCAAAATGGGAAAACGGGATGGGAGAGCGGCGGATTCGGCTTTGACGATTCCCTATTCCCTATTCCCCATTCCCTGCTCTCAATCCGTATACCCGAATTTCTTCAGCATGTTTTCGTCGTCGGCCCAGCCTTCGCGGACCTTGACCCACAGGCGCAGGAACACTTTGCGCTCGAACATGCGCTCCATGTGGCGGCGGGCGCCGGAGCCGATCGCCTTGAGCTGGGCGCCGCCCTGGCCGATCACGATGGCTTTCTGGCCGGCGCGCTCGACCCAGATCACGGCGTGGATTTCGGCGACGCCGTCCGGCCGATCCTCGAACTGCTCGATCTCCACCGTGGTGGCGTACGGCAGCTCCTGGTCCAGCCGCAGCATCAACTGTTCGCGCACCATCTCGGCGGCGAGGAACCGTTCGCTGCGGTCGGTGACCTCGTCGACGCCGTAGATCGGCGCGCGTACCGGCAGGCGCTTGATGATGGCCTGCTCCAGCGCCTGCAGGCCCTGTTCCTTCAACGCGCTGACGTAATGGATCTCGTCGTACTGATGGTGCTGCGCCAGTTCGGCCACGAACGGCAGCATCACGGTCTTGTCCTTGTTCAGATCGACCTTGTTGATCACCAGCAGGCGCGGCGCGGACTGCTCGACCAGGGCGGTGTACAGCGCCTCGTCCTCGTCGGTGAAGCGACCGGCCTCGATCACCTGCACCACCAGGTCCACGTCGCCGATCGCCGAGCGGGCGGCGCGGTTGAGACTGCGGTTCATCGCCCGCTTGGCGCCCCGGTGCAGGCCCGGGGTGTCCACGTAGAGGATCTGCCCGGCCTCGTTGGTGTGGATGCCGAGAATGCGATGGCGCGTGGTCTGCGGTCGCGGGCTGATGATGGACAGGCGAAAGCCGATCAGCGCGTTGAGCAGGGTCGACTTGCCCACGTTCGGGCGTCCGGCCAGGGCCACGGTGCCGCAGCGGAAATCCTCATGCGGCAGGCTGCCGTCGGCGATGTCGAGGGGGTCGTTCATGGTGGCAGGCTCGGCGAGTCGGAGGGCAAGTGTAGTGCGTGGAAGGCGCGCGCACGGTGAACCCGCGGCGCCGGCGGCTCAGGAGTCGCGCGCCAGTTCCAGCAACTGGCCGAGCACGCTCTCGGCGGCATCCTGTTCGGCGGCGCGGCGGCTGCCGGCCGTGGCAGCGGCGACGATCTGCAGCGGTTCGCTGATGCGGCAGGTCACGTCGAAGGTCTTGGCGTGGTCCTCGCCGTGGCTGTCGACCAGCTCGTACTGCGGCAGCGGCCAGCCCCCGGATTGCAGGTGTTCCTGCAGCCGGGTCTTGGCGTCCTTGGACGAGCGTCGCAGCGCGGCGACGCGCTCGCCGAACAGGTCGCGCACCAGGCTGCGGCAGGTGTCGAAACCGGCATCCTCGTACACCGCCGCCACCAGTGCCTCGAACGCATCGGCGAGGATCGAGTCGCGACGGAAGCCGCCGCTCTTGAGCTCGCCGGGGCCGAGCTTCAGCTCGTCGCCCAACTCCAGCTCGCGCGCCACCACGGCCAGCGCGTTGCCGTTGACCAGTTGCGCACGCAGCCGCGACAGCTCGCCTTCGCTGGCCTTGGGATGCACCTCGTAAAGCAGCTCGGCGATGATCGCGCCCAGCAGCGCATCGCCGAGGAACTCCAGCCGTTCGTTGTTGGGCTTGCCGGCGCTGCGGTGGGTCAGCGCCAACTGCGCCCAGGCCGGATCACTGAATCGGTGACGGAGCTTCAACGTCTACTCGCCGACATTGCCCTGCAGCGGCACGCTCTTGTTGAAGTGCAGCAGGAAGTCGATGTTGTACATGAACGGGATCTGCTTGTCGTAGGCCACGGTCAGCACGCTGGTGCCGCCGGCGTCGCGCTTGATGGTGATGTTGGCCGGCTTGACGGTGGCATCGTCGACGTACTGGAAGCCGAGCTTGAACATCAAATCGCGGCGGATCGAGTCCAGCGACTTGCCATTGGTGCCTTCGGTGGCGATCTGGTTCATCGCCTTGGTCACGCCCATGTACTCGGAATACGACGGCGCCAGTTTCATCGCCATGTAGGCAAAGAAGCCCACTACCACGATGATGAGCAGGAAGCCGATCAGGGTGATGCCCGACTGTTTCGATTTCATAGTCCCCTCGCTATGCCGCCTGGGCGGCCGTTCGATCTGTGGATGTCCCGGTGTCGCCCGCACCCGCCGCACCGGCCCGGCCGGGGCCGATGGCGCCTGCGGATTCTCGCACTTGTTGGCCGCAGGCGGGGAGCGGGCGGCACGATCGCATCACGTTTTCGCGGTCGCGCGCCTGGCCGGAGGATGCGTCAGTGGATGACCGTGCCGATGCGCGAGAAATCCACGCCGCCGGTGCCCCAGCCCTTCCAGCTCATCCAGATCAGGAATGCCTTGCCGGCCAGGTTCTGCTCCGGCATGCAGCCCCACCAGCGGCTGTCTTCACTGTTTTCGCGGTCGTCGCCCATCACCAGATAGCAGTTGTCGGGCACCACCGCAGGCATGTTCGCGTTGGGCACCGGCGGCGTGGGCATGCGGTCGGGCATGCGCGCGATCAGGTGGGTCACCTTGCCCAGGTGCTCTTTCCAGATGGTGGCGCCGTAGGCGAGCAGTTCCTCGTCCGCCGGGCGCGCGTGGTTGCCCTTGAACGGGCCGATCTTCTCGGCCGGCACCGGCTTGCCGTTGATCACGATCTCGCTGTCGCGGATCTGGATGGTGTCGCCGGGCAGGCCGATCACGCGCTTGATCCAGTTCTGGTTCGGCACCGGAACGCTGCAGTCCGCATTGCCGCCGTGCACTACCGTGCCGTCGTCGCGATGGCAGGTGAAGCCGGGCCAGCGGAACACCACCACGTCGCCGCGCTCGGGTTCGCCCAGGTCGAGGATCTTGTTGTTGAACGCCGGCAGGCGCAGGCCATAGGCGAACTTGTTGACCAGGATGAAATCGCCCACGTCCAGCGTCGGCATCATCGAGCCGGACGGGATGCGGAACGGCTCGGCCACGAACGACCGCAGCAGCAGCACCACCAGCACCACCGGGAACAGCGAGCGCGCCCAGTCCACCGGCATCGGGTCGCGATACTCCTCGCCCGCCGCGTCCAGCCGCGCCTTGCGCTTCTTGTACAGGAACAGCCGATCCAGCCCCCACACCACGCCGAACAGCACGGTGAGGCCAAGCAGAATCGCCGCAAAATCAAATTCCATGAGGGGCTCCCTTTGGAGCCAGGAATGGGGAATCGGGAATGGGGAATAGTGAAGCCGCTCTTCCTATTCCCGATTCCCGATTCCCTATTCCCGGCCTTTGGCTATTTATCCACTTTCAACACGGCGAGGAAGGCTTCCTGGGGGATCTCGACCCGCCCGACCTGCTTCATCCGTTTTTTGCCTTCCTTCTGTTTCTCCAGCAGCTTCTTCTTGCGGCTGACGTCGCCGCCGTAGCACTTGGCCAGCACGTTCTTGCGCAATGCCTTCACCGTCGAGCGGGCGATGATCTGCGCGCCGATCGCGGCCTGGATCGCCACGTCGAATTGCTGGCGCGGAATCAGCTCCTTCATGCGCTCGACCAGTTCGCGGCCGCGGCGGTCGGCGTGGCTGCGGTGCACGATCAGGCTCAGCGCGTCGACGCGCTCGCCGTTGATCAGCACATCGGTGCGCACGAACGGACCGGCCTCGAACCGGTCGAAGTGGTAATCCATCGAGGCGTAGCCGCGCGAAACGGACTTCAGCCGGTCGAAGAAATCCATCACCACCTCGGCCAGCGGCATCTCGTAGCTGATCTGCACCTGGGTGGCCAGGTACTGGATCGAACGCTGCACGCCGCGCTTTTCCTCGCACAGCTTGATCACGCTGCCGATGTAGTCCGGCGGGGTGAGGATGTTGGCCACGATGATCGGCTCGCGGATTTCCTGGATCAGGCTGGAGTTGGTCGGCAGCTTGGCCGGGTTGTCCAGTTGCAGGATCGAGCCGTCGCTGAGCAGCACCTCGTAAACCACCGTGGGTGCGGTGGTGATCAGGTTGAGGTCGTATTCGCGCTCTAGCCGCTCCTGCACGATTTCCATGTGCAGCATGCCGAGGAAGCCGCAGCGGAAGCCGAAGCCCATCGCCTCGGAGGACTCCGGCTCGAAGAACAGCGCGGCGTCGTTCAAGCGCAGCTTGTCCAGCGCCTCGCGCATCGCCGGGAAGTCGTCCGACGACACCGGGAACAGGCCGGCGAACACGCGCGGCTGCATGGTCTGGAAGCCCGGCAGCGGCGCCGCGGCCGGCTTGCCGGCGTGGGTCAGCGTGTCGCCCACCGGCGCGCCGTGCACGTCCTTGATCGAGGCGTTGATCCAGCCCACTTCGCCCGCCGACAGCTTGTCCAGCTTCTTGCGCTTGGGCGTGAACACGCCGACGTCGTCGACCTCGTGGCTGCGCCCGGTGGACATCACCAGCAACTTGTCGCCGGGCTTGATCTCGCCCTGCATGACGCGCACCAGCGAGATCACGCCGAGGTAGTTGTCGAACCACGAGTCGATGATCAGCGCCTGCAGGCGATCGGTGTCGCGCGGCTTGGGCGGCGGGATGCGCGCCACGATTGCCTCCAGCACCTCGACCACGTTGAGCCCGGTCTTGGCGCTGATCGCCACCGCGTCGGTGGCGTCGATGCCGATCACCGCCTCGATCTCGCCCTTGACCTTCTCGACGTCGGCGGTGGGCAGGTCGATCTTGTTGAGCACCGGCACCACTTCCAGGCCCATCTCCACCGCGGTGTAGCAGTTGGCCACGGATTGGGCCTCGACGCCCTGTGCCGCGTCGACCACCAGCAGCGCACCCTCGCACGCGGCCAGCGAACGGCTCACCTCGTAGGAGAAATCCACGTGGCCGGGGGTGTCGATGAAGTTGAGCTGGTAGGTCTTGCCGTCGCGCGCGGTGTAGGGCAGCGACACCGACTGTGCCTTGATGGTGATGCCGCGCTCGCGCTCGATCGGATTGTTGTCCAGCACCTGTGCTTCCATCTCGCGGTCAGCCAGACCGCCGCAGATCTGGATGATGCGGTCGGCCAGCGTGGACTTGCCGTGATCGATGTGGGCAATGATGGAGAAGTTGCGGATCAATTCCATGGAGCGCGAGCGGCCTTTCGGTCGTGGGGTCCGCCGCCACGCACCATGCATGACGACGCGCCGCCCCGAGGCGACGCCAACCCCGCATTATCGCATGGAACACCCGTCCGGCAGGCATCCGCGAGGGGATCGGTGCCGCCCCGCGACGGGCGGCACCCTTGCCGGGCGAGGTCCGGCTACTTCCCGTCCGGCACGGTCAGGCCGATGAACTGGCTCTGGTCGCCGCGGCGCACCAGCAGCAGGACCGTGCTGCCCGCCTTGACGTCCTTCGTGGCCGCCTCGAACTCCGCCACGCTGCCGATCTTGCGCTGGTTGACCATCAGGATCACGTCGCCGGCGCGCAGCCCCGACTGCGCCGCCACCGGACCGGTGATGGCGTCGATCACCACGCCCTGCCCGTCCTTCAGCCCGAGTTGCTTGCGGGTATCGTTGTCGAGCGACTGCACGCTCAACCCCAGCGCGGCCGAACCGCTGCGCGCGGAGGGCGAGCCGGCGCTGCGGTTGTCCACGGCATTGCCGTCGCGCTTGGCCTCACCGATGGTCACCTGCACGGTCTGCTTCTTGCCGTTGCGCAGGATCTCCACCGGCACCTTGCTGCCCGGCTTGGTCATGCCCACCAGCGGCGGCAGGTCGGCGGCCTGCTGCAGGTCGTGGTTGTCGTAGGCCAGGATGATGTCGCCGGCCTGGAGGCCGGCCTTGCCGGCACCGCTGTCCGGGTCCACGTCGACCACGGCCGCGCCGACGCCGTTGTCGAGCTTGAACGCCTTGACGATGTCGTCGCTGACCGGCTGGATCGTCACGCCGAGTTGCCCGCGCGACACGTAACCCTTGGTCTTCAGTTGCTGCACCGCGTTCATTGCCACGTCGATCGGGATCGAGAACGACACGCCGAGATAGTCGCCGGTGTTGGAATAGATCTGCGAATTGATGCCGACCACCTGGCCCTGCAGGTTGAACAGCGGGCCGCCGGAGTTGCCGCGGTTGATCGGCACGTCGGTCTGGATGAAGGAGGTATATGGCTGGTCGCGCTGGCCCAGGTTGCGGCCCACCGCGCTGACGATGCCCTGGGTCACGGTGTAGTCGAAGCCGAACGGCGAGCCGATCGCGAGCACCCACTGGCCCGGTTTCAGGCTGCGCGAATTGCCGATGGTCACCGTCGGCAGCGCACCGCCGGCATCGACCTTGAGCAGGGCGATGTCATAGGTCGGGTCGGTGCCGACCACCTTGGCGGTCAGCGTGCGGCGATCCTGCAGGCGCACGGTGACTTTGTCCGCATGGTCGACCACGTGGTTGTTGGTGAGGATGTAACCGTCGCTGGAGATGATGAAACCCGAACCCAGCGAGGTATGCCGCTGCTCCTCGGGCGAGGGCATCATCGGCATGCCGAAGAAGCGCCGCAGGATCTCGGCGCCCGGGTCGTTGGGCATGCCCTGCCCCGGTCCCATCTGGCCCTGCACGCGCATCGAGCGATTCGGTTCGCCGGTGTACCGGGCCTCCACGTGCACTACCGCAGGGGCGTTCTGCTGCACGATGCCGGTGAAATCCGGCAGCGCCGCGGCGGCCGCCGGCTGGGCCTGCACGCCGCCGACCCCGGCCAGGCCCAGCAGGGCGCAACAGGCCAGCGTACGCAAGATGGAATGACTCATGACTCCTCCTTGGGTTTGAACTGCAGCCGGCGCGAACCGGCGATCAATGACGACGCGGCAAGCGGGCCGCGGCACAGTCGAGCGGCCGCACAACACCTTCGGCGCAGGCGCCGAGGGGACATCCGCATCAACAGGATTTGCCGCGAACCATCACTCGCCCGACAATCTCAGCGCCGGCCGGCAGCGGCCTGGTGCGAGGCATCCGGTGCCGGGTCGAGCAGCAGCAGATAGCTGCCGTCGTTGTTGTCCAGGGTGCGATAACGATGCATCGCCGGGTAGGTCGACATCCGCCGCGCATCACGCGACTGGCCGTCGTCCAGCGGCGCGCCCAAGGTAGCCGAAGCCTGCTGGCTGAGCAGGCCGGCTGCGTTGCCGCTGAGCCATGGCGGCACCGAAGGCGGTGCTGCCGGCGTGCTCGCCGGCGTCGACAAGGTCACCTGGCTGGTCCCCGCCACCACGGCGGAGTCCACGCGGCCGGCATCGC
Organism: Rhodanobacter sp. UC4452_H20; assembly: GCF_052978205.1. Next base: position 828,797 of record NZ_CM129662.1, on the reverse strand, counting down.
CCGCCGGCTGGCTGATCATCAACGCCGCGGCGGCCACGCTGGCGGCGATCACGCCACCGCCGGACCAGCGCAACCAGGCGTGCCGTCGCGACGGCGCCGCGGCGGCCACCGTCTCCTGCTCGATCGCCAGCATCACCCGCGCGGCGAAGCCGCCGGAGGCGCGCAGGGTGATCTCGCGGCGCAGGCCGTCGCGGGCAAAGTGGTAGCCCGACCATGCCTGGCGCAAGGCTTCATCGTGATCGAGTCGGCGCAACAGGAAACGCAACTGCTCGACAGGCAATTCGCCGTCCATGCTGGCCGAGAGATTCTCGAGGGCGTCCTGGTGGGTCTGTGCCTGGTTCATGTCGGATCCTCGCGGCCAGACAGCAGCGGCCGCAGCTTTTCGTCGATCGCCTCACGCGCCCGGAAGATGCGCGAACGCACCGTACCGATCGGACAGCCCATCGCTTCGGCGATTTCATCGTAACTGAGGCCATCCACTTCACGCAGGGTGATGGCGGTCCGCAGTTCCTCGGGCAGGGCTTGGACAGTGGAAAACACCGATTGTTCAATTTCCTGGCGCATCAATTCGTGCTCGGGGGTGGCGCTGTCGTGCATGCGCTCGGCCCCGGCCATGAACTCGGCTTCGTCCGCGTCGACGTCGCCGGAGGGCGGCCGTCGCCCCATCGCCACCAGGTGGTTCTTGGCGGTGTTGACCGCGATCTTGTACAGCCAGGTGTAGAACGCGCTGTCGCCACGGAACGAGCCGATCGCGCGCCAGGCGCGGATGAAGGATTCCTGCGCGATGTCCTCGCACTCGGCATGGCTGCGCACGTAACGCGAAATCAGCCCGATCAGCTTGTGCTGGTACTTGCGCACCAGCAGGTCGAAGGCGCGCTTGTCCCCCTGCTGGACCCGCTCGACCAGCGCGCGGTCCAGTTCGTTTTCGCCCATGCGGGCCGTGTCCATCGTCAATGCCGTCATCCGCTGAGGGTGCCTGGGGTGAGCTGAACCCGGCGCTCAGACCACGAGCGGCCCACCGAGTTCAGTTTAGCCAATCGTCGCGCCAGCTCCCGTTATGGGGCCGCCTGCGGACCGCTCAAGCCGGTTCGGCCTGCCGCACGCCCAGCAGGCGCTGGCGCTCGGCCAGCATCTTCTCGAAGCTGATCGGCTGCAACGGCCGGCAGAACAGGTAACCCTGCAGCTCGTCGCAATGGTGGTCGCGCAGGAATTGCAGGTGCTGCTCGGTCTCCACGCCCTCGGCCACCACCGCACGGTTCAGCCGGTGGGCCATCTCGATGGTGGCCCGCACGATCGCCTCGTCGTCCGGGTCCACGCCGATATTGCGCACGAAGCTCTGGTCCACCTTGATGCGGTCGGCGGGCAGCCGGCGCAGGTAGTCCAGCGAGGCGGCGCCGGTGCCGAAATCGTCGATCGCGATGTGACAGCCGAGCCGGTGCAGCGCATTGAGGTTCTCCACCAGGTTCGGCGCCGCCTTGATGCTGATGCTCTCGGTGATCTCCATTTCCAGCAGGGTGGGATCGAGCCCGGTCTCGCGCAGCGCGCGCGCCACCATCTCCAGCAACTGCGGCTCCATCAACTGCACGGCCGACAGGTTGACGCCCAGGCGCAGGCGCAAGCCGTAGCGCTGCTCCCACTCGCGCGCCTGGCGGCAAGCGGTGTGCATCACCCATTCGCCGATCGACACGATCAGCCCGGTCTCCTCGGCCAGCGGAATGAACACGGCGGGGCTGATCATGCCCAGCTCGGGGTGCTCCCAGCGCACCAGCGCCTCCATGCCCACGATGTCCTCGGTCTCGGCATTGACCTGGGGCTGATAGACCACGCGCAACTCGCCGTTGCCTTCGGCGTGGCGCAGGCGCGTCTTCAGCGCCATGCCGTGCTGGCGCGCGTACTCCGGACTGACCTCGTAGATCTGGAAGTTGTTGCGGCCTTTGTGCTTGGCCGAATACATCGCCTCGTCCGCATGCTTGAGCAGGGTATCCGCGTCGTTGGCGTCGTCGGGAAAAAAGCTCACGCCCATCGACACGGTGACCTGCAGCTCCACGCCGTCTTCCAGGAAGATCGGCGACTCCATCATCTGCACGATCTTCTCGGCCACGCGCAGCACGTCGTCGTTCTTGACGATGTGGCGCAGCACGATGGTGAACTCGTCGCCGGCATAACGCGCCACGGTGTCGGAGGCGCGGATGCTGCCGCGCAACCGCTGGGTGACAGTGCGCAACACCCGGTCGCCGGTGGCGTGGCCGTAGGTATCGTTGATGGCCTTGAACCGGTCCAGGTCGACGAACAGCAGGGCAAAGCACTCGCCGTTGCGGATCGCCTCGCGCAGGATCGCCTCCAGCCGGTCGTTGAACAGCAACCGGTTGGGCAACCCGGTCAAGGCATCGACCAAGCCCTCGGCGCGACCCTGTTCGCGGGTGCGCTGCAGCTCCAGCGTGCGGGCGAAACGCGCCGCCGCGCAACGCAGCACCGGCTCGACCACCGCCATCTCGGCGAAACCGCGGCGGCTGCCGGCGAGCACGGCGCCGAGCACGCTGTGCCGCTCGTCGTACATCGGCAAGCCGACGAAGCCGGCCAGATCCAGCTGCTGCAGCAGCGGGTCGACCGCCGCCAGCTTGCCGGCATCGCTCTGGTACCGCATCGCCTGCCCGCCCAGCACCAGTTGCAGCGAACTCTGCAGGTAGCCCGGCGGCCACTGCGCGTGTTCCTCGCGGCTCAGTTGCAGGACCTGGGCGGGGGCGTCGGCCGTTTCCGGACGGACCGACCACACGGCCAGATAGTCCAGCGCCAGCTCGTCGAACAGCAGTTGCGCGCAGGCGGACTGCGCGTCGACGCCGCTGCTTGAGGCGAACAGGCGCGACAACAGCGACAACGCCGCCTCCGGCCGCAGGTCGGCGCGATCGCTGCGAAACTGCAGCGCCAGAGCCGCGCTGCCGCCCTGCTCGACCCGCCGCACGTTCACCTGACCGGTGTCGTAACCCAGCGACGACTTGCGCCGGGCCGGATGCCAGCGGCGATCCGCGTCGTTGAAAATGGTGACCGACGTGTCGCCCTCGAGCTGTACCGCCTCGGCCAGCGCCAGCCCGGCCCACTCGCTGGCAGGCAGGCGACTGTGCCGGATCACGCCGGGACTGACTTCGAGCAGGCACTGGCTCTGCAGGTCGACCATCAACCATTCGCTGCCGCTTTCCTCGAAGGCCCATCGCCAATCGCCGGCCGCACCCCAAACCGTCGGGACCGGGCCACCGGCTGCGCTGACCGGCAGGCGCTGCCAGCGCGCGACCAGTTCGGTGGCAATCTGTCCGGCGCAAAGCCAGTCGGCGATCCCCGGCGGCAGGTCGGCCGGGCTGCACGGCGCGCCATCGGCCAGCACCACGATCAGCGGCGCATCGGCGGCGCCCGGCAGCCGGCGCAATTGCTCGCAAGCGGCGCAGGCCTGGGTTTCGTCGCCATCCAGCACCAGCACCATCAACTGCAGCGGTTCCTGCGCGGCATTGCCCTCCAGCAGGATCGCCGCGTGGGAAATGTCGCGCGCCGAATGCAGCCGCGCGTAGCCGGCACGATCGAGCGCGTCGAACAGCGCCCGGCGCAGGTCGCGCTGGGCGGCTACCAGCAGGATGCCCGCATTCATGTGCGCGGCCTCATGTCAGCCAGCGACCATCGCGCAGGCGCAGCTGGCGCGGCTTGCCGTCTTCGGTACTGACCTGGGCGGCGAGGTCGCCCAGGTGGGCCACCAGCGCCTGCGGCGCATCGACCAGCACCACGCGGCGCAGGTGGCCCTTGGGCGCCCGCGCCAACTGGCGCAGCATCGCTGCATCCACCGCCGACAGGGGCAGCTCCACCCCGCGCAGGAAATAGACGCCGAAATGCATGCTCTGCTGCATGTAACGCAACGCATTGCCGAGCCGCTCGCAGTCCGGCACCCGGGCATGGGCCTCGCGCAGGCTGCCCAGCCCGGTGTCCGGCTGCCACAGGTATACCGCTTGGCCGCTGTGCCTGGCCAGCACGCGCACCTGTTCGATCAGCGCTTCGGCGTCCTTGCTTTGCAACACGACCAGGCCACTGGGCGCGGTCAGGATGCGTTCGAATATCTCGGCGCCAGCCTGGGGTACGGCGGAGGCCATGGCGATGGTCATCTGGTTTCGTCCTGCGGCAGGTGCTGAATCCGGACCCGCGGCGAGCGCGGATGCCTTCGAATGGCCGGGAACCGATCGACCCTCGTCGACCCGGTTCAGTTAGCCAATCGCACCTGCGGGAATCGCTCGGGAGCACCCGCGCGTGCGACTGGTTTCGGCGGATACCGTCCGCAACGGTCCGATTTCACACCGCTGTCACCAGCGGGTCAAGCGCACGCGTCACATCTCGCAATCGCGACCACGGAACGGTATGGTTCAGGCCTCCTCCACCATGTGCCGACCCCCATGTTCGAAGGATTGCGATTCAACCACTGGCGGACCCACGAGGACGATGGCCTAGTGACGCTGACGCTCGACCGCGCCGGCAGCAGCGTCAATGCGATCAATCGTGCCGTGCTGGACGAGCTGGATCAGATCGTCGAGCGGCTGGCGATCGACATGCCCGCCGGCGTCATCATCCATTCGGGCAAGTCCGCGGGCTTTGCGGTGGGCGCGGACATCCGCGAGTTCGTGGAATACGCGCGCCAGGACACCGTGCGCGAGAACATCGAGCACGGCCAGCGCGTGTACGAAGCACTGGCCCGGCTCGCCTGCCCCACCGTGGCCGCGGTGCACGGTCCCTGCATGGGCGGCGGCACCGAATTGATCCTGGCGTGCCGTCTGCGCGTGGCGGCCGACGAGGACAGTACCCGCATCGCCCTGCCCGAGGTGATGCTCGGCATCCACCCCGGCTGGGGCGGCACGGCCCGCCTGCCACGCCTGATCGGTGCGGCCGAGGCGATGCCGGTGATGCTCACCGGCAAGCCGCTCTCGGCGCGGCGCGCACTCGCGCTGGGCGTGGTCGATCACCTCGCACGCCCGCAGGAGCTGCTGGCCGAGGCGCGCCTGCTGCTGCGACGCGCGCCGTCGCGACCGTTCGGGCGTCGAGCCAAGGCGTGGGCCAGCAACAGCTGGCTGGGGCGACAGATCCTGGCGCCGATCATGGTCAAGCAGACGGCGGCCAAGGTACGTCGCGAGCACTATCCGGCGCCGTTCGCCCTGATCGACGTGTGGAAGCGCGGCGGCAGCGACATCGGCCAGCGCTTGAAGATCGAAGCCGACTCGGTGGCGCGGCTGGCGCAGACACCCACCGCGCAGAACCTGATCCGCATCTTCTTCCTGCAGGAGCGGCTGAAGGGCCAGGGCGGCGGCGTCGATGCGGCCATCAACCGCGTGCACGTCGTGGGTGCCGGCGTGATGGGCGGCGATATCGCCGCCTGGGTGGCGCTGAAAGGCATGGACGTGACCCTGCAGGACCGCGAGATGAAGTACATCCAGCCGGCGCTGGATCGCGCACGCGCGCTGTACGAGAAAAAGCTCAAGACCCCGGAGAAGATCGACGCGGCAGTGCAGCGGCTGCGCGCCGACGTCGACGGCAAGGGCGTCGCCCAGGCGGATCTGGCGATCGAGGCGATCTACGAGAATGCCGAGGCGAAAGAGGCGCTGTACGCCGCCATCGAGCCACAGCTCAAGGACGGGGCAATCCTGGCCAGCAACACCTCCAGCATTCCGCTGGACGAACTGCGCGGCAAGCTCGCTCGTCCGGCAGACTTCCTCGGCCTGCATTTCTTCAACCCGGTGGCGCAGATGCCGCTGGTGGAGGTCGTGCGCCACGACCGGCTCGACCCGGCCATCGAGAAACGCGCGCTGGCGTTCTGCAAGGCGATCGGCAAGCTGCCGGTCGCGGTCAAGGGCACGCCGGGCTTCCTGGTCAACCGCATCCTGGTCCCGTACCTGCTCGAAGCCATGCGGCTGTACAGCGAGGGCGTGCCCGGCGCGGTGCTCGATCGCGAGGCGAAGAAGTTCGGCATGCCGATGGGGCCGATCGAACTGGCCGACACGATCGGTCTGGACGTCTGCGCCTCGGTGGGCAAGGAGTTGGCGCCTTTCCTTGGCCTGGAGCTGCCGCCCGGCATGGACGAACGGCTCGCCGCCGGCAAGCGCGGCAAGAAGGACGGCCAGGGACTGTACGTGTGGCAGGACGGCAAGCCGCAGAAGCCCGAAGTGGACAACGACTACGTGACACCGCCGGACCTGCAGGATCGAATGATCCTGTCGATGGTCAACGAGGCGGTGGCCTGCCTGGCCGACGGCGTGGTCGACGACGCCGATCTGCTGGATGCAGGCGTGATCTTCGGCACCGGATTCGCACCCTTCCGTGGCGGCCCGATCCAGTACGTGCGCAGCGAAGGCGCCGACACGCTGAAGGCGAAGCTGGAGCAGCTGGCCCGCCGCCATGGCGACCGCTTCAAGCCCAAGCATGGCTGGGACCATCCGGCGTTGACGCAAGCGCCGGACCGCTGAATCGCGCGGCGGGCGGTGCCCGCCGCGCTTGCTTCGTGAGGCGGCGGTGCCCGCCCTACTTCGACCTCACCACATGAGATCGTCGGGTACGCCGTCGTCATCCGTGCCGGCGGTGCCCGGCGCCACCAGCAAGGCGACGTGGTTGGCGTCCAGTTCGCGCAGTTGCTCGGCCGTGTCGCGGCTGACCAGCAGGTAGCGACCGGCATGCTGCACCACGCCCAGTTCGCCGGCGTTGAGTGCCACCAGCTGGGTTGCGTCGACATGGATGCGGCGGATCTTGCCGGCGTATTCGAAGTTGCGCACCTGGTCGGCATCGGCCTTGTTCAACGCCTGGCCATCCAGCAGTTGCTGGATGCGCAGCTTGCGCTCACGCCGCAGCCGGGCTTGCTCGGCCGCCTCGCGCTCGATCCGCTGGCGCTCGCGGGCTTCAGTCCGGGCACGCAGCGCGTATGCCTTGGCCAGGTCGATGTCCTGCTGGCTCTGTCCCGACGGCCGCGCCGCATGCGGCTTGCCGCCCTTGCGTGCGGGCTTGCCGGGCGACGCAGGCGTCGGGCGCTTCGGTTCGTGCGCGCGGTCCTGCTGCACTTGTTTGACGATGCCGCTCTTGAGCAGCTGATCGCGCAGGGAATCGGCCATGCGGGCATTCCGTGATCGGCAGGTGGGAGGGGTCCGGGTCAGTAATGCGGCGGCGGCGGTTCATCGTGCGGATCGTCACCCTGCGCGATGCGCATCGACGCCACCTCGCCGCGCAGGTCGCGCAGGGCGCGTTCCAGCGCAGCGATCCGCTGCGACTGGTCGGCGTCCGCCGTGGTCAGCGCCTGCACCGCCTCGTCGATGAAGGTCAGCTTGATCTCCATCTCGTCGAGCCGGCGGGCGAGCACGTCGTTCGAACTGTTCATCACGACAACTGCAGGCTGCGGCCACGGCCGATGCCGTAATAGGCCAGACCCGCCTCCTCCACCACGGCCGGGTCGTACAGGTTGCGGCCGTCGAAGATCGCCGGGACCGCCAGCGCGGCACGGATCGCCGCAAAATCGGGGCTGCGGAAGGCCTTCCACTCGGTGACCACCGCCAGCACGTCGGCGCCCTGCAGGGCAGCCGCGGCGTGCTCGCAAAGCACCAGATCGGCACGTTCGCCGTACAGCCGCCGGGCTTCCTCGCGCGCTTCCGGGTCGAACGCGCGCACCTTCGCGCCGGCGCCCCACAGTTGTTCCATCAGGCGTCGGCTGGAAGCCTCGCGCATGTCGTCGGTATTCGGTTTGAACGCCAAGCCCCACAGCGCGATCGTGCGGCCGCCCAGCTGGCCGTCGAAATGCCGCGAGATCAGCTCGAACAACTTGCCCTTCTGCTGCCGGTTGACCGCCTCGACCGCACCGAGCAGGCGCGCCTCGTAGCCATGCGCGTGCGCGGTGCGCTCCAGCGCCTGCACGTCCTTGGGAAAGCACGAGCCGCCGTAACCGGCGCCCGGGTAGATGAAGCTGTAGCCGATGCGCGGGTCCGAGCCGATGCCCTGGCGCACTAGTTCCACGTCGGCGCCCACCCGCTCGGCGATGTTCGCGATCTCGTTCATGAAACTGATCTTGGTCGCCAGCATCGCGTTGGCGGCGTACTTGGTCAGCTCAGCCGAGCGCTCGTCCATCACCACCATGCGGTCGTGATTCCGGTTGAACGGCGCGTACAGCTTGCGCAGCAGGGCAACCGCGCGCGTGCTGGAAGAACCCACGACGATGCGGTCGGGGCGCAGGCAGTCTTCCACCGCAGCGCCCTCCTTTAGGAACTCCGGGTTCGAGACCACGTCGAATTCCACCGTGGCCTGGCGCGCCGCCAGCTCGGCCGCGACGGCTTCGCGCACGCGATCGGCGGTACCCACCGGCACGGTCGACTTGTTCACCACCACGGCGTAACGCTGCAGGTGACGGCCGATCGTGCTGGCCACCTTCTGCACGTACTGCAGGTCGGCGCTGCCGTCTTCGTCCGGCGGCGTGCCGACGGCGATGAAGATCAATTCACCGTGGGCGATCGCCGGCGCCGCCTCGGTGGTGAAGTCGAGCCGGCCACTGGCATGGTTGCTCTGCACGATCGATTCCAGGCCCGGCTCGTAGATCGGGATCTCGCCGCGCTTCAGCCGCTCGACCTTGCCTGCGTCGATATCGACGCAGACCACGTGATTGCCCATCTCGGCCAGACAGGCACCGGTAACCAGTCCGACGTAGCCGGTACCAAAGATCGTTACCTTCATCATCGTTGAGGGTTTTCCTGGAAAGTGAACCGCCTATTCTAACCGCGCCGTCCGACAGCGACACACCGCGCAAAAAGAAGGGGCGCGAATTGCTTCGCGCCCCTTCGGCGAACCTGCCGGCGAACCGTCGGTTACTGCCCGTCGGAACCGCTGGGAGCTGCCGGCGTCGGGCCCGTCTTGACCAGGGTCACGTCGAAGATCAGCGTGGCATTGGGCGGCATCGGCGGCTGCGGCTCGGCACCATAGGCCAGCGAGGCGGGAATGAACAACTTGTAGTGTCCACCTACCTGCATCAGCTGCAGGCCTTCGCGGAAGCCCGGGATCACGTTGGCGACCGGGATCGAGGCCGGCTTCGGACCATGCTTGGCGGAGGCGTCGAACACCTGGCCGTCCAGGAACGAGCCGGTGTAGTTGATCTCCACGGTGTCGTTCGGGCCCGGGCGGGCGCCGGTGCCGGCGGTGATCACCTTGTACTGCAGGCCGGAAGCCGTGGTCTTCACGCCAGGGGCGGTCTTGTTCTTGGCGAAGAAGGCGTCGCCTTCCGCCTTGTTCTTGGCTGCCTCCTGGGCGCGCTCGGCCTCGAACTTGGCCTGCACCTTGGTCATGAAGGCCTCGTAGACCTGCTTGGCCTCGGCCTCGCTGACGGTCGACTTCTGGCCCGACAGCGCGGCCTGCACACCACGCGCCACGGCGGCGGGGTCCATCTCGTCGCGCAGGATCGGCGGCACGCTCTCGCCCATCTTGTAATAACCGAATACGTAGCTGGCCTTGGCCTTGTCGACGGGGGCGGCGGCGCCAGTCTTGGCGGCCTGGGCAAATGCGCCCGCCGTCATGCCCAGCGCAACGGCCATTGCCACTGCCGTCAGCGTGGGACGCAGAAAGTGCTTCATTTGTAACTCCCTCATGAAAATGGAAATGCCGGCATCGCCGGCCGGACCCCGCGTTGGAGGCAGGCCACGCATTGTGCGGTGCCGGCCTGTTCTTGGCAACGATCGCGCCTTGTGACCGTCAGACGGCATAAAGGTTCAGCGTTGCACGGATGCCGGCCGCCGCCTCGCACCCGCCCCCCGCGTGGGACGTTGTTGTCAATCGGCCCCGTCCGCCGGCGGCTCCGGCTTGTCAAGGGTTTCCTTCAACGCCGCCTGCAACCGCGCATGCATGTGCACCAGGCCCCGCCACAGCACCACCGACAGCACCGCCCCCACCACCAGCAGGAAGATGGCGATGCCGCGCGGCGGCAGGATCGCCGAACCCAGCGCGCTCAGCAGGATGCCCAGCAGCAGCAGCGTGGCCAGCGGAATCACCCGCGCCAGCACGTTGCGGATGGCGTGGGTGTAGGAGCGCGCAAAGCTCTCGCGTATGCCGATCTCGGCCAGCAACATGCCCAGCGCGCCGGCCTTGCGATACACCGCGATCAGCATCGGCAGCGACAGGAACAACGCGCAGGCCCAGATCACCGTGTGCCGCATCTCGCGCCCGATGCCCACCGTGGAGAACCAGGTCCAGCCATGCGCATTGACATAGGCTCCGACCATGAACAGGGTCACCACCAGCAGAATGTTCACCGCGATGTGCCACAGCAGGCGCCGCAGGATCGCCGCCAGCGTGGCGTTCTCGTTCACCGGCTTGAGATGTTCCAGCCAGCCGCTGTAGCTGGTGGCCAGCAATTGCACGGAACGTGGCGTGACCCGCCGCAACCCGCTGGCCACGCGGTCGCCCGAGCGCGACAGGTACGGCGACAACGCCATGCACACCACCGAGACCGCGACGGCCACCGGATAGATGAAGTCGCTGATCACGCCCAGTGAAAGGCCGAGCGTGGCGATCACGAACGAGAACTCGCCGATCTGCGCCATGCCGAGGCCCGCCCGCAGCGCGGTGCGCGGTTCGTGCCCGACCACCAGCACGCCGAGGCTGCAGGCCAGCGTCTTGCCGACGACGACCACCCCCGCGATCAACAGCGCCGGCACCGCGTACTGCCACAGCATCGCCGGGTCGATCTTCAGGCCGATCGCCACGAAGAACAGCGCGGCGAACATGTCGCGCAAAGGCTCGACCAGCTGGACCACCCGGCCGGCGCTGCGCGACTCGGCCACCACCGCCCCGGCCAGGAAGGCACCCAACGCCACGCTGAAGCCCATCCACACCGCGACCAGGCTGGCGCCGAAACAGATCCCCAGCACGCTGACCAGCAGGGTTTCGTCGCGACCGAAGCCGGCCACGTAGTCCACCAGCCGCGGCAGCAGCAGCAGGCCCAGGATCATGCCGACCACCACGAACAGGCCCAGGTGTCCGATCAGGGTGAACGCCGCCTCCGCCTGCACCGAGCCGCCGATGGCCACCGCGGTGAGCAGGGTCAGCATGATGATGGCGAGCATGTCTTCGGCCACCAGCAGGCCCACCACCAGTTGGGCGAACGGCTGCTGACGCTGGCCCAGCTCGGACAGGGTGCGCGTCGCCACCATGGTCGAGGACAGCGAAATGATCGCGCCGAGAAACAGCGCATCCATGCCCTTCCAGCCGAACAGGCTGCCGATGCCGTAGCCGATCCACAGCATCAGGCCGACCTCGCCCACCGCCACCAGCAACATGCCGACACCCACGTCGCGCAGCTTGCGCACGCTGAATTCCAGGCCCAGCGTGAACATCAGCAGCACCACGCCCAGGTTGGAGATGTCGTCGATGGCGCGCGCGTCGCCGACCAGCACGCCGGGCGTGTGCGGACCGATCAGCACGCCAGCCAGGATGTAGCCCAGCAGCACCGGCTGACGCAGGCGCTGAAACAGGATCGTGGTGGCGCCGGCCACCAGCATCACCACGGCAAGATCACGGATGAACCCGATTTCGTGCATCGCCTTCCTTCGCCGTTGCCCTCGTCGCTGCAGCATAAAGGAGCGTCGGCGAAGATCGCGTCCGCATCGCCGCAGCCGTGGCGCGATGTGATGATGCGCACGCGCAACGGCGTCGAAAAAAAGCTTGACGGGCAAGCAACCCCACCCTATTCTTCTCGGCTTCCAGCGGCGGGGCCATAGCTCAGCTGGGAGAGCGCCTGCATGGCATGCAGGAGGTCGGCGGTTCGATCCCGCCTGGCTCCACCAGGTTTTGATTCAGTGCAAGTCCTTTGCGAGAACCCGCGCATCCATGTGCGGACTTTTCGAAAAATCAACGTCCCCATCGTCTAGAGGCCTAGGACATCACCCTTTCACGGTGGCGACCGGGGTTCGAATCCCCGTGGGGACGCCAAGTTGGGCCGCGCAAGCTGGAAGCTGTTGCAACTGCGGAGTGGTAGTTCAGTTGGTTAGAATGCTGGCCTGTCACGCCGGAGGTCGCGGGTTCGAGTCCCGTCCACTCCGCCACCATTCAAAACGAAAACCCGCCTGGCGCGGGTTTTTTGTTGTGGTGATTTGTGCATCCATCCATGGGCGCAAAGATCAGGACGCAGCCATGGATCGCTTTGAATAGAACCGCTATTCCCCACCGCCTTCGTGCGACTCCGGCTGCGGCTCCAGGGTGCCGGTGGAATGCCCCTGCTCGGCGAGGTATTCCAGCCATCGGGCCAGGAATCGGTTCATGCGCAGGCGGTACTGGAACACCGAGTGCACCGGGGAAAACGGGCCCAGCACCTGCCACAGGTGCCGGCCCGGGTGGCAGTGCAGCGCCTCGGCGACATGCGCGTCGGTGTACATGCGCAACTGCGCCGAGGGCGCGCGCTGGCCGGTGTGCGCATCGACGAATCCGTAGGTGAGCTCCAGCTCGACGGTGTACGGGTGGTGCTCCTGCACCTGCAGGTGCACGTCCAGGCCGTCGTCCACGCTCGACACGTAGCGGCCGGCGGGAAGCTCGTGCGGCGCGAACAGCCGCGCGAGGCGGTGATAGTTCTCCGCATACAGACCCATCAGGGTCTCGAACCGTCCCGGCAGCAGGCTGTTTCGATGGTCCAGTACGGCACTCGTGGGCAACGCACAAACTCCGGATGAAAATCAGAACATGGTCCGCTCGATGCCGAAGCGGTCGAAGATCTTGCTGGCGATCTCCTCGATCGACACGTGAGTGGTGTTGAGGCTGGGTATCCCGGCCTGGCGCATCAGCCGTTCGGCCTGTTCCAGCTCCCAGCGGCATTGCGCGATCGTGGCGTAACGGCTGCCGGAGCGGCGCTGCTCGCGAATCTGCGCCAGGCGTACCGCGTCGATGGTCAGCCCGTAGAGGCGGTCCTTGTAGGGCCGCAGCCGCGCGGGCAACTCCAGTTTCTCCAGGTCCTCGTCGGTCAACGGATAGTTGGCGGCGCTGACGCCGTAATGCAAGGCCATGTAAAGGCAGGTGGGCGTCTTGCCCGAACGCGACACGCCGACGAGGATCAGATCGGCATCGGCGTAATTCACGTCGATCCCGTCGTCATGCGACAACGCGTAGTTGGTGGCGTTGATGCGCGCCTCGTACTTGTCGAAATCGACCATGCCGTGCGAGCGATTCACCGCACCGGACCGGCGCGTCTGCAGCTCTTCCTCCAGCGGACCGATGAACGGCGCGAACACGTCCAGCATCAGCGCACCGCTCGAAGCCACGATGTCGCACAGGTTGCGGTCGGCCATGGTGTTGACCACCACCGGACGCTGCCCGGTCTGTGCGTAGTTGGTCTTGATCCGCAGTGCAGCCAACTCGGCCTTGTGCGGGTTGTCGGTGAACGGCAACCGGTGCTTGTCGAACCGGACACCCTCGAACTGCGCCAGGATGCTGTTGCCGATCGTCTCGGCGGTAATACCAGTGGAATCGGAAATGAAAAACACGGTTCGCTGCATGTGAAGCTTCCGCCGGGCCGAGTGCGCAGGCTCGCACCTTAGCGCAAGGGCAAAACGCTGTCCCGTGTTGAACGCGCGTTGACTGGTATCGGGTTGGAATGACATCGCGTGGCACTGGTCTTCTTGTGCTTCGCACCATCCGCGGCGGACAATACCAGTTTCCCGCAGCGCGCCCGCGACCGCTGGTTCCCTGCCCCCCGTTCCGCCATCCCGAGGAGACACCCTTGAACGACCTGGTGCTTTGGCTCGATCAACTGCGCATGACTGACCTTGGCAAGGTCGGCGGCAAGAATGCTTCGCTGGGCGAAATGATCGGCAACCTAGCCAAACTGGGTGTCTCGGTGCCCGGCGGCGTTGCCACCACCGCCAGTGCGTTCCAGCAGTATCTGGAAAAGAGCGGGCTGGCCCGGCGCATCCAGGATCGACTGGCCACGCTCGACGTCGACAACGTCGATGCCCTGGTCGCGGCCGGCAAGGAAATCCGCGGCTGGATCGTCGACACCGCCCTGCCCGCCGAACTCGAGCAGGCGATCCGCGCGGCCTACATCAAGCTGTGCAGGGACGCCGGTGCCGACGACATCGCGGTTGCGGTTCGTTCCTCTGCTACCGCCGAGGACCTGCCCGACGCCTCGTTCGCCGGCCAGCAGGAAACCTTCCTCAACGTGGTCGGCATCGACGACGTGCTGCACAAGGTGAAGGAGGTCTTCGCCTCGCTGTACAACGACCGGGCCATCGCCTACCGCGTGCATCAGGGCTACAAGCACGAGGACGTGTTCCTCTCCGCCGGCGTGCAGCTGATGGTGCGTTCGGACGTGGGCGCCTCCGGCGTGCTGTTCACGCTGGACACCGAGTCGGGCTTCCGCGACGTGGTGTTCGTCACCGGCTCCTATGGTCTGGGCGAGATGGTCGTGCAGGGCGCGGTGAATCCCGATGAGTTCTACGTGTTCAAGCCGACCCTGCGCGCAGGCAAGCCGGCCGTGCTTCGTCGCAACCTGGGCGCCAAGCAGTTGCGCATGGTCTATTCCAGCGCGCCGGGCGAGCGCGTGAGGACCGAGGACACTCCGGCCGAACTGCGCCACAAGTTCTGCATCAGCGACGACGACGTGCAGGAACTCGCCCGCCAGGCGCTGATCATCGAGAAACATTACGACCGCCCGATGGACATCGAGTGGGCGAAAGACGGCCACACCGGCAAGCTGTACATCGTGCAGGCCCGCCCGGAGACGGTGAAGTCGCGCTCGCATGCGACCCAGCTGGAGCGCTTCAGCCTCAGCGAGAAAGGCAAGGTGCTGGCCGAAGGCCGCTCGATCGGCCAGAAGATCGGCGCCGGCAAGGCCCGCGTGATCCGCTCCCTGAGCGACATGAACAAGGTGCAGGTCGGCGACGTGCTGATCGCCGACATGACCGACCCCGACTGGGAGCCGGTGATGAAGCGCGCCTCGGCCATCGTCACCAACCGCGGTGGTCGCACCTGCCACGCGGCGATCATCGCGCGCGAGCTGGGCGTGCCGGCGGTGGTCGGCACCGGCAATGCGCTGGAGCTGATTCCGGATGGCGCTGACGTCACCGTGTCCTGCGCCGAAGGCGACACCGGCACGATCTACGAAGGCATCCTGAAGTACGAGCGGATCACCGCGGATCTCGGCGACATGCCCGAGGCGCCGTTGAAGATCATGATGAACGTGGCCAACCCGGAGCGTGCCTTCGACTTCGGCCAGCTGCCGAACGCCGGCATCGGCCTGGCCCGGCTGGAGATGATCATCGCCAGCCACATCGGCGTGCATCCCAAGGCGCTGCTGGAATACGCCAAGCAGGACGCCGAAACCAAGGCAAAGATAGACGAGCGCATCGCCGGCTATGCCGGCCCGGTCGAGTTCTACGTCGATCGCCTCGCCGAAGGCATCGCCACCATCGCCGCCTCGGTCTACCCGAAGCCGGTGATCGTGCGCCTGTCCGACTTCAAGTCGAACGAGTACGCCGGCCTGCTCGGCGGCTCGCGCTACGAGCCGCACGAAGAGAACCCGATGATCGGTTTCCGCGGCGCCAGCCGCTACGTCGACCCCAGCTTCGCCGAGGCGTTCGCGCTGGAATGCAAGGCAGTGAAGCGCGTGCGCGAGGTGATGGGTCTCTCCAACGTGTGGGTGATGATCCCGTTCGTGCGCACGCTCGGCGAAGGCCGCAAGGTGATCGAGGTGCTGGCGAAGAACGGCCTCAAGCAGGGCGAGCACGAGCTCAAGGTCATCATGATGTGCGAGGTCCCGTCGAACGCCCTGCTCGCCGACGAGTTCCTCGACATCTTCGACGGCTTCTCGATCGGCTCGAACGACCTCACCCAGCTCACCCTGGGCCTGGACCGCGACTCCAGCATCGTCGCCGGCCTGTTCGACGAGCGCGACCCGGCGGTGAAGAAGCTGCTGGCCATGGCGATCAAGACCGCCCGCGCCAAGGGCAAGTACATCGGCATCTGCGGCCAGGGCCCCAGCGACCACCCCGACCTCGCGGAGTGGCTGATGGAACAAGGCATCGAATCGGTCTCGCTGAACCCGGACACCGTGGTCGATACCTGGTTGCGGTTGGCAAAGAAGAAGGCTGGCTGAGGCCAGCGCGTCCGGTGCGGCAAACATGCCGCGTTGTTTGCAAGGGGGCCGGTCTCGACCGGCCCCCTTTTTCACGTGCGTGACTTGCAAAACGCCCTTTCGGCAAGGGGATTATTCGTCCCGTCCGGGCCAGACCCTTCCGCGCCACGCGCTCCGGGGCCAGCCTGCGGCTGTCCGTATTCGTTCCGGACGAATCCGTCGAACCGGGCGGATCGTGCAATACGCAAAACGCCCCTTTCGGGGCGTTTTGCGTATCTGGCGGAGAGGGTGGGATTCGAACCCACGGTACGCTTGCACGTACGCCTGATTTCGAGTCAGGTACATTCGACCACTCTGCCACCTCTCCGGTCGGGTGCATGGGCGCATGCGAGCCGCGAATCATACGCGAGCAAGGGAACCGTGACAACAACCGTGGCTTGCGGCATGCTGCACAGCTTGCCCTGACACTAGCCCCATGATCGAGCTCGGACACGGAACCCATGTCGGCCTGCGCCGCACGCGCAACGAGGACACCTACCACGCCGATGTCTCGCTCGGCCTGTTCCTGGTCGCCGACGGCATGGGCGGCCACCAGCATGGCGAGGTAGCGTCGGCACTGGTGCGCGATGCGATGGTCGAGCTGGTCGGCGCCGGGTCGGGCCTGATCGAGGCCGTCAATGGTGCGGGCGAGCGATTGCTGGCGCACGCCCGGCCCAGCTTCGACCTGTTGCCGATGGGCACCACGATCGCAGCACTGCGGATCGTCGGCGACGCGTATGAAGTGGCCTGGGTCGGAGACAGCCGCATCTACCTGTGGCAACACACCCTGCGCCGCGTCAGCCACGACCATTCGCTGGTCCAGGCACTGGTGGAAGCCGGCCAGCTCGACCCGGCCCAGGCGGCGCAGCACCCGCAGCGCAACCTGCTCACCCAGGCACTCGGCGTCACCGCCACCGAGCAACTGCGCATCGGCATGGCCCGCGGCACGCTGGAACCCGGCATGAGCTTCCTGCTGTGCAGCGACGGCTTGACCGAGTGCGTCGACGATGCAGCGATCGCCCGTACTGTCGCGCGCAACGACCTCGCCGCGCAGGAATGCGCCGACCAATTGCTGTTGGACGCGCTCGACGGCGGTGGCGACGACAACATCACCGTCGTCCTCGTGCGCTGCAGCTGAAACATCGCGCCGCGCGGCTCAACCCAACCGGCGCCACACGCTCTGTCCGCCCGCGCTCTTGTCCAGCGCATCGAGCCGTCGCTCATGCTCCAGCAACTCGCTTGCCGACGCGCACAGTACACGTGGACGCACCTGCAGGGTTGCCGGCGGCAGTACCACCGCGTGTTGCGGGGTCGCTGCATCGAACTCCAGATCCAGCCCGACCTGACCCGAGGTCATGGCCAGATAGACGTCGGCCAGCAGCTGCGCGTCGATCAGGCCACCGTGCAGGTCGCGACGCGAGTTGTCCACGCCCAGCCGCTTGCACAAGGCATCCAGGCTGTTGCGCTGGCCGGGATAGCGCTCGCGCGCCATCGCCAGCGTGTCCAGCACGCTGCACCGATCGGCGATGCAGCCGCTGGCGGCACCGAGGCGCGCCAGTTCGGCGTCGAGAAAGCCCACATCGAACGCCGCGTTGTGGATGATCAGTTCGGCGCCGGCGATGAAGGCGAGGAACTCGTCGGCGACATCGGCAAAGCGCGGCTTGTCGAGCAGGAACTCGTCCTCGATGCCGGTGACCTGGCGGGCGCCTTCGTCGATCGCACGATCGGGGTTCAGATACGTCTGGTAGTAGCGACCGGTGAGCCTGCGTTCGACCATCTCGACGCAGGCGATTTCCACCAGGCGATGGCCCTGGCGTACTTCCAGGCCGGTCGTTTCGGTATCCAGGACGATCTGCCTCATGCCCCGCTCCTGATCGACTCGGCCTGCTCGCGCGCGGCGCGGTCGACACGCTCGTTTTCCGCGTGGCCGTTGTGGCCGCGCACCCACTGCCAGCGAACCTGGTGCGTACCCACCGCATCGGACAGGCGCTGCCACAGATCCTGGTTCTTGACCGGCTTGCGGTCGGCCGTGCGCCAGCCGTTGGCGCGCCACTTCGGCAACCACTGCTCGATGCCCTGCATGACGTAGCGCGAATCGGTAGTGAGCGTGACCACGCAGGGGCGCTTGAGCGCCTCCAGCGCGCCGATCGCCGCCATCAGCTCCATGCGGTTGTTGGTGGTGGCGGGCTCCCGGCCGGCCAGCATCCGCTCGCCGCCAGGGGCCCGCAGCAAGGCGGCCCAGCCGCCCGGTCCGGGATTGCCGAGGCAGGCGCCGTCGGTAAATGCTTCCACTTCACTCATGGGTGTTCAGGTATCCCTTGTTGCCTGCAGGGCCGGGTTGGGCCGTGTCCCCGGCGACAGCCTGCCCGCTGCCGGCACCGGCAGTTTCACGGGCTTGATGCGCAGCGGTGTGGCCAGTCGCCGCTGCTTGCGCGCGAGCAACACATAGCCGCCACCCAGCACGCTGTCCATTGTCGTCGAAGTCGCCGGCAGCCCCGGCCAACCGCGTCCGACGCGGCGGGCCAGTTCGATCTCCATGCCTGCATGGCGCAGCACGCGTTCCAGCTGCAGCGGAAGCTGCAGCTTGAGCGTCCGGCCCCGCGCATGCCAGCGCAACCACGGCGACCACCCGCTGACCGGATGCACACCGGTCAACGCCAGCACCCCGCCCGGCGCCAGCACGCGCAGCACGTCTTCCAGCAGCGCCGATGACACCGGCGATACCTCCAGGGCGTGACGCAGCAGGACCAGATCGAACGCGTCGGCCACGAACGGCAGCGGCTGATCCACGGCGGCACGCAGATCGCCGCCATAGCGACCGCCGTCGAGATAAAGACGAACCCAACTCCCCAGCATCGGCAGCGCCGGCGGCGCCTCGTCCGCGGCGACGCCGAGCAACAACGCGTGCGTGCCGAAACAACGCTGCAACTCCGGCGCCAACACCCGCGCCTGGGCATCGCGCAACCGGCGCAGCGGTGCACTGGCGTAGATGTCGTCCTGTGGGTGCATGCAGCGGGGGTCCAGGGGCTGGCGCGAACCTCCAGTTTAGCTGCAGCGGCAACCGATCGCAGTCGCCTGACCTGGCGCACGGATCTGAATGACCGACCCACCTCTTAACACCATGCTAACGAGAAGCTGCCGATGCCCCTTTATAGTCGGGCGCTCCCATGCGGCCGGGCGGCCGCGTCTGCCGGTGACGCATCGGCATCGACGCGCCGTCGGTGTCGCCCGACCATCCGGAACCGCCTTGCACCTTCTCCCTCTACCGGCCCTCACCGACAACTACATCTGGCTGCTTCATGACGATGAAGGCCAGGCCGTGGTCGTCGATCCGGGCGATGCGGCGGTCGTCGAGCAGGCCTTGGCGCAGCACCGGTGGCGCCTGCGTGGCGTGTTGCTGACGCATCATCACAACGACCACATCGGCGGGGCGGCTGCACTGCGGCAACGCCATGACGTGCCGGTATACGGACCGCGTGATTCGCGCATCGAAGGCCTGACGCACGCCGTCGGCGATGGCGACACCGTGGAGTTCTCTGCGCCCGACCTGGTTTTCGAGGTGCTGTCGATTCCGGGACACACCCTCACCCACGTCGGCTACGTCGGCGCCGGCCTGCTGCTGTGTGGCGACACCTTGTTCAGTCTCGGCTGCGGGCGCCTGTTCGAGGGCACGCCGACCCAGATGCTCGCCTCGCTGGACCGTCTGGCGGCGCTGCCCGGTTCGACCCAGGTTTGCGCCGGGCACGAGTACACCCATGGCAACGGCCTCTTCGCCGACACGGTTGAGCCGGGCAACTCCGCGCTGCGGGAACGGCGGCACGAAGTGGCGCAATTGCGTGCCGACGGCCAGGCCAGCCTGCCCGTCACGCTGGCCACGGAGCTGGCAACCAATCCATTCCTCCGGGTCGACGCCGACGCCGTGATCGACTGGTGCGCTGCACGCGGCGTCGACGGCAACCGCGTGTCCCGCTTCGCCGCACTGAGGGCGGCCAAGGACGTCTTTCGCGCATGAACCGGACGCCCCGACACCTGCTGCTGCCGCTGGCGCTGTCGACAGCGCTGGCCGCCTGCAGCAACATGCCTTCGCAACCGGCACGCGCACCTGTCGCCGTCGTCGCCCCCGCCAGCACGCCACCGGCGGTTGCCGCCAGTGTCGCGACTGCGGCACCTGTACCGGCGGCCGACCTGTGGGATCGACTGCGCAGCAGTTTTGTCATGCCGGATTGCAATGCCGACCCCGCGGTGCTGGCGTGGGCCGGGCGCTACACGCGCAGCCCGGCGCGGTTCGAGGACACCTTGCGCGAGGCGATGCCGCGCCTGGCCTATGTCCAGCAGGTCGCCGAGCAATACGACGTGCCCGGCGAGTTCGCACTGCTGCCGTGGGTGGAGAGCCGTTACCGCCCGGTGCAGGGACGCAGGCACCATGCTGCCGGCATGTGGCAGATCATGCCGGTGACCGCCCGCTCGATGGGCCTGCGCGTGGATCGCCATTACGACGGCCGGCTGGACATACCGGCCGCAGCGCACGCCGTGATGAAGTTGCTGCGGCAATACCACGACCGCTTCCACGACTGGCGCGTGGCCGACTATGCATACAACGCCGGCGAGTTCAAGATACGCGGGTTGATCAGCCGCCACGGCATGCCGGCGGACAAGCCGGCGATCCCCGACCTGCCGGTACGCCGCGTCACTCGCGAGCACCTGACCCAGTTGCTGGCGATCGCATGCGTGATACGCGAGCCGTCGCGCTTCCAGGTCAGCCTGCCCAGCCTGCCGGAGTCCGAGCACCTGGTGCAGGCACCGGTGACGCATCCCGTCACGGTGGCGCACGCCGCCGAAATGGCCGGCATGCCGGAATCGGCCCTGCGTCATCTCAATGCGGCATTCCGCGGCAACAAGCTGGATGGGCGAACGGTTTCGCATCTCATGCTGCCGGCCGGTCACGCCGGTCGGTTCGAGCTCGCCATGCTCGATGCCGCCGCGGCCTCCACCACCACCGCAGCAGACGACGAATCGTCCCGCGGTCCTGACACGCACGTGGTCAGCCCCGGTGAAAGCCTGTGGCAGATTGCGCGCGAGTATTCGACCAGCGTCGCGCATCTGCAGCAACTGAACGACCTGGCCCAGGGCCAGGCGATCCAGCCGGGACAGGTGCTGAAGCTGGGCGACGTCGACTGAAGGCTTGCGCCGCCACTGACCTGCTCCGTGGCGACATCGTGCTCTCGGGGTCAGCCTTCGCCGGTGCGCACGGCACGAGCCATGCGCACCGGCGCCAGCCGAGCGAACCCGGCTACAGCAGGTTCTTGTTGATCTTGATCTTGGTCTTGGCGCGCAGCGTCTGGAGCAGCTCGCGCGTCGCCTCGCCGGCATAAGCCTGGGCCATCTGGCGATGCAGCATGTCGCGCTCTTCCGGCGTGATCCTGGAGAGATCGCCGGGCTGCACCTTGTCCACGGCCACCAGCGCGAAGCCACCATCACCCATGTTCACTTCGGCGAAGCTGGGCTTGTCGGGCGCCGACGGATGTGGCAACAGGTAGGCCTCCTTCAGCACCGGCGCCGGCACCTGCAGCGACTGGCCGCGCACGGCTTCGGCCACGCTGACGATCCTGGCGCCGAGCGACTTGGCCACCGCTTCCATGTCCTCGCCCTTGCGCAGGCGCGCCAGCACGTCATCGGCCTGCTTGCGGGCCGCCGCCGTGATGCGCTCCTCCAGGATGCTCTGCTGCACCTTGGCGCGAACCTCGGCCAACGGCTTGACCGCAGCCGGCACGTGCTTGTCAACGTGGATCACGATGGAGTGGTTGTTGCCCAGATCGATCAGACTCGAATTGTTGCCCTGGACCAGCACGTCGTCGCTGAATGCGGCGGCGACCACCTTTGGGTTGGCCGCCAGGCCCTTGCCGTCGGTGCGCGAAAACAGCGGCAGGGTCTGGATCGGCAGATCAAGCGCGGCGGCCGCGGGCTCGAGCGAGCCCGGGTTCGAGTAGGTCTGGTCCGCCATCTTGCCGGCCAGTTCGTTGTACTCGCGATCGCGCTCGGCGGTGGTCGCCTCCTGCAGCAACTGGTCGCGCACTTCGGCAAACGGCTTGGACTCGCCACTGCGCACGTCGCGCAGCCAGATGATGTGGTAGCCGTCGGAGGACAGCACCGGCTTGGAGATCTGCCCCTTCTGCAGCGCAAACATCGCCGAATCGAAGGCGGCGTTGGTCACGCCCTTCTCGAGCCAGCCGAGGTCGCCGCCCTGGCGCCGCGAACCCAGATCCTGTGAATCCTTTTCGGCCAGCTGGGCAAAATTCGCCGGCGTGGCTTCGGCCGCGATCTTGTCCGCGGTGGCCAGCGCAGCCTTCTGCTGTTCGGGCGTGGCGTTGGGGGGCACGTTGACGAGGATGTGCGAAACCAGCCGCTGCTCGGGCTGCACGAAGCGCTGCTTTTCCTCTTCGTAGCGCGCCTTGAGTTCCTCGTCGCTGGGGGCCGCTTTCGGCTTGAGCTTGGCGCTGTCCACCTCGACGTACTTCACCGAAACCCGCTCGGGATTCATGTAATCGGCCTGGTGCGCCTTGTACCAGGATTCGATTTGCGCGTCGGTCACCTCTTTCTCGGCGGGCTCCGGCTTCTGCAGCACGAAGTAACGCAGGTCGCGCCGCTGAGTGGCCAGGCCGAGATAGTTGTCGACGCGCTCGTGGCTGATGATGGCGCTGTCGCTGATTGCCTGCGGCAGCAGTTGCGTGGCCAGCGAGGAGCGGATCTCGTCCTCGAACATGGCCGAAGTCTTGCCGCTGCTGGTGAGGTAAGCCCGGTAGCTGGTCGGGTCGAACTTGCCGTTGACCTGGAACGCCGGGATACCCGCGATGGCGTCGCGCAGCGCCTGATCGGAGACGCGCATGCCCCAGTCGGCATTGGCCTGCAGCAAGAGCTGCTCGTCGATCATCGCGTCCAGCACACGCAGCTTGGTTTCCGTCTTCTCGAACACGGTCGGGTCGAACTGCTCGCCCTGCTGCTCGCTGACTTGCTGCCGCAACTGGTTCATGCGGTTCTGGAATGCGTTCTGGCTGATTTCCTGCTTGCCCACCTTGGCCACGAATGTGTCGTTCTGCGAGGTGAAATAGCTCTCCATGCCAAACAGCGACATCGCCAGCACGGCGAGGCCGAGAACGATGATGGACGGCCATCCGTGCATCTTGTTACGCATTGCCTGCAGCATAGAAATCTTCCCGCAACGTGATTTGGAAGCGCGCGAAGCGCATGATCCACACGAGGCACCGGATGCCTCATCGCTGCATGCCGGGGCGCCATGGCATCGCCGGAACACGCAGGTCTCAAACGACAAAGGCGCCCCACGGGCGCCCTTGCTAAACGTGGCGGAGTGGACGGGACTCGAACCCGCGACCTCCGGCGTGACAGGCCAGCATTCTAACCAACTGAACTACCACTCCGCACAATCTGGTGGGTGCTGTAGGGATCGAACCTACGACCACCGCCTTGTAAGGGCGACGCTCTACCGCTGAGCTAAGCACCCCGAAACCAAGCGCAAGCCGCTTAGTTTAGGGCATCCTTCAGGGTCTTGCCAGCCTTGAACGCGGGCACTTTCGACGCCTTGATCTTGATCGTTTCGTTGGTCCGCGGGTTGCGCCCGGTGCGCGCGGCACGCTTGCGCACGGTGAACGTGCCAAAGCCCACCACCGAGACATCCTCACCCTTCTTCAACGACTTCTGGATGGCTTCCAGGTAGGCCTCCAGCGCACGACCAGCGTCTGCCTTGGTCAGCTCGGCCTTCTCGGCAATGGCATTGATCAGATCGGTTTTGTTCATTGAAAACTCCCTCGTTCGGATTTCGCCCGCGCGATCCGTCGCGGGACGGATGACGCGGGCATGGATGGTTGGCTGGTGCCAGAGCCGTGGCGCAACTCCGCATCGCCTCGTCGTCAGCAAGCGCGGGGGCTGCGGCATCGCCTTTATACCAGTGCCCCGCCGCTATCCGCAACACAAGGCACAGCAACGTTTCCGCCGGTTCGGCATGGTCAAAAAGCGCATGCGCAAGCCGGCTCCCGACACAGCCCGGAACTTCGCCGATCAACGTCGACACGGCTGCATCACGAGCCTATCGCGCGGGTGCCTCCGGCCCGCGCGCCCGCGATCGCGCGATCAATGCGTCAGTGAGTGTCCTTCCGCCGACTCCCCGGCGACGGCTGCCGGCGGCGTCTCGCTCGCCGGCTTGGGCTGCACCGGATGCTCCAGTGCGATGTCGAGCACCTCATCGATCCAGCGCACCGGGTGGATCTCCAGCGATTCGGTGATGTTCGCCGGCATGTCCACCAGATCCTTCTTGTTGTCCTCGGGAATGATTACCGTGGTGATGCCGCCGCGATGCGCCGCCAGCAGCTTTTCCTTGAGACCGCCGATGGGCAGCACGCGACCACGCAGGGTGATCTCGCCGGTCATGGCCACTTCCGAACGCACCGGCACCTTGGTCAGCACCGACACCAGCGCGGTGCACATGGCGATGCCGGCGCTGGGACCGTCCTTGGGGGTGGCACCCTCGGGAACGTGGATGTGCACGTCGAGCTTCTGGTGGAACTCCGGATCGATGCCAAGCCGGTCGGCGCGCGCGCGCACCACCGAGAGCGCAGCCTGGATCGACTCCTTCATCACGTCGCCCAACTGGCCGGTGTGCACAAGACGCCCCTTGCCCGGCACCACCGAGCCCTCGATGCTGAGCAACTCGCCGCCGACCTGGGTCCACGCCAAGCCAGTGACCAGGCCCACTTCGTTCTGCTGCTCCTTGCGGCCGAAGTCGAAACGACGCACGCCGAGGTAGTCGCCCAGGTTCGCCGCGTCCACCTTGACGCGGCCTGCCGCGACCTTCGACTTGCCTGCAGCCGCTTTCGCCCGGGGCGTCCCGGTCTTGGCCTTGGCCTTCTTCACCTGGCCGAGAGTCAACTCCTTGACCACCTTGCGGCAGATCTTGGAAATCTCGCGCTCCAGATTGCGCACGCCGGATTCGCGCGTGTAGTAGCGCACGATGTCGCGCAACGCCTCTTCGGCGACGTCGAGTTCCTCCGGCTTGAGGCCGTTCGCCTTGAGCTGTTTCGGCAACAGATACTTGCGCGCGATACCGAGCTTCTCGTCTTCGGTGTAACCCGGGATGCGGATGACCTCCATGCGGTCGAGCAGCGGGCCGGGGATGTTCAGCGAATTGGCGGTGGCAATCCACATCACCTCGGACAGATCCAGGTCGACCTCCAGATAGTGGTCGTTGAATGCGTGGTTCTGCTCCGGATCGAGCACTTCCAGCAGCGCCGACGAGGGATCGCCGCGGAAGTCCATCGACATCTTGTCGATCTCGTCCAGCACGAACAGCGGATTCCGTGCGCCGGCCTTGTTGATGTTCTGCACGATGCGCCCGGGCATGGAGCCGATGTAGGTGCGTCGGTGGCCGCGAATCTCGGCCTCGTCGCGCACGCCACCCAGGCTCATGCGAACGAACTTGCGGTTGGTCGCCTTGGCAATCGACTGGCCCAGCGAGGTCTTGCCCACGCCGGGCGGGCCGACCAGGCACAGGATCGGCCCCTTCATCACCGACACGCGCTGCTGCACGGCGAGATATTCGAGGATGCGCTCCTTCACCTTCTCCAGGCCGAAATGATCAGCGTCGAGCACTTCCTGCGCCATCTGCAGGTCCTTGCGCACCTTGCTGCGCTTCTTCCACGGCACGCCGACCAGCCAGTCCAGGTAGTTGCGCACGACGGTGGCCTCGGCCGACATCGGCGACATCTGGCGCAGCTTGCCGAATTCCTGCCGTGCCTTGGCAAGCACCGGCTTGGGCATGCCGGCAGCTTCGATCTTCTTCTGCAGTTCCTCGACCTCGTTGGGACCGTCCTCGCCGTCGCCCAGCTCCTTCTGGATCGCCTTCATCTGTTCGTTGAGGTAGTACTCGCGCTGACTCTTTTCCATCTGCGACTTGACCCGGCCGCGGATGCGCTTTTCGACCTGTTGCAGGTCCATCTCGCCATCGACCAGCCCGATCAGCAGTTCCAGCCGCTTGCCCACGTCGGCCGTCTCCAGCACCTTCTGCTTGTCGGCCATGCGCACGGAAAGATGCGCGGCGATGGAATCGGCCACGCGCGAGGGGTCGTCGATGCCGGACAGGCTGGCCAGCACTTCCGGCGGCAGCTTGCGGCTCTGCTTGACCAGTTGCTCGAACAGCGAGATCAGCGTGCGAGAAACGACGTCGAGCTCGCGTTCCTTCGCGTTGTACGCCGGCTCGATGACGCGCGAACGCGCAGTCAGCATGCCGTCGACTTCCTTGAAATCCTCGATCGCGACGCGCGACTGCCCTTCCACCAGCACCTTGACCGTGCCGTCCGGAAGTTTCAGCAGCTGCAGCACGCCGGCCAGCGTGCCGACCTGATGCAGGTCGGCCACCTCGGGGTCGTCGATGTCCGGGCTGGTCTGCGCCACCAGCAGGATCTGCCGTTCGCCTTCCATCGCGCGCTCCAGCGCCCGCATCGACTTGTCGCGGCCGACGAACAGCGGGATCACCATGTGCGGATAGACCACCACGTCGCGCAGGGGCAGTACCGGCAGGGTGTCCAGCGCGACGGGGGCGGGGGCTTGCTTGGCCATGGAAAAGCGATTCCTCGAATTCAAATGGGGTTTCGTCCCGACACTGCACCGGGCCCTTCAGCACGTCAAGTGGAGGCGATCCCGTGCCAGCGCAAGGCTTGCGATGGCCGCAAAACGACGCGGCCCCGGTGAAACCACCGGGGCCGCGCAACGGGCACAGCGGAGTCGATCAGGCCGCGGCGTCGCCGCCGTCGCCCGCCACGCGTTGCTGCAGGTTGCCGCGGTAGATCAGATAGGGCTCGGCCTGCCCCTCGATCACCGCATCGTCGACAACGACCTTGCTGACGTGCTCCAGCGACGGCAGCTCGTACATCGTGTCCAGCAGCACCTGCTCCAGGATCGTGCGCAGGCCGCGGGCGCCGGTCTTGCGCTTGAGCGCCTTCTGCGCGATCGCCTCCAGCGCCTCGGGACGGAACTCCAGCTCGACGTCCTCCATCTCGAACAGCTTCTTGAACTGTTTGGTGACGGCGTTCTTCGGTTCGGTGAGGATCTTCACCAGCGCGGCCTGGTCCAGCTCGTCCAGGGTGGCGACGACCGGCAGGCGCCCGACGAACTCGGGGATCAGGCCGAAGCGCACCAGGTCGGCCGGCTCCACGTCGGCCAGCACCTTGCCCAGGTTCTGCGTGCGCTCCTTGCTGCGCACCTCGGCACCGAAGCCGATACCGGTACTCTCGGAGCGCTGCTGGATGACCTTTTCCAGGCCGGCGAACGCGCCGCCGCAGATGAACAGGATGTTCTTGGTGTCGACTTGCAGGAACTCCTGCTGCGGATGCTTGCGCCCGCCCTGCGGCGGCACCGAGGCCAGGGTGCCCTCGATCAGCTTCAGCAGCGCCTGCTGCACGCCTTCGCCGGAGACGTCGCGGGTGATCGACGGGTTCTCGCTCTTGCGCGAGATCTTGTCGATCTCGTCGATGTAGACGATGCCCGACTGCGCCTTCTCGACGTCGTAGTCGCACTTCTGCAGCAGCTTCTGGATGATGTTCTCGACATCCTCGCCCACGTAGCCCGCTTCGGTCAGCGTGGTGGCGTCGGCGATCGTGAACGGCACGTTGAGCAGGCGCGCCAGCGTTTCGGCCAGCAGCGTCTTGCCCGAGCCGGTCGGGCCGATCAGCAGGATGTTGGATTTGCCCAGCTCGATGTCGTCGCTCTTCTGGCGCGACTCCATCCGCTTGTAGTGGTTGTACACGGCGACCGCCAGCGCCTTCTTGGCGCGCGCCTGCCCCACCACGTACTGATCCAGCGACTCGCGGATCTCGCGCGGCTTGGGCAGCTGGGTATGGCCGGCGGCGGCCTTCTCTTCCAGCTCCTCACGGATGATGTCGTTGCACAGCTCCACGCACTCGTCGCAGATGAACACGGACGGACCCGCGATCAGCTTGCGTACTTCATGCTGGCTCTTGCCACAGAACGAGCAATAGAGAATCTTGCCGCTGTCGCTGGAACGCCCCTGCCGGTCGTCACTCATAACTCTCGATCCTGCTGGTAAATCCGTGTGCGCCGCGAGAATACCACAGGCCTCCGCGTCTGCCTGCAGACGCAGAGCCCATGACGGGACACCGGGTAAAGTCGTCGAATCAGGCGGATTTCACGGAATCCACGGCGCGCTTGTCGAGCACTTCGTCGATCAGGCCGTAGGTCTTGGCATCCTGCGCGTTCATGAAGCGGTCGCGTTCCATGTCCGCCTCGATCTTCTGCAGCGGCTGGCCGGTATGCTCCACGTAGAGGTTGTTCAACCGCTCGCGGATATACAGGATCTCGCGCGCCTGGATCTCGATGTCGGTAGCCTGACCCTGGGCGCCGCCGGACGGCTGGTGGATCATGATGCGGGAGTTCGGCAAGGCGAAACGCTTGCCCTTGGCGCCCGCCATCAGCAGGAACGAGCCCATGCTGCAGGCTTGGCCGATGCACATGGTGCTCACCGCCGGCTTGATGAACTGCATCGTGTCGTAGATCGCCAGCCCGGCAGTAACCGCTCCGCCGGGGCTGTTGATGTAGAAGTTGATGTCCTTGTCCGGGTTCTCCGACTCCAGGAACAGCATCTGCGCCACGATCAGGTTGGCCACCTGGTCGTTGACCTCGCCCACCAGGAAAATCACCCGCTCCTTCAACAGACGCGAGTAGATGTCGTAGGAGCGCTCGCCGCGAGCCGTCTGCTCGACGACCATCGGTACCAGGTTGAGATTCTTGATGGGATCCATGGTCATGCTCGCGGCTTGGGAGTGGACGGGCCTGGCAGTTGTCAGGCGTTGGCTGGGCGCATCACGTCATCGAAGCTCATTTCCTGCACAGTGGTCCTGGCGTGCTCGGCAACCCACTCTGCCACCTGATCTTCCATCACGCGATTCTGCAGCCCCGACATCAACTGGGGGTCGCCGTTGTAGAGTTCAATGACCTTCTCAGGCTCTTCGTAGGTCGAGGCAATCGCGGCCAGCTGCTCGGCGACCCGCTTGCGGTCGATCTTGAGCGCCTGCTTGCGCGCGATCTCGCCCATCAGCAGGCCGGCGATCACCCGCTTGCGGGCAATCGGCAAGGCGGCGTCGATCAGCTGCTGCGGCGGCTGCTGGCCTTCGGGCATGTTGCCCGCCGCCAGGGTGCGTGCCTCCGTCTGCACCATCATCTTGGGCACGTCCAGATCGCCGTGCGCATCGGCCAGCTTGCTGGCCACTTCCGACTTCAGGCGCGCCATCAGCGCGGCCTTGAGTTCGCGTTCCAGGTTGGCGCGAACCTCCTTGCGGAAGGTCTCCAGGCTGCCATCCTCGATGCCGAACAGCTTGGCGAACTCCCCGTCGACCTCCGGCAGCTTCGGCTCCTGCACCTTGATGACGTGGAAACTCACCTTGGCGCTCTTGCCGGCCAGTTGCTCGTTGCGAAAATCCGCCGGGAACTCGATCGCCGCCTCGAACTGGTCGCCGGCCACGTGCCCGGTCAGGGCCTCGTCCAGCGCCGCGAACAAGGTGCCCGAACCCAGCACGCTGCCGGCGCGCTCCTGGCCTTCGGCCGGGAAACGGTAGTCGTCGGCCGTGGCGGCATACTCGAACATCATGAAATCGCCGGCGGCCGAGGCACGCTCGACCTCCTCGAAACTGCGCCGCTGCAGGCGCAGGGTTTCCAGCATGCGGTCGATATCGGCGTCGGTGACTTCGGCCGCGGCGCGATGCACTTCCAGCGCGGAGACGTCGACTTCGGGAAACTCGGGCATGATCTCGAAGGTCGCCGTGTACGCGATCTCCCCGTTCTCGGGACGGCCGGTGGTGTTGATCGCCGGATTCGCGATGGGCTGCAGCTTCTCCTGCTCCACCGCCTCGCGCAGCGTGCTGCCGATCAGGTCGGAAAGCACTTCGCCCCGCACCTGCTCCCCGAAGCGCTGCTTGATCACCGTCACCGGTACCTTGCCCGGCCGGAATCCCTTCAGGCGAACGGTGCGCCCCATCTCCGCGATCCGCGCGCTGACCTGCGTCTCGAACCGCTCCGCGGGAAACTTCACCGTGAGCTTGCGCTCCAGCGAACCGACATTCTCAACCGAAACCTGCATGACGTCTCCTGGTACTACTCTTAAGTGTTGTGACCCTGTCACAGGCGCCATGGCGGGATTCCCCGCCTGCAAAAACGACCGACCATGGTGCGAAAGGGGGGACTCGAACCCCCACGGGGGTTACCCGCTGGAACCTAAATCCAGTGCGTCTACCAATTCCGCCACTTTCGCGATGCTGCCGCCATGGACCGTGCGTGCCGGACGGCCCGGACGACCACCAGCCGTTGCCGAACACCGCCACGGGAACCCTGCGGCAGGCTTGCCCGAGTCGAGGATTCCCTGGTACGAAAGCGGATCATTTTACGGTTGCGCGGCCTTGCAGCACAAGCAGCCCCGTTGACGACCGCAACCGCCCAAAAGCAGACAGGCGCCCGGTTTTGCCGAGCGCCTGTCGTTAGTGGTGGGCCGTGAAGGATTCGAACCTTCGACCAATTGATTAAGAGTCAACTGCTCTACCAACTGAGCTAACGGCCCAGAGACTGGGTCAACCCGGAAAACCGGGGTGGAACTGGGGTGGATGATGGGATTCGAACCCACGACAACCGGAATCACAATCCGGGACTCTAACCAGCTGAGCTACATCCACCATCGTTTGATACTGGTGCGCCCGACAGGATTCGAACCTGCAACCCTCGGCTTAGAAGGCCGATGCTCTATCCGGTTGAGCTACAAGCGCAGTCATCACCAGTAGAACATGTTGCTGGTCGGGGTAGAGGGATTCGAACCCCCGACTTTTGCGTCCCAAACGCAACGCTCTACCAGACTGAGCTATACCCCGGTTTCGAGCCCTCGACACAAGCACCATCGAAGCCTTGAAATGTTACGGGTGACGCTTGGCCCAGTCAATCCGTACAAGCCGCACCATCCACATGAAACTGTCGTTTCCGTCGCCGCGAAGCTCTCGTCGCGATGAAAACGAAACGGGGTGCAAGCACCCCGCTCCACCGAATAAAAATGGTGCGCCCGGAGAGATTCGAACTCCCGACCACCTAGTTCGTAGCCAGGTACTCTATCCAACTGAGCTACGGGCGCACTGAAAAACTTGTCATGCCGTGCTTCGATGCCGGTGCATCGAAGCGCCGAAGCAAGAGGCGGAATTATTCAGACTCCGCGCGCATGCGTCAACCCTTTTCGCAAAATTTCTTCATCTCCGACTCGGGGACACCGCCAGTCAAGGCGGTGATTGCAGGAGACCGCAGGCAGGCGTTCGCACCGTGCCCGCGGGATCGCATCACTCGCCCAGCGACGCGCGATTCTGCGCGGCCGGATCACCAACCTTGCCCACCGGCGCTCCCGCGTCGCTTTTCGGCGGCGGTGGCGGCGGCGTCGAGCCACCCGGGGCGTTCTTGCTCCAGTCCGCCGGCGGGCCGGGCTGGCGCCCGGCCATGATGTCGTCGATCTGGTGGGCGTCGATGGTCTCGTACTGCAACAGCAGCTCAGCCATGGTGTGCAGCTTGTCGAGGTTCGCCGTGAGCAGCTCCTTGCTGCGCGCATATGCGCGATCGAGGATGCCACGCACGACTTCGTCGATCTTGCTTGCCGTCTCGTTGGAGATGCTCTTGTGCTGGGTCACCGAGCGGCCCAGGAAGACCTCGTCCTCGTCCTCGCCATAGGTGATCGGGCCGAGTTCGTCGGACAGGCCCCACTTGGTCGCCATGTTGCGGGCCATCTTGGTGGCGCGCTCGATGTCGTTGGAAGCGCCGGTGGTGACCTTGTCATTGCCGAAAATCAACTCTTCAGCCACGCGCCCGCCATACAACGAGCACAACTGCGATTCGATCGCCACCCGGTTGATGCTGTACTTGTCGCCCTCGGGCAGGTACATGGTCACACCCAGCGCGCGCCCGCGCGGGATGATGGTGACCTTGTAGACCGGGTCATGTTCCGGCACCAGGCGACCCACGATGGCATGGCCTGCCTCGTGGTAGGCGGTGAGCTTCTTCTCGTCTTCGCTCATCGCCATCGAGCGCCGCTCGCTGCCCATCAGGATCTTGTCGCGTGCCTTGTCGAGATGGCTCATGCGCACTTCGCGCGCGTTCTCGCGCGCGGCGAACAACGCCGCCTCGTTCACCAGGTTGGCCAGGTCCGCGCCGGAGAAGCCCGGCGTGCCGCGGGCGATCGTCATCGCGTTGACGTCGCTGGCGATCGGCACCTTGCGCATGTGTACCTTGAGGATCTGCTCTCGCCCACGCACGTCCGGCAGTCCGACCACCACCTGGCGATCGAAGCGGCCCGGCCGCAGCAAGGCCGGATCGAGCACGTCGGGGCGGTTGGTGGCGGCGATCACGATGACGCCCTCGGTGCCCTCGAAGCCGTCCATCTCGACCAGCAACTGGTTCAGGGTCTGCTCGCGCTCGTCATGACCGCCGCCCAGCCCGGCACCACGATGCCGGCCGACCGCGTCGATCTCGTCGATGAAGATGATGCACGGCGCGTGCTTCTTGGCCTGCTCGAACATGTCGCGCACGCGACTGGCGCCCACGCCGACGAACATCTCCACGAAGTCGGAACCGGAGATCGAGAAGAACGGCACCTTGGCCTCGCCGGCGATCGCCTTGGCCAGCAAGGTCTTGCCGGTGCCGGGCGGGCCCACCATCAGCACGCCGCGGGGGATCTTGCCGCCGAGTTTCTGGAACCGGCCGGGGTCGCGCAGGAACTCGACCAGCTCGCCGACCTCCTCCTTCGCCTCGTCACAGCCGGCGACGTCGCCGAAGTTGACCTTGACCTGGTCCTCGCCCTGCAGCTTCGCGCGCGAACGGCCGAAGCTCATCGCGCCGCGCCCACCGCCGCCGGACTGCATCTGGCGCATGAACCAGATGAACACACCGACGATCAGCAGCACCGGCAGCCAGCTGATCAGCAGGCCGATCAGCGAGAAGCCCTCGGAGGGGTCCTGGCGCACTTCCACGCCCTGGTCCTGCATCTGCTTGACCACTGCATTGGTAGAGAAGCCCAGCATCGGCGCGACAGTGCGGAAGGCACTGCCATCCTTCAGCTTGCCGCTGATCGTGGCGGGCTGGTCGGCGCTGATCGTGGCGCTGGAGACGTTGCCGCTGCTCACGTTCTGCACGAACGCGCTGTAGGCCAGGTCGGATGAACGGCTGCTGCGGGGGTTGAAGCTTTCAAACACGGTGAACAAGACCACCGCGATGATCACCCAGAGCAACACGTTTTTCGCCGTTTCATTCATGAACAGTACTCGCCAGTGGCACCGCGGCAGGTTTGCGCCCGGTCGCCAGTGCATACACCTCACGCGAACGCGCGCGCGAGGCCTTGGGTTTACGCATCGTCACGCGACTGAAGTCTGCGCGCAAGCAACGCAGATAATCGTCAAAACCGACTCCCTGGAACAACTTGATCAGGAACGAGCCGCCCGGCTTGAGCCACTGCCTGCTGAAATCCAGCGCCAACTCCGCCAGTGCCATCGCGCGAATCTGGTCGGCAAGCGCCACTCCACTCATGTTGGGGGCTATATCGCACAGTACAAGATCCAGCCGGTGCCCCTTCAGGCGGGCCTCCAGCTGGCGCAGCACCGACTCCTCGCGGAAGTCGCCCTGCAGGAAATCCACCCCGGCGATGCTCTGCATCGGCAGGATGTCCAGCGCGAACACCTTGCCGCTGTCGCCCAGCCGGTTGCGCACCAATTGCGACCAGCTGCCCGGCGCCGCGCCGAGATCCACCACGTTGATGCCCGGCTTGAGCAGCTTGTCGCGCTCGATCAGCTCCTCCAGCTTGTAGACGGCACGCGAACGCAGCCCTTCGGCCTGTGCCTTCTTGACGTATTCGTCGTTGAAATGTTCACGCAGCCAGACTGCGCTGCTTTTGCTGCGGGCCATGTCTTGAGGGAATATCTGATCGGGAGGAGGCCGTTGCATGATACCCTGTGCAGTCCCTTGATCGTGAACCTGGCCTGCCCCATGCCGCTTACACCCTCGCAGATCCGCTACCTGCGCGGCCTCGCCCACGACGTGAAACCCGTCGTGTTGCTGGGCAACAAGGGCGCCACCGAAGCTGTCGTGAAGGAGCTGGGACAGGCGCTGGACATCCACGAACTGGTGAAGGTGAAGCTCTCCGGCGGCGACAAGCAGGAGCGGCAGGCGCAGATCGACGTGCTCGCCAGCGGCACCGGCGCGGAGACGGTCCACCAGATCGGCCATGTCGTGGTGCTGTTCCGCCGCAACGCCGACGAACCGGGCATCGCCCTGCCGCGCTGATGGACCTGTCACTGGAACAAGCCGATGGCTATCTGCTGGTGCGTCGGGTTGACGCACGCAGTGTCACCCTGCTCGACCGGGTCGTCGAACACAGCTTCCTGCTCACCCCCGCCGGCATCACCGAAGCATGGCCGGTCACGGCCGCAGGCAGCCTCGGCGTCGACGACGTCCCCGTGCTGCTGGCATTGAAGCCCGAGGTGGTGATCCTGGGCACCGGCGAGCGTCAGGTGTTCCCGGCCGCGGCGTTCATGGCCGGCTTCCTGCGCAAGGGCATCGGCATCGAGGTGATGGACAACGCGGCCGCCGCGCGTACCTACAACCTGCTGGCCGGCGAGGATCGCCAGGTCGTGGCCGGCTTCA
Organism: Rhodanobacter sp. UC4452_H20; assembly: GCF_052978205.1. The sequence goes on along the minus strand of NZ_CM129662.1, from coordinate 793,936 downwards.
TCCTGCCTCCCGCCTGATCGGGCACCTTCCGTGCCGCCGCGATCAGCGTGGCGGCAGGTAGCTGAGCGGGTCCACCGGATTGCCGTTCTTGCGGATCTGGAACTCGAGCTCGTTGCGGGTCGCGCCGGTTGAACCCATCTCGGCGATCTGCTGCCCGGCCGTCACCCGCTGGCCTTCCTTCACCAGGCGCCAGCGGTTGTGCCCGTAGGCCGACAGGAAACTGTCGTTGTGCTTGATGATGACCAATTCGCCATAGCCGACCAGGCCGTTGCCGCTGTAGACCACCACGCCATCGGCGGCAGCCCGCACCGGGTCACCCGAATTGCCCGCGATCTCGATGCCGGGAATGGCATCGCTGCCGTTGAAGCGCCCGACCACCGACCCGCCTTCGACGGGCCAGCGCCAGCTCACCCCACCGACATCACGCGCCGGGCCGGCGACCACGGGCTTGGCCACGGGTGGCACTTTCGCCGGCGGCGTGACGGAAACCCCGGCCACCGGCACGGCATCCACCGCCGGCGGCGCATGCGCCGCCGGTGTAGCGGAAGGAATGGCGGGCCGCGCTCCGGCCGTCGCCGCCGTGGCTGGCACGGCCTCGGTGACCGGTTCGAACACGGAAGCCGCGGCCGACGTGCCCGGCGCCCGAGGGGAACCGGCGACCGTACCCGGCGTGCGCGCCACGGCCGGTTTCGTCACCGCCGACGGCGACAGCGTCAAGCGCTGCCCCGGCCAGATCGTGTAGGGCGCCGCGATGGCATTCCACTGGGCGAGGTCGCGAAAATCCACGCCGTTGCGGAAGGCGATGGAATAGAGCGTGTCCCCTTTTGCCACCACGTAGCTGCCACCCGGAATCGGCGTGCGCGCCACGCGGGAGGACGGCGCGGCGGCAGGCGACGGGTAGCTGCCCGCGGCGGGCTCGATCACCACCGAACTGCGCATGGTGCCGCAGCCGGCCAGCAACGCCGCCGCGACAACCAGGCAGGGAAAGCGAACTGAATGATCCATGCGGTCCAGCATACCGAGGCGCGCCGCCATTTTCATGCGCACCGCGCTGCCAGTCAGCGCGGCCACAGCCACCACGCCAGCAGCACGACGAGCAATACCAGCGCGCCCCGGCCGATCCACTCGATGTTCTTGTGCAACATGCGCTCGGCGCGCTCGCCGAACAGGCGGATCAACAGCGCCAGCAGCCACACGCGCTTGCCGCGGCCGACCGCCATGCAAGCCAGGAACGGCAGGACCGGCACGCCCACGATGCCGGCCGCCCAGGTGACGAACTTCATGGGGATCACCGGCTGCAGCGCCGCCAGCATCAATGCGCCCAGCATGGTCAACCAATGCTCGTTCATGTCCACGCGCAGATTGTTCACCCAGGCGGTGATGACCTCCTGCATGTGCATGCTGAGCAGCGGCTTCACCGACTCGTAGGCCCAGTGGCCCAGCGCATAGCCGACCACCGAGCCGAGCAGGGAAAACAGCAGCGACATGTTGGCGTAGAAGAACGCCTTGAGTCGCTTGGCCAGCATCATCGGCGCAAGCATCACCTCCGGCATGATCGGGAAGATGAACGCCTCGAAGAAGCTCAACGCACACAGGTAGTGCAGCGCGCGCGGTGCGCGAGCCCAGACCAGTGCGCGGGCGTAGAGCGGCTCGAACAGGCGCATCAGCCGATGCCGCCCAGCAGCGGCACGAAACTCACCGGGCCGAGTTCCTCCAGCGCGAAATCGCCCTTGCCGTCGCCGCGCATGCGGATCAGATTCTGCCGGCTCGGCGATCCCACCGGCGCCACCAGCACGCCGGCGGGATTGAGCTGTTCGAGGATGCGGGTCGGGATGGTGTCGCCTGCGGCGGTGAGGATGATCGCGTCGAACGGTGCCTCGTCCGGCCAGCCCAGCTTGCCGTCGTCGTAGCGCGAGCGCAGGTTGGTCAGGCCGAGCTGGCGGAAGCGGCGCCGCGCCTGGCGCAGCAGCGCCTCGATGCGCTCGACCGTATACACCTCGCCGACCAGGGACGACAGCACCGCTGCCTGGTAACCCGACCCGGTGCCGATCTCCAGCACCCTGCGCGGCATCTCCTTCTGCCCCTCGAAGTGCTCCAGCAACGCTTCCGTCATGCGCGCCACCACCCACGGCTGGGAGATGGTCTGGCCGTGGCCGATCGGCAGCGCATCGTTCTCGTAGGCGTGCAGTTGCAGTGCCTGGTCGATGAAATGATGGCGCGGCACCGTGCGGATCACCTCGATCACGCGCGGGTCGCGGATGCCTGCATCCTGCAGGGAGGCGGCCAGCCGGTTGCGGGCGCGCTGCGAGGTCACTCCCTCGCCCTTGAGCTGGGCTGCAGGCAACGGATAGGTGATCATCGGTCAGGCCGCCTCGCCCTTGCTGCGGCGGCCGGCCATGCCGTCGCTCAGCGTCTTCATCCAGCTGCTGACCTTGTCCAGCGCCTGGAAACGGGTCAGGTCGACGTGGATCGGCGTGACCGAGACGAAGCCGCGACGTACCGCGTTGAAATCGGTGCCGGGGCCGGCGTCGTCCACCTCGCCGGCCGGTCCGATCCACCACATCGGTCGCCCGCGCGGATCAGTCTGCGCGATGCACGGCGCGGCACGGTGGCGCCGACCCAGCCGGGTGACCTCGAAGCCGGCGATCTCCGCCCAGGGCCGGTCCGGCACGTTGACGTTGAGGATGGTGTCTGCGGGCAGCGGATCGACCAGCAGACGTTGCATCAGCAGCAGCACCGCCTGCGCCGCGGCGTCGTAGTGCACGCCCTGGTGGTCTTCGCTGACCAGCGAGACGGCGATCGCCGGCAGACCGAGAAAGCGCCCTTCCATCGCCGCCGAGACCGTGCCGGAATAGATCACGTCGTCGCCCAGGTTGGCCGAGTTGTTGATGCCGGATACCACCATGTCGGGTTCTTCGTCGAGCAGGCCGGACAGCGCCAGGTGCACGCAGTCGGTGGGCGTCCCCGCCACACGGTAGTAGCCCTGGCCCATCGACAGTACGCGGATCGGCGCGTCCAGCGTCAGCGAATTGCTCGCCCCCGAGCGATCGCGATCCGGTGCCACCACGGTGACCTCTCCCACCGCCTGCAGGCGCTCGGCCAACACGCGGATGCCCGGCGCATCCACGCCATCGTCGTTGCTGACCAGAACTCGCATGATGCTCCGTCGAAAACTGCCTGCCGGCGCAGGAAGATCAAGCGCGGCGGTTTCGTGATGGTTGCAAGTCTACCGTAGCGCGCCCCCAAGTTTCACCGGGATTCAACGCATCGTGCCGCCGCTTCTGGCTAGGATGCGCAGATGAAGCGACCCAACCCGCCCCGGATCACCGACGACGATCGCCGCCTGTTCCGCGAGGCGATCGGCGAGGTGCAGCGACTCGCGCCGGTTTCCCCGCCGCCGGCGACCGCGAAACCCGCGCCACACCCGCGCATGTTCGAGGCCGACGAAGCTGCCGTGGCCAGCGAGTTGCTGGACATGGATTTCGACCCGGCCACGCTCGAAGTCGGCGAGGAACTCGGCTACCTGCGCGACGGCTATCCGCCCAGGTTGCTGCGGCAACTCAAGCGCGGCCAGTTCAGCGTGGGCGACGACCTGGACCTGCATCAGATGAACGCCGCCGCGGCCCAGGCCAGCATCGTCGCGTTCCTGGCCGAAGCGCGGCAAGCCGGCGTGCGTTGCGTGCGCATCATCCACGGCAAGGGGCTGCGTTCGAAGGCTGCCGGTCCGGTGCTGAAGGCGCTCACCGATCGCATGCTGCGCCGGCGCGACGACGTGATCGCGTTTGCCTCCGCGCGCCCGGCGCAGGGTGGCACCGGGGCGGTGATCGTCTTGCTGAAAGAGCAGAAGTGAGTGGAGAGGAGTGAGAACTGAGAGAGGGAACGGGTGCGCTGGTGCTTTCTCTTTCTCTCACTCTTCACTCATCTCCACTCACTCCTCGCCTTTAAGCTCGCGCACCACCACCGTGGCGTACGCGCCAGCGGGCAGCTCGAACGACAGTTCCAGCGCGTCCTCGCCAAGCCAGCGCCAGTGGAGATTGTGCGGAATCAGCCGCAGCGGGCGGCGCTCCTGATCCATGCGCGCGGCGGCCAGGCCGCTGGCCAGGTCGTCATTCGCCGCAGCGACTTCGCGCTCCAGCGCTCCTGCTTCGCCCTGGCTCGGCGGCTCGCCCTGCCCCCACAGCGGACCTGACGGATGGATGTCGGCGCGCGCCAATCGCGCGGCCAATTCGTCGTTGAACGGTTCCGGCCCGAACCACGAGCGCGAACCGGCCAGCGACCAGATTTCCCCTTCCAGCGGCCGGTCCCACGCATCGTGCTCGACCCGCGCCGCCAGTACGGCATTGAAGATGTGCGAACGCGCCGCGGACAGCAAAATCGAACGCTTGTCGCGATCCACCCGGCGCCCACCGAACATCGCGCGCGCCTGTGCCACGTTGCCGCCTTCGCGGCCGAAGCGCTGCTCGCCGTAATAGTTCGGCACGCCGCGCGCAGCGATCTGCCGCAGCACCGACTCCGCCCGCGCGCGATCGCCGCTCACCTCGCGCAACACCAGCACGAAGCGGTTGCCGCGCAGGGCGCCACGCTTGAGCTTGCGCGAATGCCGCGTCGCCGCCAGCACTTTCACCTCCGGGTGCGGGAACGTGGACCAGTCCGGATCGGGCCGGCCGGCCAGTTGCACCGAGAAGGTCTGCCGGGTCACGGCATGGCGATCCTTGAGGCCCGCATAACCGACCGCGACCTGCGGCACGCCGGCGAACTTCGCCAGCTCGCGCGCGACCCAGTCGGTGTTGGCGCCGCGCTTCTCCACCCACAGCAGCAGGTGCTCGCCGGCACCCTCGGCGTCGTAGCCGAGGATCTCCTCGACCAGGAAGTCCTCGGGACTGGCGCGCAGCCGGGCAGTCAGTGGCGGTTCGCCGAAAGCATGGGGCAGTTCTTGCATGGAGAAACGGCTTCTTTGGGCGAATTCGATCTGACGGGTGACTGAAGAGCAGGCTGGATTCCCGCTTGACCGGCCCTTCGGCCGTTGCATGGCGCCTCGCGGGAATGACGTCCTGCCACGCTCGGGTTCGACAACCTGAAACCGGGCCGGAAGGGTGACGATTACATCAGGAACACCGTCGCCAGTCCGAGAAAAATGAAAAAGCCGCCGCTGTCGGTCATGGCGGTGATCAGCACGCTGGAGCCCAGCGCCGGGTCGCGGCCGAAGCGGGTCATGCAGATCGGGATGCCGACGCCGGCGAAGGCCGCCAGCAACAGGTTCAGCGTCATCGCCGCGGTCATCACCAGGCCCAGCGAGGCACTGTCGTAAAGCAGCCACGCCACGATGCCGATGACGCCACCCCACACCAGCCCGTTCAGCAGCGCCACGGCCATCTCCTTGCGCCACAGGCGCCGCGCGCTGTCGGCGCTGATCTGGTTCAGCGCCAGCGCGCGCACGATCATGGTGATGGTCTGGTTGCCGGAGTTGCCGCCGATGCCGGCCACGATCGGCATCAATGCGGCCAGCGCCACCAGGCGCTCGATCGAGCCCTCGAACAAGCTGATCACGCGCGAGGCGATGAAGGCCGTCATCAGGTTGATCGCCAGCCACAGCCAGCGGTTGCGCAGGCTGGCCCAGACCGAGGCGAAGATGTCCTCCTCCTCACGCAGGCCGACCCGGCCCAGCGCCTCGCTTTCGCTCTCCTCGCGGATCACGTCCACCATGGCGTCGATGGTGATGCGGCCGATCAGGTGGCCGCGCTCGTCCACTACCGGCGCGGTCACCAGGTCGTAGCGCTCGAACGCTTGCGCCACGTCGTAGGCGTCGTCGGTGGGGTGGAAGGTGTTGACGTCCGGCGCCATCACCTCGCTGACCATGCGCTCGGGGGAATTGACCAGCAGCCAGTGCAGCGGCAGGACGCCAGTCAGCAGGTTGTCCTGGTTGATGACGAACAGCTTGTCGGTCTGTGGCGGCAGTTCTTCCCAGCGGCGCAGGTAACGCAGCACCACTTCGAGACTCACGTCCTCGCGGATCGTGACCATCTCGAAGTCCATCAGCGCGCCGAGCTGGTCCTCCTCGTAGGACAGCGCCGACTGCACCTGCTCGCGTTGCTGCGAGTCGAGGCTGGCCATCAGCTCCGGCAGCACCGCCGTGGGCAGGTCTTCGACCAGGTCGGCCAGTTCGTCGGCGTCCAGCGTTTCGGCGGCGGCGAGGATCTCGTGGCGATCCATGTCCGCGATCAGCGATTCCCGCACCGCATCGGACACTTCCAGCAGGATCTCGCCGTCGCGGTCGGCCTTGACCAGTTGCCAGACCGCCAGGCGCTCGTCCAGCGGCAGCGATTCGAGGACGAAGGCGATGTCGGCCGGGTGCAGCTCGTCCAGTTGCTGGCGCAGGTCCGCCAGCACGTCCGCGGGCAGGCGGCCGTCGCCTTCGTGACGATGCAGCAGCTCGACGATGGTGTCGAGCCGATCGTGCAGCCGGTTGGCGACGCTGCGGGCCTCGATCTCGGTCATGCGCGCTCCAGCAGCACGCACGCCTGCGCGGCGATGCCCTCGCCGCGGCCGCAGAAACCGAGCCTTTCGGTGGTGGTGGCCTTGATGCTGACGCAACCGATGTCGCAGGCCAGGTCGGCAGCGAGAATTTCGCGCATCGCCTGCGCATGCGGACCGACCTTCGGTGCCTCACCGATCACGGTGACATCGGCGTTGCCCAAGGCGTAGCCATGCTGCGCCATCAGCATTGCCGCATGGCGCAGGAACTGGCGGCTGTCGGCGCCGCGCCAGCGTGCGTCGGTGGGCGGGAAATGACGGCCGATGTCGCCCAGTGCCAGCGCGCCGAAGATGGCGTCGCACAGCGCGTGGATCACCACATCGCCGTCGGAGTGCGCCACCACGCCGCGATCGTGCGGCACGCGCACGCCACCGAGCACGAGGTGGTCACCCTCGCCGAACGCGTGCACGTCGAAACCGCTGCCTATCCTCATGAACTTGTCCTTGCGAGCAGGAACTGCGCCAGCGCGAAATCCGCTGCCGTGGTCACCTTGATGTTGTCCTCGGCGCCTTCGACCAGCAACGGCGAGAACCCGGCCAGCTCCATCGCCATCGCCTCGTCGCTGACGTCCACGCCACGCTGATGCGCATCGCGCAGCGCCGCCGTCAACGGGCCACGCCGGAACATCTGCGGCGTGAACGCGCGCCAGCGCGACTCACGCGGTTCGGTGCGCGCGACGCATCCGTTCACGTCGGCGTGCTTGAGCGTATCGCGCAGCGGCGCACCGAGCAGGCCGCCGTCGCCTCGCCCGCCCCGCTCGATCAGCTGGCCGATGTCATCCAGCCGCACGCAGGGACGCGCCGCATCGTGTACCAGCACGAACTCCGCATCGCCGACACCCGCAGGCAGCGCGTCGAGCCCGGCCAGCACCGATTCACTGCGCTGCGCGCCGCCGACAGCGGTCAGCACCGGCTTGCCGCACACGTCGCGCAGGCCCGGCCAGTGCCGGTCATCGACCGCGAGCGTCACCAGCAGGCCGCCGATCCGCGGATGCGCGGCGAGGCGCGCCAGCGTGTGTTCGATCAGTGTCCGGCCAGCCAGCAACTGGTATTGCTTGGGCAAGTCGCCGCCGGCCCGCACGCCCCGCCCGGCCGCCGGCACCACGCACCACAACGTGGTGCCGGTCATGGCGAGCCGCGCGCAGCGGATGCGGCCGTGGCCGGCGAGCTGCCCGCGCGCGCGGGCTCGACCACCTGGTAGAACACCTCGCCGGGCTTGATCAACCCCAACTCGGTACGCGCGCGCGCCTCGACCGCCTGGTCGCCATGCTTGAGGTCGTGCACGTCGGCGGCCAGCGCCTGGTTGCGCTTCTGCAGGCGCGCGTTGTCGCCGGTCTGCTTGTTCACCGCGATGCGCAAACTGTCCACCTCCTGCATGCTGCCGCTGCCGAACCACAGCTTCAGCTGCAAGCCGACCAACAGCAGCAACAACAGCAGGGCGATCCAACGCAGCATGGCGGCGTGTCCCGCTCAGCCCGGCAAACGGCCGAGGTTGGGGAACGCCTCGCGACCGGCGTAGCGCGCAGCCGAGCCCAGCGCCTCCTCGATGCGCAGCAACTGGTTGTACTTCGCCACGCGGTCGCTGCGGCACAGCGAGCCGGTCTTGATCTGGGTCGCCGTGGTGGCCACCGCGATGTCGGCGATGGTGGTGTCCTCGGTCTCGCCGGAGCGGTGCGAGATCACCGCCGCGTACTTCGCCGCGTCGGCCATGGCAATCGCCTCCAGCGTCTCGGACAGCGTGCCGATCTGGTTCACCTTGATGAGGATCGCGTTGGCGATGTTCTTCTCGATGCCCTCGCGGAAGATCGCCGGGTTGGTCACGAACAGGTCGTCGCCGACCACCTGCACGCGCTCGCCGATCGCGTCGGTGAGCAGCTTCCAGCCGTCCCAGTCGCCTTCGGCCATGCCGTCCTCGATGGTGACGATCGGATACTGCTTCGCCCAGCCGGCGAGCAGGTCGACGAACTCGGCCGAGCTGTACTGCTTGCCTTCGCCGGCGAGGTCGTACTTGCCGTTCTTGTAGAACTCCGAGCTGGCCGCGTCGAGGCCGAGCAGGATCTCGCTGCCGACCTTGTAGCCGGTCTTGTTGATCGCTTCGAGGATGGTGTCGATCGCCTCGACGTTGGAGCGCAGGTTCGGCGCAAAGCCGCCCTCGTCGCCCACCGAAGTGGCGAGGCCACGGCCGTGCAGCACGCTCTTCAACGCATGGAAGATCTCCGCGCCGGCGCGCAGCGCCTCGGCGAAGCTCGGCATGCCGACCGGCAGGATCATGAACTCCTGCACGTCGACGTTGTTGTCGGCGTGCGCGCCGCCGTTGATGATGTTCATCATCGGCACCGGCAACGCGCCGGGCTTGCCGTGCGACAGGTACTGCCACAGCGGCTCGCCGCGCGAAGCTGCCACCGCGTGCGCCGCCGCCATCGACACGCCGAGCAGCGCATTCGCACCCAGCCGGCCCTTGTTCGGCGTGCCGTCCAGCGCAACGAGCTTGGCGTCGAGGCCCTTCTGATCGGCCGCATCGAAACCCTTCAGCGCATCGGCGATGGTGCCATTGACGTTGGCTACCGCGTTCTTCACGCCCTTGCCGCCGTAGCGCGACTTGTCGCCGTCGCGCAGCTCGACCGCCTCGCGCGAACCGGTGGAGGCGCCGCTCGGCACCGCGGCGCGGCCGAAGCCGCCGCCGGCCAGGGTGACTTCGGCTTCCAGCGTGGGGTTGCCGCGCGAGTCGAGGATTTCACGGGCGTGGATGCGGGTGATCAGAGTGGTCATGGTTATCCGTCAGTGAAGTGTTGTCGTAGGGGCCCGCTCGCGGGCGATGCTTTTACAGATCCCGAATCCCCGCTCTCAGCAGACGAACGTCCGGTCATCCCGACCCAACAGCATCGCCCGCGAGCGGGCTCCTGCAGGCGTGGTCACACGTCCTGTTCGAGGAAGCGGTGGCGCTTGGTCACGGCGTCCAGTTCCAGCAGGGTTTCCAGCAACGCCTCCATCTTGCCCAGCGGCCACGCATTCGGGCCGTCGGACAGCGCCTTGCTCGGATCGGGATGGGTCTCGGCGAACAGGCCGGCCACGCCGACCGCCACCGCCGCGCGCGCCAGCACCGGCACGAATTCGCGCTGGCCGCCGGAGCTGGCACCCTGCCCGCCCGGCAACTGCACCGAATGCGTCGCGTCGAACACCACCGGGCAACCGGTCTCGCGCATCACGCTGAGCGAGCGCATGTCCGAGACGAGGTTGTTGTAGCCGAAGCTGGCACCGCGTTCGCAGACCATGATGTGGTCGTTGCCGACGGCCCTGGCCTTGGCCACCACGTGCTTCATGTCCCACGGCGCCAGGAACTGGCCCTTCTTGATGTTTACCGGCTTGCCGGCACGCGCCACTTTCTGGATGAAGTCGGTCTGCCGGCACAGGAAGGCCGGCGTCTGCAGCACGTCGACCACCGATGCCACCTCGTCCATCGGCGTGTACTCGTGCACGTCGGTGAGCACCGGCACGCCGATCTGGCGCTTCACTTCGCCCAGGATGCGCAGGCCCTCTTCCAGGCCGGGCCCACGGAAGCTCTCGCCGGAGGAGCGGTTGGCCTTGTCGAAGCTGGATTTGAAGATGAAGGGGATGCTCAGCCGCGCGGTGATTTCCTTCAGCATGCCGGCGGTGTCCAGCTGCAGCTGCTCGGATTCCACCACGCAGGGGCCGGCGATCATGAACAGGGGTTGGTCGAGGCCGACCTCGAATCCGCAAAGCTTCATGACTCTTTCCCGTTCAAAGCGTTCTTGATTCCATCATGCCCGCATTCGCGGGAATGACAGCCACGAGGGTGTCGCGTTGCCGCGTCATGCCGTCGCCTGCACCGGCGCCAGCTTCTCGCCGACGCGCACGGCCTTGTACTCGCGTGCCGCGCGCACGAAGCCGCTGAACAACGGGTGGCCGTCGCGCGGGGTCGAGGTGAACTCCGGGTGCGCCTGGCAGCCGAGGAACCACGGATGCTGCTGTTGCGGGAGTTCGACGATCTCCACCAGCAGGTCGTCCATCGACTTGCCGGAGATCACCAGGCCCAGGTCCTCGAACGTCTGCCGATAGCGGTTGTTGAACTCGTAGCGATGGCGATGGCGCTCGCGCATGACGTCCTGCCCGTACATCGCGCGCGCCAGCGTGCCGGCCTTGAGCCGGCATTCCTGCGAACCCAGGCGCATGGTGCCGCCCAGGTCGGAGCGGTCGTTGCGCTGCTCGACTTCACCGGTCGCGGTGGTCCACTCGGTGATCAACGCGATCACCGGGTTCGGCGTGTTGCGGTCGTTCTCGCTGGAATCGGCGTCGGTCAGGCCAGCCACGTGGCGGGCGAAATCCACCACCGCCGCATGCATGCCGTAGCAGATGCCGAAATAGGGCACGCCGTGCTCGCGGGCGTACTTCGCCGCCAGCACCTTGCCCTCGAAGCCGCGCTTGCCGAAGCCGCCGGGCACCAGGATGGCGTCGGCCTTGCCCAGCACCTTGGCGGCGCCTTCGGCCTCGACCTGCTCGGAGTCGATCCAGTCCAGGTTGACCCGTGTCTGCTGCTTGATGCCGCCGTGGCGCAGCGCCTCGCCGAGCGACTTGTAGGCGTCCTTGTGCTCGACATACTTGCCCACGATGGCGACGGTGACCTCGTCCTTCGGGTGCTCCACCGCGTCCACCGTGCGCTGCCACTCGGACAGGTCGGCCGGCTTGGCGGCCAGGCCGAGCTTCTTCACCACGATGTCGTCCAGGCCCTGCTGGTGCAGCCACAGCGGCTGCTTGTAGATCACGTCGACGTCGGCCGCGCTGATCACGGCGGATTCGGGCACGTTGGTGAACAGCGCGATCTTGCGCCGTTCGGCCTCGGGCAGCGGCTCCTCGCAGCGGCACAGCAGGATGTCCGGCTGGATGCCGATCGAGCGCAGCTCCTTCACCGAGTGCTGGGTCGGCTTGGTCTTGATCTCGCCGGCGGCCTTGATGTACGGCACCAGGGTCAGGTGCATGAACACCACCTTCTCCGGACCGTGCTCGATGCGCAACTGCCGGATCGCCTCCAGGAACGGCAGCGACTCGATGTCGCCCACGGTACCGCCGATCTCCACCAGCGCCACGTCGAAGCCGCGGGTGGCCTCGTGGATGCAGTGCTTGATCTCGTCGGTGATGTGCGGGATCACCTGCACGGTGGCGCCGAGGTAATCGCCGCGACGCTCCTTGCGGATCACCGCCTCGTAGATCTTGCCGGTGGTGATCGAGTTCTTGCCGGACAGGCGGGTGCGCACGAAGCGCTCGTAGTGGCCAAGATCGAGGTCGGTCTCGGCGCCGTCGTCGGTCACGTAGACCTCGCCGTGCTGGAACGGACTCATCGTGCCCGGGTCCACATTGATGTAGGGATCGAGCTTCATCATGGTGACCGAGAGGCCGCGCGCTTCGAGGATGGAGGCGAGCGACGCCGCCGCGATGCCCTTGCCAAGCGAGGACACCACACCGCCGGTGACGAAAATCAGGGGGGTCATGGAAAGCAGCCGTGCGGGAAATTGGCATTTTAGCTGCAGAACCGTCCGACGGCGAGATGGCGTGCGAAAAATCGACCCCATCGGTTCATTTCCGGGGCAGCGCGTGCATGAAAACGGCAGATGGCGCCTGCTAGCATGACAGGATGAACAATCCCGTCCCCGCCCGTCTCGCCGCCTTGCGCGCGGCCATGCAGCAGCACGGCGTCGCTGCCGTGCTCGTTCCCAGTGCCGATCCGCATCTGTCCGAGTACCTGCCGGCGCACTGGTCGGCACGGACATGGCTGTCCGGGTTCGACGGATCGGCCGGCACGCTCATTGTCGGTCGCGAGCAGGCCGGGCTGTGGACCGACTCGCGCTATTTCGCGCAGGCCGAGCAGCAGCTGGCCGGCAGCGGCGTCGCGCTGATGAAGCTGCGCGTACCGCACACGCCCGAGCATCTGGAATGGCTGCAGCAGCAACTGCATGACGGCGACGTGCTGGCGGTGGCCGGGGACAGCGTGGCTGTCGCCACCCGGCACCAGATCGAACACCGGCTGGCGGAGACCGGCGCCACCGTGCGCACCGACCTGGACCTGCCGGGCGAGATCTGGACGGATCGCCCCGCCCTGCCGGCGTCGCCGGTGGTCGAGCACGCGCTGGCCTGGGCCTGCATCCCCCGCGCGGAAAAGTTCGCGCGCCTGCGCAAGGCGATGCGCAAGCTCGGCGCCAGCCATCACCTGGTGTCAAGCCTCGACGACATCGCCTGGCTGACCAACCTGCGCGGCAGCGATGTCGAGTGCAACCCGGTGTTCCTCGCCCACCTGCTGGTACAGGCCAACGCCGGCGCCACCTTGTTCGTCGGCCGCGCCAAACTCGATGATGCGCTGGTCGCGGCACTGGCCGCCGACGGCATCGGCATCGCCGATTACGCTTCGATCACCTCGGCGTTGCCGGAGCTGGGCGCGGACGACCGCCTGCTGCTGGACAGCGGCCGCGTGGTCAGCTCGATCGCCGCGGCAATCGCGCCGGAGGTCACACGCATCGAGGCGCCCAACCCCAGCACGGCGTTCAAGGCGGTCAAGAGCGCCGCCGAACTCGACCATGTCCGCGACGTGATGCGCCGCGACGGCGCGGCGCTGGTGCGCGGTTTCCGCCGGCTGGAACAGCGGCTCGCCGCCGGCATGACGCTGACCGAGCTGGACGTGGACACGCTGCTGCACGAGGAACGCTCGGCCCAACCCGGCTGGGTCGGCGAGAGCTTCGCCACCATCGCCGGCTACCAGGCCAACGGCGCATTGCCGCACTACCGCGCCACGCCGCAGTCGCACAGCACGCTGCAGGCAAAGGGCCTGCTGCTGATCGACTCGGGCGGACAGTACCTCGGCGGCACCACCGACATCACCCGCGTGCTCGCCCTGGGCGAGACCACCGCCGAGCAGCGCCGCGATGCCACGCTGGTGCTGAAGGGCATGATCGGGCTGTCGCGCGCGCGTTTTCCCAAAGGCGCCAGCGGCCCGCAACTGGATGCGCTGGCGCGTGCGCCGCTGTGGGCGGCGGGCATGGATTACGGCCACGGCACCGGCCATGGCGTGGGTTATTTCCTCAACGTGCACGAAGGCCCGCACGGCATCCGCGCACCGGTGCCCGGCGGCGCACTGGTGCCGCTGGAGCCGGGCATGATCAGCTCGATCGAGCCGGGCCTGTACAAGCCCGGCCGGCACGGCATCCGCCACGAAAACCTGGCCGTGGTGGTCGAGGCCGACCGCACCGAGTTCGGCGAATTCCTCGCCTTCGAGACACTCACGATGTGCCCGTTCGATCGCCGCGCGCTCGAACCGAACCTGCTCAACCCGGAAGAGCGCGCCTGGCTGGACGACTACCACGCCAACGTCCGCGCCGCGCTCAGCCCGCTGCTGGCCGACGCCGATCTGGAGTGGCTGAACCGCCACTGCGCGCCGCTGTAGGCCGCGCCCTGCGGCAGGCCCCATGGACCTGCCGTCGCGCCGCGGGTCACAGCCCCAGGTTGTTGTGCTCCAGCACGCGTTCGGCGCGATAACTCGAACGCACCAACGGCCCGGCGACCGCTTCCACGAAACCCTTGCCCAGCGCCAGTTCGCGATAGGCACGGAATTCGTCCGGGGTGACGAAGCGCTCCACCGGCAGGTGGTGCGGGCTGGGCCGCATGTACTGGCCCAGGGTGACCACGTCCACGCAGGCGGCGCGCATGTCGTCCAGCGCCTGCTCGATCTCGGCGTCGGTTTCGCCCAGGCCCAGCATCAGGCTGGTCTTGGTGAGCGTCCTGGGCGCGTGGCGCTTGGCGAACGCCAGCACGTCCAGGGTCTGCTCGTAGCCGGCGCGCGGGTCGCGCACCGGATGGGTGAGGCGGCGCACGGTTTCCAGGTTCTGCGCGTAGGTGGCCAGGCCGGCGTCGAGCACGGTGGCGACGCTGGCATGGTTGCCGGCGAAATCGGGCGTGAGCGCCTCCACCGCGGTGTCGGGCGAACGCAGGTGGATGGCCTTCACGCAGGCGGCGTAGTGGGCGGCGCCGCCGTCCGCCAGGTCGTCGCGATCCACCGAGGTGAGCACCACGTACTTGAGCCCCATCAGCGCCACCGCGTCGGCCACCTTGGCCGGCTCCAGCGGGTCGAGCCAGCCGTTCGGGTTGCCGGTGGACACCGAGCAGAACTTGCACGCGCGCGTGCACACCGAGCCCATCAGCATCAGCGTGGCGGTGCCGCGGCCCCAACACTCGGCGATGTTGGGGCACTTGGATTCGGCGCACACGGTGTTGAGCTGGTGCGTGCGCACGATATCGGCCACTTCCTCGTAATGCGCGCCGCTGGGCAGCTTCACGCGCAGCCATGGCGGCTTGCGGCTGACGTCGGGCTCATGGCTGTGTGCGTTGGGCTTCTGGCCGCCCTTTACCGCACGCGTGCCCTGCGGACTGGTGAACTTGCTGCCGTCCGGGATGGAAGGGTTGCTGGACATGGGGATGCGGGCTGGCTGGACTGCCGCCAGTGTCGCGCGCCACGCCTGGGCCTGCCCTGATGCACGTCAAAGCAGCCGAGTCGATGCCACGCGCCGCATGCCGATCAACCGCGCCGTGGCGGCACCAATCGCAGACGGGGGGAGCCGCTCTGCTGGTTGGGGCTGAGCAACGCCTGGATTTCCTCGGCCTGCAACGGATACGAGTAGAGGTAGCCCTGTCCCTCGACGCAACCGGCGCGCAGCAGGAACTCGTGCTGCGCCTCGGTCTCGATGCCTTCGGCGATGGTGACCAGGCCCAGGCTGCGCGACATCGCCAGCATCGCCTCGGTAATCGCCGCGTCGTTGGCGTCGCCGGGCAGGCCGGTGACGAAAGAGCGGTCGATCTTCAGGTAAGTGACGGCCGGCAGCTTGAGGTACGCCATCGAGGAGTAGCCGGTGCCGAAATCGTCGATGGCCACGTCGATGTTCAGCATGTCCAGCGTCTGCATGGTGCGCTGGGTGTCGTCGCCCAGCCGCAGCATCGCGCTCTCGGTGATCTCCAGCAGCAGGCGGTGCGGCGACACGCGGCGCGACTGCAAGGTGCGGCTGACCCCGTCGACGAAGGATGGATGGCCGAACCAGCGCGCGGAGATGTTCACCGCCACGCGGATCGGCGGCACGCCGGCCAGGTCCCAGGCCTGGATCTGGGCGCAGGTGGCCTGCAGCACCCATTCGTCGATGCGCCGGATCAGGCCCAGACTCTCCGCCACCGGGATGAACTCGCCGGGCAGTACCTCGCCGCGCTCCGGATGCTGCCAGCGCAGCAGCGCCTCCACCGCAACGATGCGCCCGCTGCCCAGCTCGATGCTGGGCTGGAACACCAGGCGGAACTCGCCCCGGCTCAGTGCCTGGCGCAGTTCGGTCGCCAGCTGCAGGCGGCGCCGGTTGTCGGCATGCATCATCGGCGTGTAGAAGCGGAACGCGTTGCGCTCCTCGGTCTTGGCCGCATACATCGCCGCGTCGGCGTTGGCGATGAGGGTGGCCGCGTCGTTGCCGTCCAGCGGGTAGCCGGCCACGCCGATGCTGGCGGTGAGCACGACCTCGTAATCGTCCAGCACCAGCGGCTCGGACAGCGTCGCCAGCAACCGGTTGACGATCGCCCGCGCATCCTCGCGCAGGCTCAGTCGCGGCAGCAGCACGGTGAACTCGTCGCCGCCGATGCGTCCGGCCACGTCGCCGTCGGAGAGCTGCCGGCTGATGCGCTCGCCCACTTTCACCAGCAAGCGGTCGCCGATCGCGTGACTGTAACTGTCATTGACGATCTTGAATGCATCCAGGTCGATGAACAGCACCACCGCCGCCAGCCGCTCGCGCTCGGCCTGGGCGATCGCCTCGCTGCAGTAGCGTTCGAACTCGGCGCGATTGACCAGGCCGGTGAGCGGATCGTGCCGGGCCAGGTGTTCCAGCCGGCGCTGGTTGGCCTTGGCCTCGTGGATGTCGGTGCACACCGCCACGTAATACGTCACGTGGCCGTCGCCATTGCGGATCGCGCTGAGGCTCAAGTGTTCCGGATAGGTCGTGCCGTCGGCGCGGGTGCTCAGCACCTCGCCGATCCAGTTGCCGCCGGCGGCCACCTCGTCCCAGATGGCTTTCGGCAGCGCACGCCCGTCCGGCAGGCGGCGCGTGTCGCCCAGCCGCCGGCCCTGCAGCGCCAGGCTGCTGAAGCCGGTCAGCTCGGTGTGCGCCGCGTTGGTGGAGGTGATCCGCTGCTGCGCGTCGGCGATGACCACGCCCTCGGCGATGCTGGCCAGCGCCTCGGCCGCCACCCGGCGCTCCTGTTCCATCGCCACCCGCTCGGAGATGTCGCGGATGATCGCCTGGCACACCGGCAACTCGCCCCAGCTGGCAACGCTGGTCTGGGTCTCCACCGGGCGGGAGCTGCCGTCGGCGGCCAGCAGCGCGTTGGTGGCGGCACGCCCCGCCTGCTGGCCGGCCAGCGGCTGCAGGAACAGGTGCACGTAGCGGTCGCCGATCAGCTCCTTCGCGCTGCGCCCGGTCCAGGCCGCCGCCGTGCGGTTCACGTCGAGGATGCGCCCGCTGCCTTCGTCGATCATCACGATCGCGTCGGCGGCGCTGTCGAACAGCAGCCGGTAGCGCTCCTCGCTGCCGCGGATGCTTTCCAGGATGCGCCGCGCCATGCCCAGCCACAGCAGCACGGCGACCAGGGTCACCGCGACCACGCCACCGAAGAGCAGCTTGCCGACCCACGAGGCGCCACGCGCCACCTCGAGCGAGAAGACGTTGGTGCGCGGCTCGATGAATCGGTTCAGCTCATGAATGCGACTGCGTTGGCGAAGCTGCTCGGCCGGCGGCAGGCCACCGGCCGCGTAGGCGCGTTGCAACTCGCCGGCAATCTCGTCCAGCTCGGTAATGGCGTCGTCGACCGAGTACCAGGCGCGCAGCGCCTCGCTGATATGCGGCGCCGACGAAAAATGCTGGAGGATGAAGATCATCCCGGGGATGGCATCGGGGATCACGCTGCCCCGGGCGAACGCCTGGGCGACCTTGTCGTGGTCGAACTGGCCCGAGGCGATCGCGTCGCGGGCCCAGCGATCGGAGAGCACTACCGCGTAGTGGCGCCTGAAGCCGGCCAGGTCCGCGGCGTCGCCGCTGATCGCATAGGCTTCCAGGTCGATCACCGACTGCTTCTGCGCCTTGGACCACAGACTCTCGCCGTTGAGGAAACCGGCGAGAGTGATCTGGATCTGCAACGCGCCCCAGGTCAAGGCCAGCATCAGCCCCACCATCGCGATCAGCGCATACGCCAGCGGCATCAGTCGCCGCGACAATGGCTTTTGCAAGGTGGCTCGGGAAGTGCGCATCATGCCCCTTCTACCATGACTGGTGCCTTGTGACCCACTGCGTGCTCCTTGGTTGCTGCAGTTCGGTACGTCAGGCGGCGGCTTCCCTCAGGGCCTCCAACTCGTAACGCGTGCCGATGCAATGATCCATGCTGATGCGCATGCTTACATAGCTGCGCTTGATGCAACTGGCAATATGTTCCACGTCGTGCGCGGCCGGGGTCGTCCCCATCAACGTGCAGACGATCTCCAGCGCCTCCCACGGATGGGTATCGTCATAAGCGGCATGAAGTTGAAGCCAGCGCAAACTGCCGGCACGTTCCTTCGGCGCGAAGCTCTCGGCATAGGCCTTGCTTTCGTATACGCGCTGCGACCACTCGCCGGTGGCCCCCTCGACGGCATAGTTGGTGGCTGCGATGCTCGCCGCCAGCGAACCGCTGGCGCAAATCTCCTCGCACCAGTCCGCCAGGGTACCGGTGCCGTGCGGCGCCCGGCCGTTCAGCACGTCCTCGCGCTCAACGCCCGCGCCTTCGGCCCAGTTGAGCCAGTATTCGGCATGGTTCTGCTCCACGCGGATGTTGCGCACCAGCCAGCGCCGGGCCAGGTTGTCGCCGGGGCTGCGGCCGAAGCGGGTCTTGAGCAGGCTCAGCGCCATGTACGCCGGGAAACGCTCGATCACCGGCCAGATCCCGACCATGAAGTGACGCGTCGCCGTTTGGCTGAGCGAAGCCTCCCTCATCAGGTCCCACATCTCGTGCCGCACGACGCCTTGCTTGGCGGCTTCGCAATCGGCCACCATGTCCTGCGCCCATTGAGGGTAGCTGGTCAGTTCGGTGAGCGGGCCGGTACGTTCAAAACGGGTGTTCATCGTCCATCTCCTTACAGGTGGGTGTTGCGGTGGTTCGCCATTGCCTGACCGTGCGCTGGATTGCTGCCGGCCTCGATCGGGCGCCGCCTTCTTCGGCGACACCACGAAAATTCATGCATCGGCCGCACTGGCCACCGGCAGCACGAACCCGGGCCAATGCCCGACTCGCGCGCGACCATCGTGCCGCCTGCAGCGGTTGCAGTGTGGATACCATGTCGCAGTCCACGCATCCGCGCCACCCGGCATCGTTTGGACGTCCGGACCCGGATCGGTTTTCGCGGGGTTCGAGAGTGGGCTGACGGCGACCACGCCGCAGCGGCCGAGTCGCCGCACAGGACCCGCGGCAGCGCCTCGCGCCGCATCGGCCGGCCGGGCGCATCAGCGCAGCACCCCGACGGTGGCATACCGATGAAGCCTCTTGTCGTCGTCGCCCTGCCCGGTCGATTGCATGGACACCCCCGCGGGAACTATGCCGCAGATGGCGACGACGCGCGAGCCGAGCCGCGGATGGTGACTAGCCGAAGGAACGCCGTTCGCGGTCCCGTCAATGCACCGACGGCGCCGTCGGCGCCAGCACCGCCTCGGTCACGCTGCTGCCGTCGTGGCCGAACACGGAGTGGTTTTCTTCGGTGCGCCGCGACACCGCCAGCAGGCGCGTGCCGACCTGCTGCAACGCGTAGTCGGTGGTGGTGCCGAACTCGATGCTGATGAGCAGCTTGCGCCCCTTGATCGCCAGCATGTTGCGCACCGCCACCGGCACGCCATCGGCGCCCAGCCACACACTGAGCTGGCCGACGTACTTCTTGACCGACATCTCCTTGTTCGCTGACGGCGGCATCGGCACGTCGAACACCAGCAGGCGCGCCGGCTTGCCGTTGCGGGTGTCGTCGCGCTGGCTGGCCAGGGTCGCGCCGTCGAGCTGGCGCAGCAGCACCGGCGCGTAATTCACCATCGGCTGCACGTTGACCGGGCTCAATTGGCCGAGCAGGTCCTGCACCGGCGTCGGCGCATCCTTGTTCTTCGCGTTCACCGCCGCCTCGGCCGCGGCACGCTGCAGCAGCTCCGGCGAAAAATGCAGCTCCAGGCCATCGGTGCCGCTGCGCACGCCCAGCTGCAGCTGCGCGCGCTCGATCTTGCCGTCTTCCTTCTTCACCGTGCTGCTGACGCGCGCCGTGGCCAGCAGCGGCTGCGCCGGCTGCAGCTTGCCCAAGGTGGCACGCAGGTCGGACACGGCATCGGCCCGGGCCAGTGCCGGCAAGGCGAGCGCGGCGAGCAGCGCGGCAAGGATCACGCGTGAGGTCATGGTACGGTTCCGGTCGCCAGGGGCGGCCAGTATCGCCTGCCCGGGCGGCGCGCACACGGTCGGCGCCGCCGGCAGTTCAACCGGCGTGCTTGTGCGGCACCGCGCGCACGGTCGGCTCGAACAGGATGCCCACGCGGCTGGCCGGCGCATCGCGATACAGGCCCAGCACGCAGTGCTCCGCGCGCAACGCAAAGTCCGCGTAATAGACCACGCCCGGATAGGGCACGAAGGTCAGGTCGGGCGAACACGAATACATCCGCTGGTAGCCGCTGGCCACCAGCACCTTGAACAGCATCAGGCGCTCGCCCGTCGGCACCTGCAGCTCGCCGTGGCTGCTCTTGAGGTCGTAGCACCGGCGACCATCGCAGAAACTCAGCGGCATCGCCTGGCTGGCCAGGTTCGGCGACAGCTTGATCGTGGCCAGCGGCTGGCCGGCCGCCGGCTGGTACATCGGCAGCCCCGCGCAGCCGCCAAGAACGGCAGCGGCCACGGCGGTCAGCAGCCGGCGGGTGACGTGATCGGCGCTCATCGGTGGCCTGCCTGTGCATGGACATAAGAGACGTAGCGCTTCTCGATCTCGCCCGCGTCGAGGTCGCCGGCGGAGTAGTCCTGGTCGAACAGCACGAACACCCAGTCGCCCATGTCGCCCGCCACCCGGCCAACGGTGAGGTCCATGGTGGGGCGGTCGCGGATGGCATCCGGCAGCGATTCGTACAGGCGGAGATACCGTTTGTGCCGCTGCAGCGCCAGCTCGGCGCAGCGGTACATCAGATAGGCGTGGGTAGTGTCGCGGTCGATGTAGCCGTTGCCGGAGAAACCCACCTTGAGCAGTTCACCCGGGCCGGGCTGCTCCCAGTAACCGCCGGTGTAACCGCGGATCACCCCCTTGTCGGAGTGATAGCCCGTGGCGCAGCCGCCAAGCAGCACGGCGGCCACCATCGCCCACATCCTTCTTCCCATCCCCTTCCCCCGTTCCCTCGCCAGCCTGTCGCGGCGAAAAGCCGCCTCGATGCGTATCCGCCGACGCGTGCCGCGCGATGATGCACGGCCACCCCGGTGGCCGCAAGCGCTTCAGGCCAGGGCGCGGCGCAACTGGGCGAACGCCCTGGTGATGGCGTGCGGATCGATCACGCCGTAGCCGAACGTCACCGCCGGCTCGATCGTGCGCGTCATCGCGTAGCTGGCGGTGGATTCGGCGCCGACGGCGTGGCGCAGGATGATCGGCATGAGCCGGGCCGCCCGCGCGGGATCGCGGAATCGCGCGGCCAGATGCAGGCCGGCTTCGGAGGGAATCGGTTGCAACCAGCGGCCGAGTTCACCCTGCAGCGCGTCGAGCAGGGCCGCGCGGCGCTCGGCGTAGATCGGCCGCATGTGGCGCACGTGCCGCGCGAGGTGGCCGTCGCGGATGAAGGCGGCAAGCGCGGCCTGGGTTATGCCGTCGCAATGCGAGTCGACGCAGTGCTTGACGGTGACCAGCCCGCTGCGCGCCCACGCCGGCGCCACCACGAAGCCCTTGCGCAGCGAGGGAAACATGCTCTTGGAGAAAGTGCCGACGTAGAACACCAGGCCGTCGCGGTCCAGCGTTTGCAGCGCATCGAGCGGACGGTCGCCGAAGCGGAACTCGCCGTCGTAGTCGTCCTCCACGATCACCGCATGGCGACGACGCGCGAAGTCGAGCAAGTCGGCACGCCGACGCAGCGACATCGCCACGCCGGTGGGCGACTGGTGCGACGGGGTGACGCTGATGATGCGCACGTCGTCGGGCAGGCGCTCGACGCACAGGCCCTCGTCGTCCACCGGCAGCGGCACCAGTTGCGCGCCGGCGGCGGCGAACGCGGCGCGCACCGGCGGGTAGCCCGGTTCCTCCACCGCCACCTTCGTCTGCCCCGGCGTGACCAGCAGGCGGGCGATCAGGTCGAACGCCTGCTGCGCGCCGGAGGTGACGATCACATCGTCGGCGCCGCAGGCCACCGCGCGGGTGAACGCGACGTGCTGAGCGATCGCCTCGCGCAAGGCAGGGATGCCTTGCGACGGTGCATAGGCGAACGGTTCGCGCGCGCTCTGGCGCAGCGTCTGCGCCATCAGCCGGCGCCAGACCTCGTGCGGAAAATGGCGGTGGTCGGGAATGCCCAGACGGAAATTTCGCTCGGGCAGGCTGCGCGCCGGCGACGGCTGCAGGAACGGCGTGCGCCATGCCGGCGCGAAACGCGATTCGTCCGCGCCCGTGTGCACCGGCCTGGATCGCCGCCGAACGAACTCGGCGACCCGCGGCCGGGCGCCCTGACGTGGGGCCAGGTAACCCTCCGCGATCAGCAGGTCGTAGGCGGCGACCACGGTATTTCGCGCCACGCCCAGGGCCTCGGCCACTTTCCGCGTGGCGGGCAACGCGGCGTGTGGTGGCAGGCGGCCGTCCAGGATCGCCGCGCGCAATTGCTGGTGCAGCGCCTGCGTGAGCGTGCCTGAGCCACGCGGCAGCAGCACGGGGAACGGAAAAACTGGTTCCATGGAATCTCTCGGGAATGGGTCAATCACAGGTCCAGATTATGCCTAGAGTCGGCACCGTACGGCGGGCACCGCCCGCCGTTCCCGAGTCGAAAAGCCGGCGGGCACCACCCCGCCCCAAGCGAGGCCAGACCATGACAAACGCCATCTGCGAAACCTGCGGCACGCAATACCCGAACGTCCCCACGCACTGCGCCGTCTGCGAGGATGAGCGCCAATACGTCGGCGCGCGCGGCCAGACCTGGACGACGCACGACGCCCTGAAAGCCACCCACACGCTGCGCCTGCAGGACGAAGCCGGCGTGCTCGGCATCGGCCTGGCGCCGGATTTCGCCATCAACCAGCGCGCGCTGTACCTGCCCACCGACGCGGGCAACATCCTGTGGGAAGCCTTGAGCCTGGTGACCGACGAGGCGGTCGCCGCCCTGAAGGCGCGCGGCGGCGTGGACCTGATCGCGATCTCGCACCCGCATTTCTACGCTTCGATGCTGGAGTGGAGCGAGGCGTTCGGCAACGTGCCGATCCTGCTGCACGAGGCGGACCGCGACTGGGTGCGCCGGCCGTCGCCGAACGTGCAGTTCTGGCGCGGCGAGGTCTACCGCCTGTCCGACGCGGTGACCCTGATCAACAGCGGCGGCCACTTTCCCGGCAGCACCGTGCTGCACTGGAAGAACGGGCCGCGACCCGGCGGCGCGCTGTTCTCCGGCGACGCGCCGCACGTCGCCAGCGACCGCCGCCACGTCTCGTTCATGCACAGCTACCCCAACTTCATGCCGATGCCGGCGGCCGACGTGCACCGCATGCGCTCGCGCCTGGCCGGCTGCGACTTCGAGGACGTCTACGGCTTCACCTGGGGCCGCAACATCATCGGCGGCGGCCGCGCGGCGGTCGATGCCTCGTTCGCACGCTATCTCGCCGCCATCGCCGCCTGAGGACACGCCATGAATCGTTCCGCCCGCCTGCACGACTATCTGCCCGCCCGCTTCAGCACCGCCGCCGCGCGGCACTGGGTGCCCTCCTCCACGCCCGGCAAGTCGTCCAGCCCGTTGCGCTTCTTCGCCGGCGACCGCGGTTTCGTCGAGCTGCTGCGCATGGAACCGGGCACGGTGATGCCGCTGCATCGGCATACCGGCGAGATCCACGCGTACAACCTCAGCGGCACGCGCAAGCTGTGCACCGGCGAGCTGATCGGCCCGGGCGACTACGTCTACGAGCCGCCGGGCAACACCGACTGGTGGAAGATCGTCGGCGACGAGCCGATGCTGGCGCTGGTGATCGTGATGGGCACGGTCGAGTTCCTCGGCCCGGGCGGTGCGGTGACCGCCCGCGCCTCGGCCAGCACGCAACTGGCGGAGTACGAACGCCATTGCCGCGAGCTGGGCGTGGCGATGCCGGATGTGCGGGACCGCTGAACGTGGCTCGGCGACGACGCAGCCCGGGCGGCGGCAACCTTCGCCCGCCGTGTCGAAATCGCCGCCCGCCAATCGTCTTACGGGAGACGAGCAGCGCCGCTCTCCGTATCCCCCACCACCGGAAAACCCCGCCATGCCCAAGATGATCTTCGTGAACCTGCCGGTCGCCGACCTCAAGAAGTCGATGGCCTTCTACGCATCCCTCGGCTTTGCGAACAACCCCCACTTCAGCGACGACACCGCCGCGTGCATGGTGTGGAGCGAGGCCGTCCACGTCATGCTGCTCACCCACGCCAAATGGCGCGGCTTCACCGAGCGGCCGCTGCCGAGCGCAGGCGCCAGCGAAGTGATGCTGGCGATCTCGCTCGACGACCGCGCCGCGGTCGATGCCATGAACGGCACGGCCGCGGCGAACGGCGGCACGGCCGACATCAACCCCGCGCAGGATCACGGCTTCATGTACAGCCGCAGCCTGGCCGATCCCGATGGCCACGTATGGGAAGCGTTCTGGATGGACCCGGCGGCCATCCCGCCGGGTTGATGATGTCCGCTGCCGTGGTGGCCGCTGACGCAGCGCCCGGTACCGTCATCGGCCGCTGTAGCGGCCGTCCTGTTCGCGGGCGCGGCCCAGCGCCACCAGCATGTCGAGCAGTTGCGGCAGGCGTTTCTTCCACGGGCCGCGGGCGGTGAAGCGGGTCGCCAGCGCGTCCGCGTCGAGCGCGACCGGACTGGCGGCGAGCGCGTCGGCTACGGCACGCACCTGGGCCACCGCGTCCTTCGGCCACGGCAGCGGCTTGGCCGCGGCGGCCGGTGCAGCGGCTTCGTCCCCGCCCTGCCCGGCGGCAAGCTCGGCCTGCTCCGGTGCCGCCTGCGCGGTCGGGTGCTGGAATGCGGGGCGCAGCCAGCGGACCAGGCCGCGCGCTTCTTCCGCCGCGCGTTCCGCATTGAGCGCCACCAGCCGTTCGAGGATCGCCTCGTCGAAGGCGCGCTTCGCCTCGTCGCGGCTGGCGCCATCGGCGGGCGCGTCATTACCGTGCGCCACGCGCAGCGGCGGCAACAGGTCGCCCCAGCCGTAGGCATCGAGCACCGCCGCGTCGATTTCGTCGTGCAGCTGGCGCAGCACCGAGACCAGGCCGTGCTCGTGGATCACCCGCTCCTTCGCCGTCAGCGGCTCGCCGCTGCGCAGCTTGTCCAGCACGTTGTACATGCCGGTGAGAGTGAGGTCGGGGTACGCAGCCTGCTGGCGTTTGCGGTGGGCGTCGAGTTGTTCGGCGAGGTTAGACAGGTGGGTTTGTTGTTGCTCGATCATCACTTTCGGGAATGGAAAGGGATCGAAGCAAAGCGTGTTGTTGTAGCGTGGAGTCGGCCCTAGGTCTGCACCTGCTGCTAGTGCCCACGTGGTGTGAACACAGCTCGACAACACGCCAAAGAGGGCAGCGTCGTCGATGGCAATTCCAAACAAGGAGCCGTCCCAGAGCCGATCCGCTGACACGAACGTGAAAGCCCGGTGCTTGGTAGTTTCTAAAGTTGCAACGTAGCGTCGGAGCCCCTTTAGTCCGTTTCGGATCACCGGCCGATCCCAGGCAAACTTCCACCATTGCTCGCGTATGGAAGGACGCGCGTTCTGGTCGCGGATCGGCTTCACCTCGGTCAAAAGTTTCTGATACGCCGCCGACGAAGTTGCCCTCGCTTGTTGTTCTGTCATGCCAAAGAAGTCGATGACGAGACGTCCTCCTGTTCCATTGAGCACATCCTTGGGCCCAACCATCAAGCGTCCAACAGGCAAGCCAGTTACTGGATTTATCTCAGGGAACGTATCGCCATCGTTCGCGTAGAAGCCGTCACCTACCAATTTGATTCCTTGACCCGAGAGGCCGCGGTTCGCGCGAAGGCGTGTGGCGCCAGCAACGTTGGCTCCAGCGGTCAGGTCGACGTGAATCGTTCCGAGTTTTGTATGGGTGACGATCTCGTATTCACCGGTCGACCCTTCAGTTTCGCCTAAAAGCGAGACCTGCCGGCCTGGCTGGGTTCCGGCTTGTCCAACGGTCATCGCAATTCGAACTGCCGCGCCATCTGCCGTATCCACCCACGGATGATCGGGGATAGCAAACACCAGGGACAGCGGCCGAGCCTTTCCTTTTCCCTCCGGGAGAAGGGAAGAAGACAATGCGGCTTCGATGACGCGGCGGTTGAAAGTCTGGCTGATCGAGTTCGTGGTGATGAAGCCGAAGCGTTGCAGCGCGCCGCGCTGCGTCAACACGGCAGCGTGATGCCACCAGTACATGACGAAATCGGCGGAATCGGGCATGTCCGGCCACGCACCGCGCAACGCTTCGACGTAGCCATCACCCAACGCCGCACGCATCCGCTTGTTGCCAATAAACGGCGGATTCCCCACCACGAAATCCGCCTCCGGCCACGCCGCCTTGCGCGGGTTCACGTAGCACTCCAGCGGCACGCGCTTGCTGTCGTCCGGCACGTCCTCGCCGGTGACGGGCGAGGGCTTCATGCTCACGCCGTCCCAGCGACTGACCGGCACGCCGCGTTCGTCGAGCACGTACTCCATGCGGTCGTAGGCCAGCACCGCGTCGCGGTTCTCGATGTTGCGGAAGTCGCGGATCACCGGTTGCGGCGGGTTGATGTCGCCGCGGGTGCGGTAGTGCCATTGCAGGTAGCCGATCCACAGCACCACTTCGGCGATGGCGGCGGCGCGCGGGTTCAGCTCGATGCCGAGCAGTTGGTGCGGGTCGACGGTTTCGCCGCCGAGCGCGTCGGCGCGCTCGCCATCCAGCGCCAGGCCGGTCTGGCGGTAGCCGAGTTCGTCCAGCGCGTTGAACACTTCGCCTTCGAGGCGCTTCAGGTGTTCCAGCGTGACGTAGAGGAAGTTGCCGCTGCCGCAGGCAGGGTCGAGCACCTTGACCGTGCACAGGCGGTGGTGGAATGCGCGCAGGGTCTTCACCGCCTCGTCGGCCTTGCCTTCGGCGGCGAGGGTGAGCGCGGCGGCATGGGCGTCGCTCCATTCGCCGCGCAGCGGCTCGATCACGGTGGGCAGCACCAGCCGCTCGACGTAGGCGCGCGGGGTGTAGTGCGCGCCGAGCTTGTGCCGCTCGCCGGGGTCGAGCGCGCGTTCGAGCAGGGTGCCGAAGATGGCCGGCTCGACGTGTTCCCACTTGGCCTTGGCCGCCTCGATCAGCAGCGCGACCTGCTCGCGGGTGAGCGGCAGCGTGTCGGGCTGCTTGAACAGCTTGCCGTTGAAGTGCAGCACCTCGCTGGCGATGGCGCCGCTGAAGCCGCCCTTGTCCATGTCGTGCCAGAGCAGGCCGAGCATGCGCATGGCGGTGTCGGGCTGGTCGGCGTATTTCAGCAGCAGGTCGCGGAAGCTGTCGCTCGGCAGCAGCTTCACGTCTTCGGCGAACATGGTGAACAGGCAGCGCATCAGGAACTGCGCGACCGCCTCGGCGCGGTGGCCGGCCGCTTCCAGGCTACGCGCCAGGGTGGCGAGCCGCGCGGCAATCTCGCGGGTGACGCGGGCGGATTCGCGACTGGGGTCGAGCGCGAGCGGGTCGGTCCAGATCGTGCGCAGGCGCGCGCGGATCTTTTCCTCGCGCAGCTCGTCGAGCGCGATGCGGTGGCTGCGCGGGTCGGGGAACGGCGTGTAGGTGGCGCCGGAGCGGCTGAACTCCGCATACAGCTCGATGCGGTTGCCCACATCCACCACCAGCAGGAACGGCGGGCGGCCCTCGCTGGCCGGCAGCGCGCGGGCGTACTGCTCGGCCTGGCTGCGTGCGCGCAGCATCGCGTCGTCGAAGCCCTTGGTGTGGGTGGGTGCCTTGAGCTTCTTCGCTTCGAGCACGAAGCAGCCGCGCTTGTACAAGTCGATGCGTCCGGCCGAGCTGCTGCCGTCGCCGTGACTGAAGGTGACCGGCCGCTCGAACATGTATTGCTGCTCGGCATCCGGGTGCGGCGCTTCCACGTCGAGCAGCCGGCACAGGTCCAGCGCGAAGCTCTGCGCGGTGGACAGCTCCGAGGCGGTGACGCCGCGCCATTTGGCGATGAAGGCGTCGGCGGCTTCCATGCGGGTGGTCGTCATGAGTGCTTCACCGCGACGGCGAGTAGGTGTTCCACGATCATTCCTTTCGATAGCCCCGCCGCCGAGGATATCCGGTTCCACGCCCTGCCCTCACTTCGCCGTCTGCGCCGCCGCGTGCAAAAGCTCAGGCCGAACCCGACCGCCGCTTGCCGACCGCGGCCACGCGCTTGGCCGGCGCGCTCTTGCGCGTGGCCGGTGCGCAGGTGCCACCGGACTGGCTGCAGCAGTGATCGGTGAGGTAGCCGACCAGCTCGTCCATCGTCTCGATCACCGGCGCGTAGTAGATGAAGCGCCCGCTCTGCCGGCTGCTCACCAGGCCCGCGTGCGACAGCTCCTTCAGGTGGAAGGACAGCGTGGCGTTGGGCAGGCCGAGCTTCTCCGCGATCGCGCTGACCGCCAGTCCTTCCGGCGCATGTTCGATCAGCAGCCGGTAGACCGCCAGCCGCGACTCCTGGGCGAGCGCGGCGAGGATGGTGATGGCTTGCCTGTTCTGCATGGCGCTACTCCCGGGCCGATTCATACCAGCGCTTGCTGCGGTTGACGATGCGCACCACCGACAGCATCACCGGCACCTCGATCAGCACGCCCACCACGGTCGCCAGCGCCGCGCCGGAATGCACGCCGAACAGGCCCACCGCCGTGGCCACCGCCAGCTCGAAGAAGTTGCTGGCGCCGATCAGCGCCGACGGGCCGGCCACGCAGTGCGGCACGCCGAAAAGGCGGTTGAGCCAGTACGCCAGGCCGGCGTTGAAATACACCTGGATCAGGATCGGCACCGCCAGCAGCGCGATGATCGCCGGCTGCGCGACGATCTGCCGGCCCTGGAAACCGAACAGCAGCACCAGGGTCGCCAGCAGCGCGCCCAGCGACACCGGCCCCAGCCGCTGCAGCAGTTTCTGCAGGCGCGCCTCGCCGCCATGCGCCAGCAGCCGGCGCCGCAGCAGCATGCTGAGCGCCACCGGCACCACGATGTACAGCAGCACCGACAGCAGCAGCGTGTTCCACGGCACCGTGATCGAGGAGATGCCCAGCAGCAGCGCCACGATCGGCGCGAACGCCACCACCATGATGGCGTCGTTCAACGCAACCTGGCTCAGCGTGAATGCCGGCTCGCCACGGCACAGGTTGCTCCACACGAACACCATCGCCGTGCACGGCGCGGCGGCCAGCAGGATCAGGCCGGCGATGTAGGAGTCGAGCTGCGCCGCCGGCAACTGGCCGGCGAACAGGTGGCGGATGAAGATCCAGCCCAGCAGCGCCATCGAAAAGGGCTTTACCGCCCAGTTGACGAACAGCGTGACGCCGATGCCCTTCCACTGCCGGCGCACGCCGCCGAGCGCACCGAAGTCGATCTTCAGCAGCATCGGGATGATCATCAGCCAGATCAGCACGGCGACCGGCAGGTTCACCTGGGCCACCTGCATGCTGCCCAGCGCCTCGAAGCTGCCGGGCAGCAGGTGGCCCAGCAGCGTGCCGGCGACGATGCACAGCAGCACCCAGAGCGTGAGCCAGCGCTCGAAGAAGCCGATGCGGGCACCGTCCGGAGAAACCGCGTCGGCGGCGAGTGCGGCGGATGGCTGGTTCATGCGTGGGCTTCCTCGCCGGTGAGGCTGCCGATGCGGTCGAGCGCCTCTTGCAGCTCGTCGCGGCCCATCGTTTCCACCGGCAGCTGCAGCAGCGCGGTGATCCGCCGCACGATCAGCGCGTACGCACGCCGGAATGCCGCGGCAGCGTCCGCGTCCCGCGCGGCAGCCGGATCGGGCAGGCCCCAATGGCTTCTCACGAAATCGCCGAACAGCACCGGGCAGGCCTCGCTGGCGGCGTTGTCGCAAACCGTGATCACGATATCCAGCGGCGGCGCGCCCGCTTCGGTGAAGCGGTCCCACGACTTGCTGCTGAGTCCTTCGGTGGCAATACCGTGCACCTTGAGCTCGTCGATCGCGTAGGGATTGACGCGCCCGGTCGGCTGGCTGCCGGCGCTGAACGCCGCGAAGCGCCCCGCGCCCAAATGATTGAGGGTGGCCTCGGACAGGATGCTGCGGGCCGAATTGCCGGTGCAGATGAACAGGACGCGACACGGGGGCATGGGCGACGGTTCCGGGTTGGCTTCTATATTTCCATGATTATAGAATTGTCAAACCAACGCAACAGGAACCGCCGTGATCCCGGACCTGCCCCACGTCGCCGCCGACGTACTGGACACCCCCAGCCTGGCCAAGCTGGCCCTGCCGGCCGACGCCGGCCACCCGCCGCGCATCCTGATCCTGTACGGCTCGCTGCGCCCGCAGTCGTTCAGCCGCAAGCTGGCGCTGGAAGCCGAGCGCATCCTGCGCCACTTCGGCGCCGAGACGCGGGTGTTCGACCCGCACGAACTGCCGCTGCTGGACAGCGTGCCGGCCAGCCACCCCAAGGTGCAGGAACTGCGCGCGCTGTCGCTGTGGTCCGAGGGCCAGGTGTGGGTCAGCCCCGAGCGGCACGGCACGATCACCGGCGTGTTCAAGAACCAGATCGACTGGCTGCCGCTGGAAGACGGCAGCGTGCGGCCCACGCAGGGGCGCACGCTCGCGGTGATGCAGGTCTGCGGCGGCTCGCAGTCGTTCAACGTGGTCAACACCCTGCGCGTGCTGGGCCGCTGGATGCGCATGCTGACCATCCCGAACCAGTCCTCGGTGGCCAAGGCCTGGCAGGAGTTCGACGACGACGGCCGGATGAAACCCTCGCCGTTCTACGACCGCGTGGTGGACGTGATGGAGGAGCTGTTCAAGTTCACCCTGCTGGTGCGCGGGCGCAGCGACTACCTGGTCAGCCGTTACAGCGAGCGCAAGGGTGCCGCCGCGGCGAAGGCGCTGACGGCGGCGGCCGAGGTGCTGGAAAGCGCGCCGACGGCGGGCAAACCCGCCTGCTGCAGCGGAACGTGTTGAGCCCGCGACTCCCGCCTGCCGCAACCGCCGATTAGACCGGCGCGTCCTCCGCCGCCACGAAGCCACCGGTTTGCCGCTTCCACAGCCGCGCGTACAGGCCCTCGTGCGCGATCAGCTCGGCGTGCGTGCCGGTCTCGACGATCTGTCCCTTGTCCAGCACCACCAGCCGGTCCATCCGCGCGATGGTAGAGAGGCGATGGGCGATCGCGATCACCGTCTTGCCCTGCATCAGGATGTCCAGGCTGTCCTGGATCGCCGCTTCCGCCTCGGAGTCGAGCGCCGAGGTCGCTTCGTCCAGCACCAGGATCGGCGCGTCCTTCAGCAGGACGCGGGCGATCGCGATGCGCTGGCGCTGGCCGCCGCTGAGTTTCACGCCGCGCTCGCCGACCAGCGCGTCGTAGCCGCGACGGCCCTCGCCATCGCTGAGCTGCGGGATGAATTCGTCGGCGCGCGCCTTGCGCACGGCCTCGGCCACCTGCGCTTCGCTGGCATCGGGACGGCCATAGAGCAGGTTGTCGCGGATCGAGCGGTGCAGCAGCGAAGTGTCCTGGGTGACCACGCCAATCTGCGAGCGCAGGCTTTCCTGGGTGACGTGTGCGATGTCCTGGCCGTCGATCAGGATGCGCCCGGCCTCGAGGTCGTACAGCCGCAGCAGCACGTTGACCAGGGTGGACTTGCCGGCGCCGGACGGGCCGACCAGGCCGATCTTCTCGCCCGCGCGCACGTCCAGATCCAGCCCGGCGATGACGCCGCCACGCTTGCCGTAGTGGAAGTGGATGTGCTCGAAGCGCACCGCGCCGTTGGTCACCTCCAGCGGCATCGCGCCTTCGCGGTCCTGCACCGCGCGCGGCTGCGAGATGGTGGTGATGCCGTCCTGCACGGTGCCGACGTTCTCGAAGATGCCGTTGACCACCCACATGATCCAGCCGGACATGTTGTTGATGCGGATCACCAGCCCGATCGACAACGCAATCGCCCCGGTGGTCACCCGCCCCTCGCTCCATAGCCAGATCGCCAGCGCCGAGGTGCCGGTGATGAGGAAGCCGTTGAGCGCGGTGATGCTGACGTCCATGGCCGTCGTCAGGCGGGTCGTCAGGCGATGCTTGTCGATCAACTCGCCCATCGCCTCGGCCACGTACGCCTCCTCGCGGCGCGTATGGGCGAACAGCTTCAGCGTCATCACGTTGCTATAGCCGTCGACGACGCGGCCCATCAGCTTCGATTTCGCCTCCGAGGATTTCCACGAGCGCTGTTTCACCCGCGGAATGAAGAAGGCCAGCAAGCCGATGTAGCAGAAGATCCACGCCGTCAGCGGTACCGCCAGCCAGCCGTCGGCCTGCGCGAACAGCGCGATGGCGCTGCCGGTGTAGATCACGATGTACCAGATCGCGTCCACGATCTGCACGGCCGAATCGCGCAGCGAGGCGCCGGTCTGGATGATGCGGTTGGCGATGCGCCCGGCGAAATCGTTCTGGAAGAAGCCCAGGCTCTGGCGGATCACGTAGCGATGGTGCTGCCAGCGGATGCGGTTGGTGAGGCTGGGCAGGATCGCCTGGTTCACCAGCAAGTCGTGCAGGCCGCCGAGCAGCGGCCGCGCCACCAGTGCGACCAGCGCCATCCAGATCAGCGCCTGGCCGTGCAGGCGGAACAGGTCCGCCGGCGTGCCGCTGGCCATGTCCACGATGCGCCCGATGAAGCCGAACAGCGACACCTCCACCACCGCCACGCCAAAGCCGACCACCAGCGTGGCGGCGAACACCGGCCACACCTGGCGCAGATAGAACACGTAGAAACGCCACACCGGCCGCGGCGGCATGCCGTCGGCCGGTTCCTTGAACGCGTCGATGAGGGATTCGAACCAGCGAAAGATCATGGGCGGCACGCAGCAGGCAGGTTCTCTAGCGTGGGTGCGCGGCTGGCTGCATGCAAGGACCCACGCGTGACCAGCGGCGGCGACTGCGGCAGGCCAGGCGCGCTTGCCCGCGCGAGCCACCGCGCAACCAAGCTGAACCGTCGCCGTGCCTTCCGCCGCGCAGGACGCCAACACGATTGACCGCCTGTCGCACCGCTCCGATCATGCGCGGATGCCCACACCATGCCGCTTCCTCCTGCTCGCCCTGCTCGCCTGCGGCAGCCTCGCCGTGCACGCCCAGCAAGGCGACGCCGCGCCGGCATCGGCGGCGAGCGCCGCCACGCCGGCGCAGTCGCTGGAGCAGTTGGACGATCGCCTCGATGCACTCAAGGCAGCACTGAAGGACAAGCAAGCCGCCAGCTCGCTCGGCGACCTGCGCAACGACGCGCTGGCGGTGCAGGACCAGGCGCGGCAACTGGCCAGCGACCTGGCGCCCCAGCTGGCCGCGCTGCAGGCGCAGCTCGACGTGTTGGGCCCGCCGCCGGCCAAGGGCGCGGCGCCGGAAGCGCCGCAGGTCGCGGCCCAGCGGCGGCAACTGGACAAGGCCGGCGCCGCGCTGGATGCACGGATCAAGCAGGCGCAGCTGCTGGGCCAGAACGCGCTGCAACTGGCCGCGCAGATCACCGGCATGCGCAACGACGCGTTCCAGGCGCGGCTGGCCTCGCGCACGGCATCGCCGTTCGGCCGCGCATTCTGGAGCGAGCCGGCGCGCAGTTTTCCCGATGACCTGGCACGGCTGGACCGCCTCGGCGGTCGCGTGGCCGATGCC
The DNA here is from genome assembly GCF_052978205.1 of Rhodanobacter sp. UC4452_H20. The sequence continues at coordinate 760,317 of NZ_CM129662.1, read as the reverse complement.
TGGAGCGAGGCGTGGGAAGCGCCGAACCGCACGCCACTGCTGCTGTGCCTGATTGGCGCGTTGCTGTGGCTTGGCGTGGGCCGCTGGCTGCTCGACCGGCTGCTGTTGCGCCTGGCCACGCGCCACGTGCCGGACGGCCATCTGCGCCGCAGCGCGATGGCGGTGGCGGTCGCGCTCACCGCGCTGCTCACCACCGGCATCGCCGCCCAGCTGGCGTACCTGGGCCTGAACTGGAACGACATCCTCGCACCGGACCTCGACGCGCTGGCGCGCTCGGCGGTACGGCTGGTGCTGTTTGCGGCGTTTGTCACCGGGCTGGGCCGCGCGCTGCTCTCCGTGCGCCGGCCGAGCTGGCGCCTGCCGCCGCTGTCCGACCTGGCTGCGCAGCGCCTGCGCATGCTTCCCTGGCTGCTCGGCGCCGCCGCGTTGCTGTTCGGCCTGGTCGAGCGCATCAGCCGCACGATCGGCTCCAGCTTGCCGACCACGGTGGCCACGCGCGGCGCGGTGGCGCTGGTGGTCAGCGGTCTCATCGCGGCGGGCTGGTGGCGTTTGCGTGGGGCGCGGCGGCAGGCGGCGGCCGAGGGCGTGGTCGAACATCAGCCGTTGTGGGTCGGCGCGCTCGGTGCCGGCGCAGTGCTGGGCGTGCTGGTGAGCTGGCTGGGCGTGGCCACCGGTTACATCGCGCTCGCGTTCTTCGCCGCGGTGCAGATGCTGTGGGTCGGCGTGGTGGTGGCCAGCGCGTGGCTGCTCGGCCACCTGTTGAACGACCTGATCCACGTGGCGCTGTCGCCGCACGAACGCGGCGGCCAGCGGCTGCAGGCATCCTTCCAGCTGGCGCCGCATGCGCTGGACCAGGCCGCCACCCTGCTCGCCGGCATCGCCAAGGTGCTGCTGACCCTGCTGGCCATCGCCATCGTGCTGACCCCGTTCGGCGCCGGCCCGGGCGACCTGCTGGCCAGCGCCCTACGCACCTTCGGCAACCTGAAACTGGGCGATCTGCCGATCAATCCCGGCAACATTTTCCGGGCGGTGCTGGTGCTGGTGGGCGGCGGCGTGCTGCTGCACATGCTCAAGCGCTGGCTGCGCGAGCAGTTGCTGCCCAAGTCGACGATGGAACCGGGCATGCAGGATTCCATCGTCACCCTGCTCGGCTACCTCGGCGGCCTGCTGGTGCTGGTGCTGACCCTGGCCGCGCTGCACGTCAACCTGACCAGCATCACCTGGATCGTCAGCGCGCTGTCGGTGGGCATCGGCTTCGGCCTGCAGGCGATCGTGCAGAACTTCATCTCCGGCCTGATCCTGCTGGTGGAACGGCCGGTGAAGGTGGGCGACTGGGTCAGCCTCAACGAGGTCGAGGGCGACATCCGCCGGATCAACGTGCGCGCCACGGAGATCCAGTTGTGGGACCGATCCACCGTGATCGTGCCGAACTCGCAGCTGATCACCGAGAACGTGCGCAACGTGACCCAGGCCAACGCGCTGGGCCGCGTGCAGATCAAGCTGCCGATGCCGCTGGACACCGACGCCGACAAGGTACGGGCACTGGCGCTGGAGGTGCTCGGCGCACACCCGGGCACACTGGCCGCGCCGGCGCCCTACGTGCAACTGGAGGGCCTCGATGCCGGCTCGATGACCTTCAACTGCGTGGCCTACGTCGGCAGCCCGCGTGACACCGGCGGCGTCAAGAGCGACCTGCTGTTCGAACTGCTGCAGCGCCTGCGCCGCGCGCGACTGCCGCTGGTGCGCGCGCAACTGGTGCGCACCCTGCCACCGCTGGCCGAGGAAGACGAACAGACGGGCTGAGCCGGCACGCCAGACCGCCGCGTATCCACGGAGACGAGCCGATGGGATTCCAGTACTACCTGCCCGGACCACCGCTGGACAAGCTGATCGCGAAAGTGTGGGACTGGGACATGCCGCCCGCGGCGCATCGCCACGAGCGCGTGCTGCCGCAACCCGGGGCGCAGCTCATCATCAACCTGCACGAGGACGAAACCCGTGTCTACACCGATGACGCGGCGCGGCGGTGTATCCGCTCGTCCGCCTGCGTGCTTGGCGGCCCCACCCTGCGCAGCGAGATCATCGACACCGCCGAACAGATCCGCGTGATGGGCGTGGTGTTCCGCCCGGGAGGCGCCCACGCGCTGACCGGCGAGGACGCCACCACCCTGATCGGACGGGATGTCGACCTGGGTGACTTGTTCGGGCCGGCCGCCGCGCTGCTGCGCGAGCAACTGCTGGAAACCCCCGCACCACGGGGCCGCCTGCGCCTGCTGACCCGGTGGCTGGTGCGACGCCTGCACAGCACCGCCTTGCATCCCGCCATCGCCTACGCGCTGGATCGGTTGGCCGACCCGCCGCAGGTGCAACGCATCGCGCCGCTGGTACGCGAGGCAGGCTTGTCCGAGCGCCGCTTCGGCATGCTGTTCCAGCACCAGGTGGGCATGCGTCCCAAGCACTACACGCGGCTGCTGCGCTTTCGCGCGGTGGTGGATCATGCGGCAGCGCAGTCGGCGGTGAACTGGAGCCAGGTGGCGGCCGATGGCGGCTATTTCGACCAGGCCCATTTGACCCACGAGTTCCGCCAGTTCGCCGGCGTCACGCCGACCGCATTCATGGCTGCGCGCGGTCCCTACTCCAACCACCTGCCGCTCGATTGAGCGACGGAAATCTACAAGACCGCCACGCCTCGCGGGGATAGTCTGGCCCGCGTCCCTGAGGACCGCGACGTCGTTTCGCGCCGGCGCAATGACGACACCACCCACCTTGCGAGAATCCACCACGGAGATAACCCATGGAACAGTCCGGCGGCAGCACCATCATCCCCTGCCTGCGCTACCGCGATCCCCACGCGGCCATCGACTGGCTCTGCCAGGCCTTCGGTTTCGAACGGCACGCGGTTTACGAAAACGACGCCGGCGAGGTCGAGCACGCGCAACTGGCCTACGGCCGCGGCATGGTCATGCTGGGCGGCGTGCGCGACAACGAGTTCGGCCGGCACATCGCGCAGCCCGACGAGATCGGCGGCCGCGAAACGCAGTGTGCCTGCGTGACCGTGACCGACTGCAAGGCCCACTACGAGCGGGCAAAGGCAGCCGGCGCGGTGATCGTCGACGACTACGCCGAGAAGGACTACGGCGGCGCCGGCTACAGCTGCCACGACCCGGAAGGCCACCTCTGGTACATCGGCAGCTACGACCCGTGGCAGCCGGAATGAACCGAAAACGCGCGGGCGGCGGGCGGTGCCCGCCCCACGGCGCGATGAGGATCAGGGCGTGACGACGGGCTTCAGCCTGGAGTCCGGCCGCGCGATCGCATACATCGCCCAGCTGATCTGCTTGAGCAGGCCGTGGTGGTCCTCGCCGATCCAGTACAGGTTGCCGTGGGTGCGATCAGGCAGGAAGCGGAACTCCGTCTTCGCTCCCAGGCCATCGAGCACGGCCTTCAGCTTGTGCGCGGAACCGTCGAGATAGAACGTGTCGGCCGTGCCCACGTAAAGATGGATCTTGCCGTCCAGGTCGGGCTTCAGCTGCGGCCATTGCTGCTGCAGGCGGTGCGCGATGTCGTAGTGATCACGCCAGTACGCCACCACCGCCGGGTCGACGGCGCCGGTGTCGCGATCGAACATCGGCACGGGCCGGCCATCCTCACCGCGCGGCGAGAATACCCACTCGAACGACGCCAGCTGGCCGCCGTAGCTGCCCAGCACGCGTTCGAGTTTCGCGAACTGCTCGAAGGTGCCCAGCACCTTGTCGTGGTTGCGCACCAGCGGGTAGGCCGAGCCGTCGGGCCGGCGGTAGACGTTGGCGTGCGGCGCGTAAAGATCCACGCCGGTGAAATCGTGAAAGTCACTCGGGTCGGGCGAGGTCGACCAGGTGCCTCCGAACAGCTTCGGGTAGCGCGTCTGCAGCCACAGCGTGGCCCAGCCGCCGGAGGAGTGGCCGTTGAGGAAGCGGCCGTTGGCATCGCCATCCATGCGGTAGTGCGCTTCGAGATGCGGGATCAGCTCGGTGGTCAGCGCCAGTCCCCACGGGCCGTTGTTGACCGAGTCGGCAAACTCGTGGGTGCCGGTGGGGCTGGACTCGTCGAGGAACACCCAGATCATCGGCGGCATCTGCTGCTTCGCCATCGCGGTGTAGACGGTGACGACCGGGCCGATCACGCGCTCGTTGTTGCCGCCGAAACCCTGCGTGTAATAGACGGTCGGGTAACGCGCGGCAGCCGCGGCGTCGTAGCCGGGCGGGGTCAGCACCCAACCGCGCATGTGGATCGGCCGGCCCCAGAACGCACTCAGCGACGGACTGGTGAAATCGACCAGGTGCGCGTGCGGACGAGCGGCGGCCACGCTTTCGCGCATCGCCGGCGGGGCCGAATCCGGCACGGCCCAGGGATCGCCGTCCGTCGGCAACGCTTTCGCCAGGACCAGTTCCGGCACGCCGGTCGCCGGCAGATGCAGCCTGACCACGTCGCTGACCAGATCGCCGGCACCACGCCCGGTGTAGTTGTAGTCATGGTTCACGTCGAGCACGGCCTGCACCAGGTAATCGCCCGGCGGCAGCTGCGACCACTCCGCGGGATACGCCATGCGGTTGGTGTCGATGTCGATCGCCTGCCCCGGCGCCCAGTGGTCCACCTCGCGCGCGGCCACGCTGGTCACCGTGCCGCTGAACGGATCGGCGTCGACCGACTCGACCACGCTGCTCTTGCCCTTGGACTCCGCTTCGGCCGCCGCCTGCGCCGCCTTGGCATCGACCGCGAACAGCAGCAGCCGGCCCGAAGTCGCTTGCGTGCTGGCCGCACCCAGTTCGACGCGGATGTAGCGATGTTCCAGCGCCTTGTCGCTGCGTGCCTGGGCAACGCCGACGAGCAAGCCGAAAGCCAGCAAAATCGCCCCGGCGTGACGACGATGATTCATGTCCCTTCCCCTTCGGCGTGGACGCCGCGAACGGCGCCGTGATGGATCACTTGCCTGCTGACGCCCCGGTGGCAGCCTCCACCGGCACCAGTCGCAGGTCCTGGAAATCGAAACTGAAATCGGTCAGCGGCGAGATCGGCTGCATGCGCACTTCACGGATCTTGCCGTCCATGTCCAGCGCGAAATCGACGAAGGCATCGGCGTCCAGCGAGCGGTCATCCCAGCGCACGGTGAAGCTGTCGTGTTGCCACGGCGTCAGCGTGCCGACCAGCTGTTCGGTCTTGCCGAAGCGCATGCGCAGCTTGCCGCGCTCCTGGCTGATGATGACGTCGCCGTACCACGGGTCGCGATACGTGCCGGCGTAGTCGGCCAGCGGCAGCGAGGGTTTGCTGCGCTTGTCGCGCGCCTGCTCGTGCTTCGCCACGCTGTCGTCGGCCTTGGCCTGGGCGTGCTGCACGGCCTTCTGGTACACGGCCACCCAGTCGGTCTTGTGCGAGGGGTTGAGGTAGGCATCGAGCACGCGATACGTCACCGCGTTGAATGCGGCGCCGGACTGCTGGTTGGTCAGCACGACCACGCCCAGCTTGAGTGAAGGCACCATCGTCACCCGGGACACGAAGCCGGGCCAGCCACCGGTATGCCAGACCAGCTTGCGGCCCTGGTATTGGCCGAGGAACCAGCCTTCGCCATAGCCGTAGTAGTCCGGCGTCAGCGGCTCCAGCTCGGGGATCGACGCCTTCCTGATCGGTATCGGCGTCAGCATCGACCACATCTCGTGGTGGCTCTTCTCGGAGAACACCCGCCGCGGCTTGCCGTCGGCGCCCACGGTCGGCAAGGCGCCGCCGGCCAGTTGCACGTTCATCCACTTGGCCAGGTCATGCACGCTGGAGTAGATGCCGCCAGCACCCGGATCATTGAGCCAGGCCATCGGCGGCACCGGCTTGATGTCCTTGAACTCGTACGGGGCATGACCGGCAGCCACGTCCATGCCGGGCTTCAGGTAAGTCATGTCGATCAGCGACTCCTCCATGCCCACCGGCTTGAACAGGTGCTCGCGCACGTAGTCGGCATAGCTCTGGCCGGAAGTCTGTTCGATCACCAGGGTGGCCACCGCGAACAGGATGTTGTCGTAGGCGTAGTGGCTGCGGAAACCGTTCTTCAGCGGCACCTTGGCCAACCGCTCGACCACTTCCCTGGTGGTGTACGAGGACGGCGGCCAGTACAGCAGATCACCCGCGCCCAGACTCAGGCCACTGCGGTGCGCCAGCAGGTCGCGAATGCGCATCTCGTGCGTCACGTACGGATCGGACATGCGGAACCAGGGCAGGTGGTCGATCACGCGGTCGTCCATGTCCAGCTTGCCCGCGTCGGCCAGCTGCTGCAGCGCCGCGGCAGTGAAGGCCTTGGTGTTGGAGGCGATCGCGAACAGCGTGTGCGCGTCGACCGGGTCCGGCTTGCCCAGCTCCTTCACGCCGAAGCCGCGCTCCATCACCACCTTGCCGTTCTTGACGATGGCCACCGCGATGCCGGGCACCTCGAAGGTCTTCAGCGTATCCGCCATGTAGGCGTCGAAATCCTGCAGCTGCGCCGGCAGCAGCGGCTGCACGATGTCGCCGGTCGATACCGGCGGCGGCAGCTGCTGCGTGGCCGGAGCCTGCGCCAGCGCCGACGCGCCGAGGACCAGCAAGGCATGGCCGGCCAACAGCCGGAACGACAGCGCACGCACGGACCCGAATCGCTGGACCATCGAAGTTCTCCCCCAGGGCGACGACCCGCGCACTATCGCGAGAAATCGCCCGCAAGGCCAGCCCGGCATCCAACTCGACGCCGGCCGCGCAAGCCGCGATCATGCGCGGATCGGCAAGCGAAACGAGGATCGCAATGAACACGCTGGCGGAATGGATTGCGCTGCACTCCCTGCTGCTGTGGGCGCTGCTGTTGCTGCTGGCCTTGCTGGCCGGCGACCTGGCCTGGCGGCACAACGCGCGCTGGCAGCGGCGCGCTGCGCTGCTGGGCCAGGCGCCGACGATGCTGCGCTGGCGCACGGGCCTGCTGCTGTGCATGGTGCTGGGGTTGTTCTTCGGCGGCCTCGCGCTGGCGATTTCCGGCCAGCCGACGACCGGCCTGGACGGCTTCGACGCCAGCCTCGCCGCCAGCCTCCGTGCCCATGTGCCGGTGCCGGCGCTGCGCGTGATCGCCGCCATCACCCATCTGGGCGACACCTTGTGGGTCGCCAGCGCGGCGGCCGTGGTGTTGCTCATCCTGCTGCTGCGCCGCCAGTGGACGCTGGCGGCGAGCTGGAGCGTGGCCCTGCTCGGCATCCTGCCGATCAACGGCGGGCTGAAGGCGCTGTTCCGCCGTGCCCGCCCGCTGCACGACCACGGTTTCATCGTCGAGCCGGGCTGGAGTTTCCCCAGCGGGCACGCGTTCGGCGCGATGGTGTTCTACGGCATGCTGGCCTACGTGCTGCTGCGGCTGACGCCGCGCTTCCATCGCGCGGTCATCGCCGGCGCCGTGCTGATGGTCGGGGTGATCGGCGTCAGCCGGATCCTGCTGCAGGTGCATTACCTCAGTGACGTGATGGCCGGTTATGCCATCGGCGCGGCGTGGCTGGTGCTGTGCATGGGCACCTCCGAATGGCTGCGCCACCAGCCCGGCGGGGCCACGCCATGAACAAGCACGGCACGATCCGCGTCGGCATCGGCGGCTGGACCTACGCACCGTGGCGCAACAACTTCTACCCGACGAAACTCGTGCAACGGCGCGAGCTGGAATACGCCAGCCGCCAGCTGCGCGCGATCGAGATCAACGGCACCTTCTACGGCGCGCAGAAACCGGCCACGTACGCGAAGTGGGCGGCGGAAACGCCGGACGGTTTCGTCTTCTCGCTGAAGGCGCCGCGCTACATCACCGAAGGCAAGCGGCTGGCCGACACCGGCAAGGGCATCGGCGGATTCATCCACGGCGGCCTCGTCGAGATGGGCGACCGGCTGGGGCCGATCCTGTGGCAGCTGCCGCCGTCGCGACGGTTCGATGCCGACGACGTGGCGGCCTTCCTGGACGCCCTGCCGCGCGAATTGAACGGGCACCCTCTGCGCCACGTGCTGGAAGTGCGCCACCCCAGCTTCGCCTGCGCGCCGTACGTGGAACTGGCCCGCGCACGAGGCGTGCCCACCGTGTTCACCGACTCGACCGAGTACCCGTCGCTGGCCGATCTCACCGGCGACTTCGCTTATGCGCGCTTGATGCGCAGCGTCGACGGCATCCCGACCGGCTACGCCCCCGACGCGCTCGACCTCTGGGCCACGCGTGCACAAGCCTGGGCTGCCGGCGAGGACATCGCCGACCTTCCGCACGCGGCCGCCGTGCAGCCACGAGGCAAGCCGCGCGACGTGTTCGTGTTCTTCATCAGCGCCGCCAAGCACCGCAACCCGGCCGCCGCGATGGCGCTGCAATCACGCGTGGATTCGACCTCGTAGGGCGGGCACTGCCCGCCGCTTTCCGTCACGGGCCAAGGGCCGGCGGGCAGTGCCCGCCCTACACCGGCCGGTAGTGATCCACTTCGCGATAGCGCCTCGCGTACAGCCCGAACGCCAGCGCAGCGAGCAAGGCGAAAGCGGCGAAGAAGAACATCTGGAACGCCGTGACGCTGAGCCCGCTGTGGGCGATCGAACCGATCACGCTTTCGTTGCGCACCGCCGCGTTGGCCAGCAGCACCCACAGGTTGCCGACCGTGGTGGTGAGATTCCAGAAACTCATCACCACGCCCTTCATCGAGGCCGGCGCCTGGCTGTAGGCGAACTCCAGACCAGTCGCGGAGACCAGCACCTCGCCGAAGGTGAGCAGCGCGTACGGCAATACCTGCCACACGATCGACAGCGGATCGCCGCCGTCGATCACCACCTGCAGGCCGCCCACCACGATCCAGGCCAGGCCGCTGAACGCGATGCCGGCGGTCATCCGGCGCAGCGCGGTGGGCTCGTAGCCGAGCCGGCGCAACAGCGGGTACAGCACCAGGTTGTTGAACGGGATCAGCAGCATCACCAGCAACGGGTTCAGCGCCTGCATCTGCGCCGGCCGGAACCAGGACGGCATCGTCATCTCGCCACCCTGGATCACCCAGGTCGAGGCCTTCTGGTCGAACAGCGAGAAGAACGGCGTGGTCAGCGCGAAGATCACCAGCACGCGCAGCACGTTGCGTGCGCCATCGACCGCAGCGTCCGGATGCGCGCCCCGTGCGCGATCCATCTGCAGCCAGGCGCCGCCGCCCACGCCGCCGATCAGCACCACCAGCGCGATGCATGCGGCGATCACGAAGCCGAGCGACGGCACCAGCGCGAACGACGCCAGCGCCACCACCACCGCGACCACCGCCAGCCACAAGCCCGGCCGCGTCTGACCCGGCCGCTGCGTCAGCAGCGCGGTACGGACCACCCGCGAAAACGCGTGCTGGTCCGGCGGCCCCGGCGGCACCATCACGTACTGCTTGCGGCCCAGCCAGAACACCACGGTGGCGACGAACATCAGGCCCCCGGGAATGCCGAACGCCACCGCCGCGCCGAAGTGGTGCAGGAACAGCGGCATCAGCAGCGAGGCGAAGAACGAGCCGAAGTTGATGATCCAGTAGAACGCGTCGAACACCATCTTCGCCAGGTGCTTGTTCGACTGGTCGAACTGGTCGCCCACGAACGACGCCACCAGCGGCTTGATGCCGCCCGCGCCCAGCGCGATCAGGCCCAGTCCCGCGAAAAAGCCCAGCCGGTTGTCCTCGAAGATCGCCAGGCAGGCGTGACCGGCGCAGTAGATGAGGCTCATCCACAGCACGGTGTTGTACTTGCCGAAGAAACGGTCGCTGATCCAGCCGCCCAACAGCGGGAAGAAATACACGCCGATCACGAAGGTGTGGAACACGTCCTTCGCCGCCAGCATGCGCTGGCCCTCGGGCAGGTACAGCAGCAAGCTCGTGATCAGGAACGGAGTGAGGATGTTGCGCATCCCGTAGAACGAGAAACGCTCGCAACCCTCGTTGCCGATGATGTAGGCGATCTGGCGCGGCAAGCGGCCGCGATCATGGTCGGAGGTGGTGCTCATCCGGGCTCCGGAAGTCGGGTGGGCAGCGCACGCGCTGTATCGAGGCGAAGGCGGAGTGTGCGTAATTTCCTTCGATGAAGGAAGCCTGCAGCCCCGTTCGGCCCTGCTAAGCTCGCCTCGCCACCGCCTGCCGCGAGAACCATGCGCCGTCTTCGACCGCTGCTGTTGCTGCTGATCGCCATCGTCGCCGTGCTGCTGTGGCAGCGCCACGGCGAAGCGCCGGGCGCGCCTGCCGGCCCCGCCGGCAACCCTGTCGCCACGCGCGTGGCACCGGCGGACGACGCGATGGCATCGCTGCCGCCGCAGGCGCGCGCGATGGTGCAGCGGATCGCCGCCGGCGGTCCGTTCGAGCACCGCCAGGACGGCGCCGTGTTCGGCAACTACGAAGGCTTGCTGCCCAAGGAGCCACGCGGCTACTACCACGAGTACACGGTCGAGACGCCCGGCGCGCGCAACCGCGGCGCGCGGCGCATCGTCACCGGCGGCACGCCGCCGGAAGTCTGGTACTACACCGACGATCACTACCGCAGCTTCCGTCGCTTCGAGGTGGCGCGATGAGCGCGGACCGTTTCGACCTGGACCTGACCCGGCCCGCGCTGAGCGGCGTGTATTTCGTCGGCGTCGACGATCTCGATCGGCTGGCCCGCATCGCGGCGCGTGACGATTTGCACGTGTGTCGCACCGACCTTGCCGGCTGCCACGACAAGGATGAACTGCTGCACCGCCTGGCGGTGTCGTTGCAGCTGCCGGCCAGCTTCGGTCACAACTGGGACGCGCTGGCCGACTGCTTGCGCGATCTCGGCTGGCTGCCGGCGTGGGGCCACGTGCTGTTGTTCGAGCACGTCGACGACTTGCGCGCGACGGCCAGCCGCGACTACGAGATCCTGCTCGGCGTGCTGGACGACGCCGCCACCTTCGGCGCAGAGCACGACCATCCCTGGTTCGCCTTCCTGGCGCTGCCCGACAGCGCGTTCGAGCACGCCCATCCTTCCGCCTGAGCGCGGACCATCCCTCCCCACGGCAAGACCATGCAGACCATCGAATTTGAACTGGAAGGCGGCTACGTCGAACTCAACATGCTGCTGAAGCTGGTCGGACTGTGCGACAGCGGCGGCGCCGGCAAGGCGATCGTGGCGAGCGGCGCGGTGAAGGTCGACGGCACCGTGGAACTGCGCAAGACCTGCAAGATCCGCGCAGGCCAGTTCGTCACCCTCGACGACGTGGAGATTCACGTGCTGGCCGACCCGCTGGGCGACGAAGACGGCCGCCCGCCGGCCGGCGGACACCGCTGAATCAGGCGCGCGGCAAGCCTTGCAGGCGATCGCCGAGCGCTTCTATCGCGGAAGCTGGCAGCAGGAATTCACCTTCCATCACCTCGCGCAGCTCGGCCACGTCGCGCAGTTGCCGGCGCTCCGGCTCCTGGCCATCGCGGCGGATGGTGAACTCGTAATCGAGCAGGCCCAACCGTCGATCCGCGGTGGTGCGGCCGAGCAAGAGATGGCTGACGAAGCGCGAGGCCGGGTGGCTCGACACGTAATGATTGGCCACCACGTAATCGACCATCGGCACCGCGCGCAGATCAAACCGGTACAGCGTGCGCCACTGGCCATGCGCCAGCGACTGCATGCGCCACTCGCCATCGCGTTCCAGCAACCGGAAGGGCTCGTGCGCGGTGGCCTGCCGGATATCCGGCTGCAGCCGCAGCGCGCCGGTGAGCACGTGGCCGCCGAAGCCGACATCCGCCAGCCAGCTCTCGCCCTCCAGCTCGACGCGCAACAGCATGTGGCTCTGCGGGGTTTGCGTATCCTCCGGATGACCCCACAGCACGCGGGCGATCAGGCCGCTCACCTCGAAGCCGATCTCGCGCAGCATCGCTTCGAACAGCAAGTTCTGCTCGAAGCAGTAGCCGCCACGGCCCTCGTCGACCAGCTTGCGCTGCAACGCCGCCAGATCGAGATCAACCGGCCGGGCCATCAGCGGATCGAGGTTGGCGAACGGGATCGTGGCCACGTGCGCGATGGCCAGCCCGCGCAGGGTCGGCAGATCCACCCCGACCGGGCCGGACCAGCCCACGCGGCGCAGGTAGGCGTCCAGATTGACGGCGTCAGGCATGCAACCCTCCAGCGAATTCGCCGCCCATGGTAGCGCCGCACCGTCGCGAGGTAACCGCCGCCCTCCCGTCGACGAATGATGGGTTGAGTGCGTCCGCACGCCATCGTCAGCGAGGTTGCCCATGATCCGTCCACGCCGCCTGTTTCCGTTTGCCGCCGCGCTCCTGCTCGCCGGCCTCGCGGCCTGCCAGCCCGCCGCGGCTGCTCATGAAGGCGTGCGCCTGCCCTCGCCCGTCGTCGATGCGGCGCCTTCCACCGCGCACGACGAGGTGGCCGTGCTCGCCGGCGGCTGCTTCTGGGGCATCGAGGCGGTATTCGAGCACGTGAAGGGCGTGCGCAAGGTCACCGCCGGCTATTCCGGCGGGACCGCCAGCACCGCCCACTACGATGAGGTCAGCGGCGGCGACACCGGCCACGCCGAGTCGGTGCAGGTCGAGTTCGACCCGTCCCGGGTCAGCTACGGCACGCTGCTGCAGGTGTTCTTCTCGGTCGCGCTGAACCCCACCGAGCTCAACCGGCAAGGACCGGATCGCGGCACCCAGTACCGCTCGGTAATTTTCTACGGCAACGACGAGCAGAAGAAGATCGCCACCGACTACATCGCCCAGCTGACGGCGGCCCATGCGTTCGCCGCGCCGATCGTCACCCAGGTGGTTCCGCTCACGGCGTTCTACCCGGCCGAGGCCTATCACCAGCACTATTACGACCTGCACCCGCGCAACCCGTACATCGTGATCAACGATGCGCCCAAGGTGGCCCACCTGCAGCGGCTGTTCCCCGAGCTCTACCAGGCCGCTTTGTAGGGGCGCGCTCGTGCGCGATGCTCTTCGTGACGCAACGAAAAGGCATCGCGCCCAAGGGCGCTCCTGCGACAGGGGTCGCCTTGCGTGTGACGGCACGACCCCCATGTCGGAAGCTTCGCGCACCGTCCGCGCCTTCCGGCGACCTCCAACGTGCCACCCCACGCCACTTCTCCCGAGCCACCGAAGGAACTCGCCCGAAGCTTCCTGGGTGTGTTCCGCTACAGCGGTCGTGCGCTGGAACTGGTCTGGAGCACCAGCCACGCGCTGACCGTCGCGCTGGCCGCGCTCACCCTGGTCGCCGGCCTGCTGCCGGCCGGCATCGCCTGGGTCGGTGCGCACATCGTGGACGCGGTGGTGGCCGCCAGCCGCCTCTGGGCCACAGACGGCCACGCGCCGCTGCGATCGGTCTTCGAATGGGTGGCGCTGGAAGGCATGCTGGTGGCGGCGCTGGCCGGCGCGCAACGCGGCCTGTCGCTGTGCCAGTCGCTGCTGCGCGCGCAGCTCGGCCAGCGCGTCAACGTGATGATCCTGGAAAAGGCGCTGACCCTGGAGCTGGCGCACTTCGAGGATTCGGAGTTCTACGACAAGCTCACGCGCGCCCGGCGCGAGGCATCGAGCCGGCCGTTGTCGCTGGTCACGCGCACGTTCGGGCTGGGCCAGAACGCGATCTCGCTGCTCAGCTACGGCAGCCTGCTGTTCCAGTTCTCGCCGTGGGCGGTGGCGGTGCTGCTGCTGGCCGGCCTGCCCTCATTCTTCGCCGAGACCAAGTTCTCCGGCGACGCGTTCCGCCTGTTCCGCTGGCGTTCGCCGGAAACGCGCATGCAGCTGTATCTGGAAACCGTGCTGGCGCGCGAGGACCACGCCAAGGAAGTGAAGCTGTTCGGCTTGGGCCCGCTGCTGCTGCAACGCTACCGCGACATCTTCCACACCCTGTACCGCGCCGACCGCGACCTTGCCGTGCGTCGCGACAGCTGGGGTTTCGTGCTGGGCCTGCTGGGCACGCTGGCGCTGTACGGCGCCTATGCGTGGATTGCCGCCAGCACCGTGATGGCACGCATCACCCTGGGCCAGATGACGATGTACCTGGCGCTGTTCCGCCAGGGCCAGTCGGCGGTGTCGGCGATGCTGTCGGCGATCGGCGGCATGTACGAGGACAACCTCTACCTCTCCACCCTGTACGAATACCTGGAAACCCCGGTGCCGCCGGCCACCGGCATGGCACAGCGCGGCGCGCGGCCCGAGGACGGCATCCGCTTCGAGCAGGTCAGCTTCACCTACCCCGGCGCCGGCGAGCCGGCGCTGCGCGACATCGACCTGCACATCCGCCCAGGCGAATCGCTGGCCCTGGTCGGCCAGAACGGCTCGGGCAAGACCACCCTGATCAAGCTGCTCACGCGCCTGTACACGCCCGACAGCGGCCGCATCCTGCTCGACGGCACCGACCTGCGCGAGTGGGACGAGGGCGTGCTGCTGCAGCGCATCGGCGTGATCTTCCAGGATTTCGCGCGCTACCAGATGCGCGTGGGCGAGAACGTCGGCGCCGGCGACGTCACCCACTTCGACGACGAGGCGCGCTGGCGCGAGGCCAGCGACAAGGGCATGGCCAGCGACTTCATCGACAGCCTGCCGGCCGGCTTCGATACGCAGCTGGGCAAGTGGTTCAACGACGGGCGGGAACTCTCCGGCGGCCAGTGGCAGAAGATCGCCCTGGCCCGCGCCTTCATGCGCTCACGCGCCGACATCCTGGTGCTGGACGAACCCACCGCCGCGATGGATGCGCAAGCCGAAGCCACCATCTTCGAACACTTCCGCGAACTTTCCGGCGGCCGCATCGCGATCCTGATCTCGCACCGCTTTTCCACCGTGCGCATGGCCGACCAGATCATCGTGATCCAGGACGGCCGCATCGTCGAACGCGGCAACCACGAGCAGCTGATGGCCGAGGACGGGCATTACGCACACCTGTTCTCGTTGCAGGCGCAGGGGTATCGGTGAAGCCGTGATGACCACAGCAACAATTCAGTCGTAATAACCGGGCGCGAACACCAGCACGCTTTCCGGCGGCAGCTTCGGATCATTCACCGCGTGCGGTGCGTAAAGGCTTATCCCCAGCGCCAGGGAAATCGCCCCGTCGACCTCGCGCTCAAGCTGCGGATCCTTGGACTTGAGGTATTTCACAGCTTGCTCGAAACCCATGCCCAGCAAGTTGATCCCGTAGAGCTCCGGCGCTGCAGGCGAGGCCAGCTCGATCGCCTCCAGACGCCCGGTCTTGTCGTAGTTGGCGAACAGTCCCGCACCGGCGAAATAGTCACACGGATGCGCAGCGCCCGGGGTGCGCATGAACGACTTGAAGCCCGCGCCCAACGCCGCCCGTACCCCTGACACGCCTGTCCCGAACGGAATGCCTTTGATTCCCTTGCCTGGAGCGATGTCGTATTTCACTTCAAGGCCCCTTCTTGTCCGTGTACTTCAGCATCTGATCGATGGCCTCATTGTACTTGTCGCCAAACTTCGCGCGCACGTCGTCCACATCCATCTTCTGGGCCTCGCCGAACTTTCCCTGCTCGAGAAGTTCCGCCTGTCGCTTTCGATACGCGCGCGCTTCCCGAGAGTTGCCCCAACTCCCTGTCATGCGGTGATCGTCAATCTTCATCGCAATGGCAGGGCCTTGATTCGTGGGAAGAGGACTGACCGAATCGGCAGGCATGTGGTGCGACTCGTAACCCGGCAACCCCTTGACGTCGCCGTGCGCCCCACCCCTCTGGACAATCGGCTCCTTCTCCACGGCGGTGCTCTTCACGGCAGCCGTAGAAGGCTTTGCCGCGGGTGAACGCCTCGGTGCAGGCTTGCTGCTTCCGCCTTGAGGGGATTTGCTTGATTCGCCGAACCCAACGATTGGCTCTTCACTCGAACGCAGCCGCGGATCGGCTTTGAGCTTCGACTCATTTCGCAACAACCATTCGCCGAACTTGCGCCCCAAACGACCATGGCTGGCCTTTTCGGCGAGTTCCCGCATGCTGCCACGCCCCTTGCTGACGTAGGCGACAATCGCCATCAGCAACAGGACGAACATGGCCACGTGACCGCGGGCAAGCAGGCTGGCCGCGTGCCGGATGGCAAAGGCGTTGATGTGCGGTTGCCCCTGGGGCAAGGGTGGCGGAGCAGCGGCCAGCCACGCTTCGCGAATGCCGCTCCAATAGGTGCGTCCGATGGCTGGCAGGCCTTCCACGACGAATTCGGCCAACGCCTTCAGGCCCAGCGCGGCGAGCATCCATTCGCCCGCTTCCGCGCCCAGCGCCGCGCCCGCCACCGCACCCGGCGCGGCGCCAGCCCCGAAACCGCCGAAGAATCCCGCGACGCCACCGAGCAGTGCGCCGATGCCGGTGGTGGCGACCATGATCGCCAGGCATTCGGCCAGCAGGCGGGCGATCTCCCGGGCAACCGCGGCGACGTCCAGATCATGAAAGTCGCGCTCGATCTGTTCGGCAGCCTGCTGGGCCGATTGCGTCAATGCCTCCTTGAGGCAGCGACTGCGCGCCGCCAGCAGGATGGCATCGCCTTTTGCCGCAGAAACGCGGCGGGCAGCCCAGCGTTCCAGCTCGATCCATGCACCCTGCAGTCCCGTCATCTTCCCTGATCCCCGGTCGACAAATCTCCATCGAAGCCACAGGATAACGTGCACCCACGCCTGTCAGCGTGACACACATCATCCTTGTGCGATGCCGCGAACGACTGGCCCGCGAACTCGGCGCTCGGATCCAGGCGCTGTTCGGCCTGGTGCCGTCAAAGGGGCCGTCCAGATGCCTTCCGTGCCGCCAGCCCGAGCCTGTCCGGCTTGACCGTCGCCACCCGCGCGCCCCATGCTTTGCCGTCTTTTCTCCATCGAAACACCCACATGAGCAGTCGCTACAACGCCGCCGACATCGAAGTCCTCTCCGGCCTGGACCCGGTCAAGCGCCGGCCGGGCATGTACACCGACACCACCCGGCCGAACCATCTGGTGCAGGAGGTGGTGGACAACTCGGTGGACGAGGCGCTGGCCGGCCACGCCAGTGCGATTGAGGTGGTCTTGCACGGCGACGGTTCGGTGTCGGTGAGCGACGACGGCCGCGGCATGCCGGTGGACATCCATCCCGAGGAAGGCGTGTCGGGCGTCGAGCTGATCATGACGCGACTGCATGCGGGCGGTAAGTTCAGCGGCAAGAACTACAGCTTTTCCGGCGGCCTGCACGGCGTGGGCGTGTCGGTGGTCAACGCCTTGTCCGATCGCGTCGAGGTGACGATCCGCCGCGACGGCTCGGAATACGCGATGGCGTTCGAGCATGGCGACAAGGTCAGCCCGCTGGAAGTGATCGGCAGCGTGCCGAAGAAGCGCAGCGGCACGACGCTGCATTTCTGGCCGGAGGCGAAGTATTTCGATTCGCCGAAGATCTCGCTGGGCAAGCTCAAGCATTTGCTGCGCGCCAAGGCGGTGTTGTGCGCCGGCCTCAACATGAAGCTGACCGACGAGGCCAGCGGCGAAGTCATCGAGTGGCGTTACGAGGACGGTTTGCGCGACTACCTGCGCGGCGAACTGGATGGCAACGAGCTGCTGCCGACCGAGCTGTTCGTGCACCAGATGGCGCGCGACGCCGAAGGCATGGAGGTCGCGCTGGCCTGGCTGCCCGAGGGCGAACTGGTCCAGGAAAGCTACGTCAACCTGATCCCCACCATGCAGGGCGGCACCCACGTCAACGGCCTGCGCAGTGGCCTGACCACCGCGATCCGCGAGTTCTGCGACATCCGCAACCTGCTGCCGCGCGGCGTGAAGCTGGCGCCGGAGGATGTGTGGGAGCGCATCGCGTTCGTGCTGTCCGCGCGCCTGCAGGACCCGCAGTTCGCCGGCCAGACGAAGGAGCGGCTGTCCTCGCGTCATGCCGCCGGGTTGATCGAGAACGTCATCCACGACGCCTTCAGCCTGTGGCTGAACCAGAACGTGGACATGGGCGAGCGCATCGCCCAGTTGGCGATCGAGCGCGCCAGCGCACGGCTGAAGGCGGCCAAGCAGATCGTGCGCAAGAAGATCACCCAGGGTCCGCAACTGCCCGGCAAGCTGGCCGACTGTACCGCCACCGACCTCACCCGCACGGAGCTGTTCCTGGTCGAGGGCGATTCGGCCGGCGGCAGCGCCAAGCAGGCACGCGACAAGGAGTTCCAGGCAATCCTGCCGCTGCGCGGCAAGATCCTCAACACGTGGGAAGTCGAATCCACCTCGGTGCTGGCCTCCGAAGAAGTGCACAACCTCGCCGTGGCGATCGGCTGCGATCCGGGCAAGGACGACTTGAGCGGCCTGCGCTACGGCAAGGTGATCATCCTCGCCGACGCCGACTCCGACGGCCTGCACATCGCCACCCTGCTCTCGGCCCTGTTCCTGCGGCATTTCCCGCGACTGGTCAGCGAAGGCCACGTGTTCGTGGCGATGCCGCCGCTGTTCCGTGTCGACGTGGGCAAGCAGGTGTTCTATTGCCTCGACGAGGGCGAGAAGGAAGCGATGCTGCAGCGGATCGAGCGCGAGAAGATCAAGGGCGCAGTCAGCACCACCCGCTTCAAGGGCCTGGGCGAGATGAATCCGCCGCAGTTGCGCGAATCCACCATCCACCCGGACACCCGCCGCCTGGTGCAGCTGACCGTCGACGACGATGCCGGCACGGCGAAGATGATGGACATGCTGCTGGCCAAGAAGCGCGCCGGCGACCGCAAGGCGTGGCTCGAAGAGAAAGGCGACCTGGCCACGCTCGAGGTGTAATCGTCCGCGTCCTGGCGAGCCCGTGCTTCGCATGGATTTCACTTCACTGAATCGCACGCCGACACCTTGCATCCACTGGAGCGCATGTCGCGTATCTACAGGTGCTTCCAATCCGCGAAGCGGAAACCCCTGGAGAACTTTCATGAAGACCCATTCCCGCGTGCGCGCCCTCACTCTTGGTCTTTCGATGGCACTGGCCACCGCCGCCTTCGCCCCGATGGCGATGGCCGGCCAGATGGATTCGATGAGCATGCAGAAGACCGTGATGGTCGGCGGTGCCGCGATGTACCCGACGAAGAACATCGTCGAGAACGCGATCAACTCGAAAGATCACACCACCCTGGTCGCCGCGGTGAAAGCCGCCGGCCTCGTCGACACGCTCGAAGGCCCCGGACCGTTCACCGTTTTTGCGCCCACCAACGAGGCATTCGCCGCACTGCCCGCGGGTACGGTAGACAACCTGCTCAAGCCGGAGAACAAGGCCACGCTGACCAAGATCCTCACCTACCATGTGGTGCCGGGCAAATATACCGCGCACGACCTTGCCAAGCTGGCGAAGGCGCATGGTGGCAAGGCGGTGCTGAAGACGGTCGAGGGCGATTCGATCACCGTGGCGAAGCACGACGGCAAGTGGACGGTGACCGATGACAAGGGCAATGTCGCCCACATCACGATTGCCGACGTGACCCAGTCCAACGGCGAGATCTTCGTGATCGACAAGGTCCTGATGCCGTAACGGCAAAACCTTCAACCGCTCGCAGCAGCTGCCCGGGAATGCCCGGGCGGCTTTTTTTGTGGGAATGGCGGCGCTATCGTGCGAACTGGCTTTTCCCGAGCAAATGCACATGGCCCTGCTGCCGCCACTGAATCTCGAGCACTGGATCGACGAGCACCGCCACCTGCTGAAGCCGCCGGTGGGCAACAAGTGCATCGTCGACGGCGACTTCATCATCATGATCGTGGGCGGGCCGAACGCGCGCACCGACTACCACTACGACGAAGGCCCCGAGTTCTTCTACCAGCTCGAGGGCGAGATCACGCTGAAGGTGCAGGACGACGGCGTGGCCCGCGACATCCCGCTGCGCGCCGGCGAGATCTTCTACCTGCCCGCGCGCGTGCCGCACTCGCCCAACCGCGCCGCCGGCTCGATCGGACTGGTGATCGAGCGCCGCCGCCTGCCCGGCGAAAAAGACGGCCTGATGTGGTTCTGCGAGCAATGCAACCACAAGCTCTACGAGGAGTATTTCACCCTCGCCAGCATCGAGCAGGACTTCCCGCCGGTATTCGAGCGCTTCTACCGCTCGACCGACGCACGCACCTGCAGCGAATGCGGCCACGTCCATCCCGCACCAGGAAAATACGCGTAGGGCGGGCACCGCCCGCCGCTCTGCGCAAGGTACATCGAAAACCGGCGGGCAGTGCCCGCCCTACGCCAGCCACTTGCGCGCCATCCGCCGCAACGACGTGTCGAGTGTCTCGTCAGCGGCCACCTCGTTCACCGGTCGCCATGCCAGCGCGTGCGATTCGGCGTTGACCACGAACGACTCGTCGGCACTCGCGCGCACCACGTAGCGCAAGTCGTAGTGCCAGTGCTCCGGCTCGTCCGCGCGGGCGGGAATGCGATGTCGGTCGACATCGAAAATGCCGCCATCGACATGAAGGCCGGCCAGGCCGGTTTCCTCTTCCGCCTCGCGCAGGGCGACACGCGCAAGATCCGTATCGCCATCGGCATGCCCGCCCGGCTGCAGCCAGCGATCGAGCTTGCGGTGATGCATCAGCAGCACGCGCTCGCCATCGGCGCTGACCAGCCAGGCCGAGCCGGTGAAATGGGCCACCGGGTTGCCGCGCTCGAAAGCATCCGCGTGTGTCTGCGCGAAATCCTCGAACTGCGCGACGACGTCGGCGTCACCCTGCCATTGGTCACGGTAGCGACGAAGGGCCTGGATGAGACTGCTTGCGGACTCGCCCATGGGCACCTGCACGCGTGAAAGAAAGTGGGCGCGGCATGTTTCGCCGCAACATGGACGAAGCTTGTACAACCTTCGTCGCATGGGATATGTTGGCCCGCCATTGTCCAGCCTGTCCACGCACGCCGCCATCGCGCGGAAAGGACAGGAAATCCATCCGAGGGGAACCCGATGACAAAAGGTCTTTTTGCCACCCACGGCATCGAGGCGATGCCTCATGTCGACGCCGGCGAGCCTGTCGAGGGCAGCGGTACCGGCGAGGTGACACTGAAACGCGCACTGACCGCGCGTCACCTGGTGATGCTCGGTATCGGCGCGGTCATCGGCGCCGGCATCTTCGTGCTCACCGGCACGGCGGCGGCGCAGTTCGCCGGTCCGGCGCTGGTGATCAGCTTCCTGATGGCCGGTTTCGCCTGCGCACTGGCCGGCCTCTGCTACGCGGAGTTCGCCGCGATGCTGCCGGTATCGGGCAGCGCCTACTCCTATTCCTACGCCACGCTGGGCGAGGTGGTCGCCTGGTTCGTCGGCTGGAACCTGGTGCTGGAATACCTGTTCGCCGCCTCGACCGTCGCGGTGGGCTGGTCGGGCTACTTCAATGAAATGCTGCGCATGATCAGCGCCTGGATCGGCGTGGATGTCTCGCTGCCCGCCGCACTGGCCTCGGCACCACTGACCTTCGACGCCAGCGGCCACCACATCATCGCCACCGGCACCCTGATCAACCTGCCGGCGGTGGCCATCGTGGCGGCGATCAGCTGGCTCTGCTACCGCGGCATCACCCAATCGGCCACGGTCAACGCGATCATCGTGGCGATCAAGGTCATCGTGATCCTGCTGTTCCTGGCCGTGACGTTCCATTACCTCAACCCGGATCTCTGGCACCCGTTCATCCCGGAGAACGAGGGCGGCGCCAAGTACGGCTGGAGCGGCGTGATCCGCGCGGCGACGCTGGTGTTCTTCGCCTATATCGGCTTCGATGCCGTATCGACCGCCGCGGGCGAGGCGAAGAATCCGCAGCGCGACATGCCGATCGGCATCCTCGGCTCGCTGGCGATCTGCACCCTGCTCTACATCGCGATGTCCGCGGCGCTGACCGGCCTGGCCCCCTACACCGAACTCAACACGCCCGAGCCGGTGGCCACCGCGCTCAACTACGTGCTGGGCAACGTGCCGGCCGGCAGCAGCGCCAGCCATATCCTCGGCACGCTGAAGATCCTGGTGGTGTTTGCCGCGCTGGCGGGTCTCAGCTCGGTGGTGCTGGTGATGCTGATGGGCCAGCCGCGCATCTTCTATTCGATGTCGCGCGACGGCCTGCTGCCGCCGCTGCTGGGCAAGGTGCACAAGAAGCACCGCACCCCGTACGTGGGCACGGTCATCGTGGGTGTGATCGCCTCGGTGCTGGCCGGCCTGTTCCCGGTCGACGTGCTCGGCGACCTGGTTTCGATGGGCACGCTGCTGGCGTTCACCACCGTATGCATCGGCGTGCTGGTGCTTCGCCACACGCGCCCGGATCTGCCGCGCGCATTCCGCGTGCCATTCGTGTGGGTCGTCTGCCCGCTCGGCGCGGCAGCCTGCCTGTTCCTGTTCTGGCAGGCGTTCGTGGTGCGCTGGTGGCTGATCCTCGGCTGGACCGCGATCGGCTTCCTGATCTACGGCTTCTACGGTTACCGCAACAGCAAGTTGCGCCAGAACGCCCACTGACCAACCCGCGGCCGGCGCCTCCAACGCCGGCCGCGACGCTTTTGCTGCTCTCCGCCCCGGCCACGAAGACTTTCCCATGCTCAGCCAGTTGCTCGCCCGCAAGACCGATTTCAGCAACGACGACCACGCCCACGGTCCGGGCCTGCGCCGCACGCTGGGGCCGTGGGGCATCACGGCGCTGGGCATCGGCGCGGTGATCGGCACCGGCATCTTCGTGGTCACCGGCACGGCCGCGGCCGAACATGCCGGCCCGGCGGTGCTGATCTCCTTCATCATCGCGGCGATCTGCAGCGGCTTTGCGGCCTTGTGCTACGCCGAGTTCGCCACCTTGATCCCGATCTCCGGCAGCTCCTATTCGTACGCCTATGCGTCGCTGGGCGAACTGGCGGCCTGGTTCATCGGCTGGAACATGGTGGCGGAATACGGCATCTCCGCCTCCGCCGTGGCGGCGAGCTGGACCGGCTACTTCACCAGCCTGCTCGATCATATGGGACTGCACCTGCCGGTGGCGCTGACCGAAGCACCGCTGGCCTTCACCAAGGGCGAACTCGTGGTCACGGGCCACCTGTTCAACCTGCCCGCGGTGGCAATCGTGATGGCGCTGACCTGGCTGTGCTACATCGGCATCCGCGAATCGTCCAGCCTCAACGCGCTGATGGTGCTGGTCAAGGTCGGTCTGATCATCATCGTGGTGGTGGCCGGCTACCGCTACGTGAACCCCGAGAACTGGCATCCGTTCATCCCCGAGCCGCAGGGCGACGGCAAGTACGGCTGGTCCGGCATCATGCGCGGCGCGGCCATGGTGTTCTTCGCCTACATCGGCTTCGAGGCCACCTCCACGGCGGCGCAGGAATGCAAGACACCGCAACGCGACCTGCCCTTCGGCATCCTGGTGTCGCTGGTGATCTGCACCGTGCTCTATCTGGCGATGGCCGCGGTGCTCACCGGGCTGGTGCCGTACACCCTGCTGGACACCGCCGAGCCGGTGGTCACCGCGGTGGCCGCGCATCCCGAGCTGGACTGGCTGCGCCTGATCGTCGAGATCGGCGCCATGATCGGCCTGTCGTCGGTGATCCTGGTAATGATCATCGCGCAGCCGCGCATCTTCATGATCATGGCGCGTGACGGCATGCTGCCGAAAGTGTTCGCCAAGGTGCATCCGCGTCACCGCACGCCGCACATCAACACGTTGATCACCGGCAGCATGATCGCCTTGCTGGCGGCCGTGTTCCCGCTCGACCTGCTGGCCAACCTCACCTCGATGGGCACGCTGATCGCGTTCTCGGCGGTGTGCGCCGGCGTACTTATCCTGCGCTACACCCTGCCGGACCTGCCGCGCACCTTCCGCGTGCCGTGGGTCTGGTTTACCTGCCTTGCCGGCGTGGCGTGCTGCTTCGCCCTGCTGTTCAGTCTCGACTGGTTCAACTGGGCGATCCTGGGCGGCTGGACCCTGCTGGGTTTCGCCATCTACTTCCTCTACAGCCGCAAGCACAGCGTGCTGCATCAGGCGGCCAATCAACCGTCCGTGACGAAATTTCAGTGATCGTCGCTGAAGATCACCGAAAATACTTCATAAGCACACAGGTCACGCAAACGTCGCGATTCCACCAGTCTCGGCAGAACATGCGAACTTGAATGTAAAATGCGTGTTATGTGATTGATTTTAAATAGCTTGTCGGTGCGCCATCGCGGCGAGTTGCATCCGGGGTCGCCCATTCGCCGAACGCGGGAGTATGATCCCCAGTCCGAGGGTAAATCACTTGGCAGTGGGCCCCGGATCGCGGCCCGGCCCGTCAGGCAAAGCAGCTCCTCAGCCTGACGTCGCCGGGCCGCACTTTGTCCAGCATCCGCATCCATCGCCGGCTCGTCCGCGGAATCCGCCCCATGAAATGAAAAGGCCGGCGAGATCGCCGGCCTTGCAGAGCTTGCCGCGTGGCGGTCAGGCTTTCTTGGGGGTGTGCGACACGCACCAACCTTTCGCGTTCACCGACTTGCCCGGGAACAGCTGGCACGGGCCGCGGCCAGTGGGGCCACCGGAGTAGAACTGACAGTTCGCGCAATCGTCGCCGGCCTTGTGCTTGGGGTTGGTGGACTTGGTGGTGTCCTCCACGTAGTCCAGGGCCTTGGCGGTCGGATCGTCAGGGCCCAACGCCGGCAGGTCGGCGGCACGCGCGAACCGCGGCAGGCCCCCCATCACCACGGCTGCCGCCGTGGTCCCTGCGGCCACCTTGAGGAACCGGCGACGCGATTCGATATCTTTGTCGTTCGACATGGCACATGTCTCCATTGGGTTGCAGCCGACGCACCCTGCCCCGGCCCCTCGGCGATGGTACGCCCGGTCACGCAATCTTTCCTGACTCGCGAGAATGGCTCTCATTCCGGCAAGAGCCGCTGGCGCGGCGTGTTATCATCGATCACTCATTTGGACGTCCAAATCACATGAGCCAGTCCCTGCCCGACGCGATCGCGGCCAGCCACTTCGACGCCTGCGCCGACCGCGTGGCCGAGACCGCGCGCGCGCTCGCAGGCAAGGGCTGGACTCCGGCGACCAGCAGCAATTTCTCGATGCGCGTCGATACGGGCCACGCCGCCATCACGATCTCCGGGCGCGACAAGGGCAAGCTGGGCCGCGACGACATCATGCTGATCGACCTCGAGGGTCGACCGGTGGGCACCGGGGCGCGCCCCAGCGCCGAGACTGCGCTGCACACCCAGGTCTACCGGCGCTGGCCCGACATGAATGCGGTGTTGCACACCCACTCGCGCACGCAAAGCGTGGCGTCGCGACTGTTTGCCCGCGAGGGCGTGGTCCGGCTGCAGGGCTGGGAGTTGCAGAAGGCGATCAGCGGCTACCACAGCCATGACAGCGTGCTGGAGATCCCGGTGTTTCCCAACACCCAGCACATGCCCGAACTGGTCGCCCATGTGGATGCCTGGCTCGACGCCGGCAAACCGCTGCACGCCTACCTGATCGACGGCCACGGCATCTATACCTGGGGCCGCGACATGGCCGAGAGCGAGCGCCACCTGGAAGCGCTGGAGTTCCTGCTCGGATGCGAACTGGATCTGCGAACAATGAGGTCATCATGAGCCGCCTGCGCATTTTCGACGAGAACGAACCGCACACCGCCCGCGCCACGCTCGACCGCCACGAAGCCATCGCGGAAGAACTGGCCAAGGTCGGCGTGCGCTTCGAACGATGGGAAGCGAACCAGCCGATCGCCCCGGGCGCCAGCCAGGAGGAAGTGATCGCGGCCTACCGCAGCGACATCGACCGCCTGATGGACGAAGCCGGCTACCAGGCCGTCGACGTGATCAGCCTCGCTCCCGACCATCCCGACCGCGCCGCCCTGCGCCAGAAGTTCCTCAGCGAACACACCCACAGCGAGGACGAGGTGCGATTCTTCGTCGCCGGCTCCGGCCAGTTCACCCTGCACCTGGATGGCAAGGTCTACGACGTGCTGTGCGAGCAAGGCGACCTGATCGGCGTGCCCGACGGCACGCGGCACTGGTTCGACATGAGCGAGGCGCCGTACTTCGTGGCCATCCGCCTGTTCACCAACAAGGAAGGCTGGGTGGCCAACTTCACCGGCGACGACATCGCCACCCGCTTCCCCCGCATGCAGCCGAACCCGTAGGAGCCCGCTCGCGGGCGATGCCTTTTCCAACCCCCGCATCCATCGTCCTGAATCTGTCGAAGGCCCGAGTCCCGTCCCCATGACCGAAATCCGCGCCATCGTCACCGACATCGAGGGCACCACCAGCTCGATCGACTTCGTCCGCGACGTCCTGTTCCCGTTCGCCCGCAAGCGCCTGCCCGCGTTCGTGGAAACCCATGGCGATCGTCCCGACGTGCAGCACTGGCTGCACGAGGCCGCGCGCGAAGCCGGCATGATCGAGGCCGAACGACAGGAGGTGGTGGAATTGCTGCTGCAATGGATCGCGCAGGATCGCAAGTCCACCGCGCTCAAGGCGCTGCAGGGCATGATCTGGAAGGAAGGCTACGAAAGCGGCGCCTACCGCGCCCACGTCTACCCCGAAGTGGCTGCCCGCCTGCGCGCCTGGCGCGCCGACGGGCTTCGCCTGTATGTGTACTCCTCCGGTTCGGTACCGGCGCAGCAGCTGTTCTTCCGCTACTCGGAAGCCGGCGACCTGACGCCCTTGTTCGCCGGCTATTTCGATACGGAAACCGGCCCCAAGCGCGAGGCGCAGTCCTATCGCCGCATCGCCGAAGCCGTGGGCGAGGAGCCCCGCCACCTGCTGTTCCTGTCCGATATCGTCGAGGAGCTGGACGCCGCGCGCGCCGCCGGTTTCCAAACCGCCTGGCTGGTGCGTGAGCCGCAACCGCTGCCGGAGGCGGCAGGCCATCGGGTCTATCGCGACTTCGACGCGATCGACCCGGCCAGCTGAGATGCGTCGGGGCGTGCGTACTCTGCTGACCATCGCGGCGGCATTCAGCGCCGGCGTGGCGCTGGCCGCGTGGTTGCCGGTCAACGCTCTCCCCGACTCGGCCAACACGCCGCCCGCCATGCCGCTTCAAGCCGAAACACCGGCCGAATCGACAGCGGCGCCCGATGCCTGGCCGGCATCCGCGCCCAGCCCCGAGCAGGTGCTCTACGCCCAGCCGCAGATGGTACGCGACGCCCTCGCCCGACTGACGCCGCGGGTGGCGGGCAAGCCCAATCTCTACCTGCTCGCTTTCGCCGGCGACGGCAGCGAGGACGTGTTCCGCAATGAGGCCGAATACGCCGCGCAACTGTTCGGTTCGCGCTTCGGCCCCACCGTCCACAGCCTGGTGCTGGAGAACAACCCGGCCTCGCTGACCACCCACCCGCTGGCCAGCTGGAGCAATCTCGAAGCGGCGCTCGACGGCTTGCAGCAGGTGATGCGAACGGACGAGGACATCCTGCTGCTCTACGTCACCAGCCACGGCGACGAGGACCATACCTTGCTGGTCGACATGGACCCGTTGCCGCTGGATCAGATCGGCGCGCAAGATCTCGCCGACATTTTGGCGGCGCGCCACTTCCGGTGGAAAGTGGTGGTGGTCAACGCCTGCTACTCCGGCGGCTTCGTGCCGCCGCTGCGCGGTTCCGGCACCCTGGTGCTCACCGCTGCACGCAGCGACCGCAGCTCGTTCGGCTGCGGCAGCGATTCGGACATCACCTACTTCGGCAAGGCCTGGCTGGTCGATGCGCTGAACCACACCGACAACTTCGTCGACGCGTTCAAGCGGGCACGCAGCGATATCGCCCACTGGGAAAGGCAGGACGAGCTCACCCCCTCCGAACCGCAGATCGACGTCGGCAGCGGCATCGCGGCACAGCTGGCAGCGTGGCGCAAGCACGTCGTGCCCGGCCCGGCGGTGTCGTTCAAGCCAGCAGCGCCCGGCGCAGCCGACACGACGCCGACGCCCTGACCGCAGCTCAAACCCCTGGCCAGGTCCGCGCCGGGCGTCGCTGCCATGAATCCCGGATATAACGCGCCACGCAGGTCGCCGCGAGGCTTCACGAATTTCACCTGCAGCGGCTGCTAGCGTGGCGCTCCCTTCCTGAGCGGGAGACCCGCATGAGCGCACGCAGCCACCTGACCAGGCCCGCCATGTCGAGCCACCTGCGCCGGACGTTCTCGTCGCCATGGCGGCCAGCCATGATTCCCCTGCTGGTGCTGTCAGCCTGTTCGTCAGCGCCGCCCGCGACACGCCAGACGCAAGCCGCCGCCCCCGCCGCATGCGTGCCCGCGCAGCTCAAGCTGTCGCTGGACGACGGCAACGGCCGCTTAAACGGGATGTCGCATGCCGGCACCATGCTGGTCGTGCACAACGCAAGCGAAGTCGCCTGTTCGATCGCCGCCATGCCCGCGCCGGGCTTGCGGGGCGCGCAACGGCAAACACTGGCCATCGCCGCGCAGGTCCCGCCAATACCCGCCGCCCAACCACCACGGCTCACGCTGGCTCCCGGCGCCAGTGTGGAGAGCGACATGCGCTGGGTTTCAGGCAACGTCTACGACGACGGCCATTGCGAGTCGCCGGCCGTCATCACGCTGGCCATCGGCGCGGGAACCGTGAGCGCACCCTTCCACGGCCAACTCTGCGGCGCCGGCGGCAAGCCATCCACGTACTCGATCGGCCCGTTCCGCGTGGCCGGCGCAACCGGGACCATCGGCGCGGCCAGCATTCGCTACCGCTGCGACGATGGCCGCACGGTGCTGGCCGCCTATCCCGACACGCAGACCGCCATGCTGGACTTCGACTCGCAGACGCATCGGCTGCACGCGGCGGTTTCGGCCGATGGCGCGCGCTACGTGGACGAGCATTGGCAATGGTGGAGCAAGGGCATGCATGACGCCTGGCTCGCCGAGCTCAAACCCGGCGAACAGATCGCGTCTGCAGCCGGCGTGGCTTGCCGCACCCCCTGATCTGCACCGACCGGCCTCCTCGCTAGCGCGCCCGGTGCCGGTCGGCCAGCACCGCAATCGCGTCCGCCAGCGACAATCCGCGTGCCCGCAACACGACCACGAGATGGAACAGCAGGTCCGCTGCTTCACCCAGCAGCGCCTCGTCGTCCTGCACTACCGCGGCCAGCGCCGTTTCCACGCCCTCCTCGCCCACCTTCTGCGCGATGCGGCGGATGCCGTCGTCAAACAGCTTCGTCGTGTAGCTGCCGGTCGGCCGCGCGACGTGGCGTTGCGCGACCAGCGCGTCGAGTTCGGCGAGGAAACCCAGCGGCGGGCGCACGTCGGCGCTGTCGCCAAAGCAGCTGGAGGTGCCGGTGTGGCAGGTGGGGCCGTGCGGTTCGGCCTGGATCAGCAAGGTGTCGGCGTCACAGTCGAGGCGGATCGACTTCAGCGCGAGCACGTGACCGGAGCTCTCGCCCTTCACCCACAAGCGCTGCTTGCTGCGGCTGTAGAAGGTGACGTGGCCATCGGCCTGCGTCTGCACCAGCGCATCGGCATTCATGTAGCCGAGCATCAGCACCTCGCCGCTCAGCCAGTGCTGCACGATCGCCGGCAGCAGGCCATTGCCCTTGGCCCAGTCGGGAACATCGGGATTGATTGCGGGGGTGGTGGTCATGGGTTGATCTCCTTGGAGCGAGAAGTGAGTGGAGAGAAGTGAGAAGTGACAGAAAGCATCCGATCCACCATTGCGGTGAGGTTTCTGCTGTCTCTCACTTCTCACTCCTGCTCACTCACTCCTCACTCGTACGCCTTCAGCTTGCAGGTAGCGCTTCAACGCGGGAATCGAAATGGCGCCCGAATGGAACACGCTGGCCGCCAGCGCGCCATCCACGTCGGCCTCGACGAAGGCATCGCGGAAATGTTCGGGAGCGCCGGCACCGCCGGAGGCCACCAACGGCACCTGGCAGATCGCGCGGGCGGCCCGCAATTGGTCCAGGTCGTAGCCGCGGCGTACCCCGTCGCTGTCCATGCAATTGAGCACGATCTCGCCGGCACCCCGCCGCTGTGCCTCGACTATCCAGTCCAGCGTGCGGCGCGGCAGCGCCTGCATTTTCGCGGGATCGCCGGTGTACTGGCGCACGCGCCATTCGCCGTCGCCGTCGCGCAACGAGTCGATGCCGACCACCACGCACTGCACGCCGAACGCGGCGGCCAGTTCGTCGATCAGCGCGGGCCGCGCCAAGGCGGGCGAGTTCACCGAAATCTTGTCGGCACCCGCATGCAGCACCGCGCGTGCCTCGTCGACCGAGCGGATGCCGCCGGCGACGCAGAACGGAATATCGATCACCCGGGCGACTTTCTCCACCCAGCTGCGATCCACGCTGCGTCCCTCGGGGCTGGCGGTGATGTCGTAGAACACCAGCTCGTCGGCGCCTTCGTCGCGGTAGCGCAGCGCGAGGTCGACGATTTCGCCCATGACCACGTGGTCGCGGAAGCGCACGCCCTTGACCACCTGGCCGTTGCGCACGTCGAGGCAGGGAATGATGCGGCGGCTCAGCACGCCAGCGCCTCAGCCACGGTGAAACTCCCTTCCAGCAGGGCGCGACCGAGGATCACCGCATTCGCGCCGGCATCGCGCGCGGCACGGATATCGTCCAGCGAGCGCACCCCGCCGGACGCCTGCAGCGCCAGTTGCGGCACGCTGGTCACGAGGTGGCGATACAGGTCGAGATTGAAGCCGGCCAACATGCCGTCGCGATCGATGTCGGTGCACAACAGGTGACGGGCACCGCGTGCTGCGTACCACGGCGCCAGCTCGTCCAGCGTGCGCGCCTCCACTTCGGTCCAGCCGGCGCTGGGCAGGACCCAGCGTCCTTCCGCGTGGCGGGTGTCCAGCGCGAGGGTCAGCCGCTCTGCGCCGTACTTCGCCAGCCAGGCGGCGACACGCGCCGGATCGCGCACCGCCACGCTGCCAACCACCACGCGCTGCACGCCGGCATCGAACAACCGCTGCAGATCTGCCTCTTCGCGCACGCCGCCACCGGCCTGGATCGCCATGCCATCGGTGGCGATCGCGGCGATCACCGCGAGATTGTCCAGCCGGCCCGAACGTGCGCCATCCAGGTCGACCAGGTGCAGCCAGCGCGCACCGGCGTCGGCGTAGCGCCTGGCCAGCTCGCGCGGGTCCGCCGCGTAGGTCGTCTGCTGCGCGTAGTCGCCCTGCTTCAGGCGCACCACCTGGCCGCCGCGCAAGTCGATCGCGGGAATCACGTCGAAGTTCATAGTTCGAGAAAGTTCTTCAGCAGTCGGGCGCCGACACCCGCGGAGCGTTCGGGATGGAACTGCATGCCGTGGAAGTTGCGGTGCGCGACCACCGCCGAGAACGCGCCGCCGTAGTCGGCGGTGGCCAGAGTCCAGTCGCCGACCGGTACCGCGTAGCTGTGCACGAAATAGGCCTGCTCGCCCTCGCCCAGCCCGGCCAGCAGCGGATGTTCCCGCCGGATCGACACCTCATTCCAGCCCATGTGCGGCACACGCAGACCGGGAGCCTCGGCGAAGCGTCGCACCGACGCGGGAATCAGGCCGAGGCATGCGGTGTCGCCCTCTTCCGAATGCGTGCACAGCAGTTGCATGCCCAGGCATACGCCGAGCACGGGCTGGCGCAGCGAACGCAAGACCTCGACCAGACCCAGCTCGCGCAGCCGCGTCATGCCCGGTCCGGCCGCACCCACGCCGGGCAGGATCACCTTGTCGGCGGCGCGGATCGCGGCAGCCTCCGAGGTCAATTCGGCATCTGCGCCAAGACGCTGCAAGGCGTAGCGCACCGAGCCGATATTGGTGCCGCCTGCATCGACCAGTACCACGCTCATCACAGCGCGCCCTTGGTACTCGGCAGTTCGCTGCCGGAGCGCGCGATCGCCTGGCGAAGGGCGCGCGCCACGACCTTGAAGCAGGCTTCCACCATGTGGTGCGCGTTGTCGCCGCGCACGGCGAGGTGCAGGTTCGCACCCAGCGTCTCGCACAGCGAGCGGAAGAAATGCGGCACCAGTTCGGTCGGCACCTCGCCCACGCGCTCGCGCGGGAAGCTGCCCTCGAACACGAAGTACGGTCGGCCGGACAGGTCCAGCGCGGCGCTGGCCTGCGCCTCGTCCATGGGCAGGGTGAAACCGTAGCGACCGATGCCGCGCTTGTCGCCGAGCGCCTGCTTCAGGGCCTGGCCGAGTGCCAGCGCGCAATCCTCGATGGTGTGGTGCTCGTCGATGTGGGTGTCGCCGTCGCAATCGAGTTCCAGCGCAAGGCCGCCGTGCTTGCCGATCTGTTCCAGCATGTGGTCGAAGAAGCCCAGCCCGGTGCGCACCTGCGGGTCGGTTGCGCGATCCAGGTCGACCTTGACGGTGATGCGGGTCTCTTTCGTGTGGCGCACCACGGTGGCGGTGCGCGGCGCATCCAGCAGCCGGTGCGCCACCTCCTCCCAGCCGATACCTTGCAGGCCCACGCGAAAACCGCGCACGCCGAGGTTCGCGGCAAGCTGCAGGTCGGTTTCACGATCACCGACCATCGCTGAGGCGGCGCGGCTCCAGCCGTCGTCGGCCAGGTAGTGGCGCAGCATGCCGACGCCGGGCTTGCGCGTGTCGAGGCCTTCGTGCGGAAGGCTGCGGTCGATCAACACCTCGCGGAAGCGAATGCCCTGCGAGTCGAGGATGCGCAGCAGAAGTTCGTGGGGGCCACGGAAATCGGATTCGGGAAAACTGTCGGTGCCCAGCCCATCCTGGTTGCTCACCATCACCAGCGCGTAGCCGGCGGCGACGAAGCGCTGCAACGCGGCGATCACTCCGGGCAGCAGGGCCAGCTTCTCCCAGCTGTCGACCTGCTCGTCGGCCGGCTCCTCGATCAGGCAGCCGTCCCGATCGACGAAAAGAATCTTGCGGACGGTCATGCGATGCCTCGATCCGAAGCCAGCACGGCCAGTACCCGCTCGTTCTCCGCCGGCGTGCCGATGGTGATGCGCAGCGCGTCGGCGAGGTTCGGGTAGCGGCGCACGTCGCGCACCACGATGCCGGCGGCGAGCAGGCGCCGGTAGACGTCGGCGGCATCGTCGAAGCGGACGGCAAGGAAGTTCGCCTGCGAAGGCAACACCTCGCGCACGCCGGGCAACCGGCGCAACGCCTCGCACATGCGCGTGCGCTCCGCACGCACGACGGCGAGGTGTTCGCGCGCATTCGCCTGGCCCCAGCCGGACAGCGCCAGCAGCGCCGCGTCCACGCACGGCAACGGCAACGGGTACGGCGCCATGATCTTCCGCAGCAAGGCGACCACGCCGGCGTTCGCCAGCAGGCTGCCGATGCGTGCGCCGGCCAGCGCCCAGGCCTTGGACAGAGTGCGCAGCACGGCGAGGTTGTCGTAGCGGTCGATCAAGTCGGCGATGCTGCCGTCGTCGGCAAACTCCACGTACGCCTCGTCCACCACCAGCAAGGCGCGGTCAGACAGCGCCCGCGCCAGCCGTTCGAGTGCCGCACGCGGCACCGCCTGACCGGCGGGATTGTTCGGAGTGCACACGAAGACGAGCGTCACCGCCGGGGTCAGTGCCGCGAGCACCGCGTCCACGTCCAAGGTGAAATCCGCCGCCAGTGGCACCTCGACAATGCCGGCGCCCTGCACCCGCGCGCACACCGCGTACATGCCGAACGTCGGCGGCTGGATCAGGATCGCATCGCGGCCGGCGCGACAGAACGCGCGCAGCAGCAGGTCGATCGCCTCGTCGCTGCCGCGGCCGACCAGCAACTGTTCGCGCCGCACGCCATACAGTGCTGCCAGCGCAGCGACCAATGCGACGGGCTGCGGCTCGGGGTAGCGGTTGCAGCCGAGTCCGTCGTCACCCACCGGTGCCCACGCCGACTCGTTCGCGTTGAGCAGGACCTCGCCGCCGCTGGCCTCCATCCGCGCCGAGGAGTACGGCTGCATCGCGCGGATCTCCGGCCGCGCCAGATCGAGCACGCTCATGCCAATGCCTCCAGCCGCAGGGTCACTGCGCGGCGGTGCGCTTCCAGCTGCTCGGCTGCCGCCAGCGTCGCGGTACACGGGCCGATGCGGCGCAGGCCGTCGGCGCTGACTTCCTGCACGCTGATCTGCTTCTGGTAGCTGGCCACCGACACGCCGCTGTAGCTGCGCGCGTAGCCGTAGGTCGGCAGCACGTGATTGCTGCCGCTGCAGTAATCGCCCACCGATTCGGGCGTCCACGGACCGAGGAAGATCGAGCCGGCACTGTCGACGCCGTCGAGCAGCGCGCGCGGCTCAGCCACCTGCAGGATCAGGTGCTCGGGCGCGTAGCGGTTGCTCACCTCGACCGCCTGCGCCAGCGAGTCGACCGCGATCAACCGGCTCTGCGCCAGCGCCTGGCGCGCGATGTCAGCGCGCGGCAGGCCGTCACACTGACGTTCGACCTCACGCTCCACGCGCTCGATCAGCTCCACCGAATCGCTGAGCAGGATCACCTGCGAATCCGGTCCGTGCTCGGCCTGCGACAGCAGGTCGGCGGCGACGAACACCGGATTCGCGGTGGCATCGGCGATCACCAGTACTTCCGACGGCCCGGCCGGCATGTCGATCGCCGCACCGTCCGGGTCGGACGACACCTGCAGCTTCGCCTCGGTCACCCAGGCATTGCCGGGGCCGAACAGCTTGTCGCACTTCGGCACCGACTCCGTACCGTAGGCCATCGCGGCGATCGCCTGCGCGCCACCGAGCTTGAACACCTTGTGCACGCCGGTGAGGCGCGCGGCGTACAGCACCGCCTCGTCGCAGCACCCGTCAGCGCGCGCGGGCGAGCACAGCACCACCTCGCGACAGCCGGCGATGTGCGCCGGCACGCCCAGCATCAGCGCAGTGGAAGGCAGCGGCGCACTGCCAGCCGGCACATACAGGCCCACCCGGCTGACCGGCCGCAGCATGCGCTCGACCCGCACGCCGGGCGCGGTGTCGACCGCCACCGGCCGCAGCGCCGCGGCACGATGGAACAACTCGATGCGTGCGGCGGCTTCGCGGATCGCCGCTTTCAATTCGGGATCGAGCGCCGTCTCGGCCGCGACGAACTCGGCCTCGTCGACCTCGAGTGCATCCAGTGTGCAGCGATCGTACCGGGCGCTGAGCGCGCGCAACGCCGTGTCGCCGTCCTTGCGCACGGCCGCGACGATCCGTTCGACACCATGACGCACGTCGTCTGCGCGCGACTGCGCCGGTCGCGCCAGCGCCTCGCGCCGGGCCGTTTCGTCCAGGGCGTTCCAGTCCAGACGTTTCATGCAAGCGAACTCCTCGTGCTGCCCTGCTTCATGCCAGCATCTTCTCCACCGGCAGCACGAACATCTCGCGTGCGCCGGCCTTCTTGATTTCCTCCAGTTGCCGCCAGCTCACCTCACCGGCGCACAACGCCTGCAGCATCAACTGGTCGGCCTGGCCAGCCACCGCCAGCAGCGTCGGCTGCGGACCGCCGGGGAGCAACCGGGTGACCGCCTCCAGCGAGTGACGCGAGGTCTGCAACAGCAGCAGCCGCGATTCGCGCACCTGGATCACGCCATCGAGCCGCTTCAGCAACAACTCCAGCATGTCGCCGCGCTCGTCCGCCGGCAGGGTCACCGGCCCGGCCAGCACCGCCTCGCTCTCCAGCAGCACCTCGGTCTCGCGCAACTGGTTGGCCACCAGGGTGCCGCCGCTCTGCACCAGGTCGCAGATCGCGTCGGCCGTGCCCAGCTTCGGCGCAATCTCGACCGAGCCGGCCAGGGTCACCACGCCGGCGTCGATGTGTTGCGCGCGCAGCCATTCACCAAGCAGGCCGGGGTATGACGTGGCGATGCGCCGTCCCGCGAGATCGCCGGGCGCGGAATAGTCGAGCTCCTGCGGCACGGCGATCGACAACCGGCACCGTCCGAAGCCGAGTGGCCGCAGTTCGGCCAGCGGCTCGCCATCGCGCCCGGCAGTGAGCTGGAACTCGCCCAGCACGTTGCGGCCGACGATGCCGACGTCGCATACGCCTTGCGCGATCAGGCCGGGGATGTCGTCGTCGCGCACCAGCAGCAGGTCGACCGGCTCGCCTTCGCCGAAGCAGAACAGCTTGTCGCGGCTTTGCCGGAAGGTCAGGCCGCATCGCTTGAGCAGGTCCAGCGCCGGCTCGGTCAGCCGTCCGGATTTCTGCATCGCGATGCGCAGGCGGTCGCGCGGCTTCATGCCCTCTTCCTTGCCGCCTGCGCCTGCCGCCGCGCCGCGCGGGCCGCGGCCGCGAGATAGCCGCCGCTGCCCTGGTTGAGATAGCGCGCGACCCGCCCGATCGTGGTGATGCTGACCGCAGTGCGCTCGTGGATCTCCCGGTACGACACGCCTTCGAGCAGGAACGGCACCACCCGCCAGCGGTCCACCAGCACTTCGAGTTCCGCCGGCGTGCACAGGTCGCTGAGGAACGCGCCAACTTCCTCGACGTTCTTCAGCGACAGCAACGCCTCGTACAGGCTCAGCTCGGCGGACTCGACGGGTGTTTCGGGATCAAGCGATCGACGCTTCATAATGTACTAACGCATTAACACAGTGGCGCGCATCATACACCCATGCGGCGCTGCCGCAATCCCCTCGTTCCTCGCCGCTCGCCCCCCCATCCTGGAGCCCGCATCCCGGAGCCCGCATCCCGGCTCTCGACAGACGAATGCGCGGTCATCCCGGCCCCAAAAACAGGAACCCCCGCCGAGGCGGGGGTTCCTGGCAACACGGGAAAGCCGTGTCGACTCAGGCGGACTTCTTGCGCGGGGCCGCCTTGCGGGTCGCCGGCGCCTTGGTCACCGTCGGCTTGGTGCCGGCCACGGCCGGGGCCAGCGCGTGCGCGCGCGTATTGCCGTAGCTGCTGCGGTAGATCTTGCCGCGGCGGGTCTTGCGATCGCCCTTGCCCATGGGGAACTCCTTGATTCGATGGATGTACGGCCGTCCATCATAGCAGTGCGGCGGGCAACGCCATAGGCCACCCACGCCCAGCGCCAACCAGCCTCAATGCGCGCATTGCGGGCCGTGCACGTGGACCTGGACACGGCGGTCGCGACGCAGGTTGACGAAGTGCGCGGCGGCCAGCAGCAGGCCGCCCGACGTGACCAGTGCACTGTGCACCAGGGTCAGTCCACCCTCGGCCCAGGTGACGCCGGAAATCAGCAGGAGCAACCCCGGGATGGCCAGCAGCAACGGCAAGGGCTGCTGGTGGCGCCGAAAGCCCCGCACCAGTGCGATCACCGCCAGCACGCAGGCAAACGCCACGAAACCCCGCTCGAAGCGATGGTCGGCCAGGAACTCCAGCCCGACCAGTGGCAGCGCGGCCAAGACGAAGGGCAGCAAGGCACAGTGGATCGCACACAGGAACGAGGCGATCGCGCCGATGCGATCGGCGCTCTGCCATCCACGCGATGTGCCTGCCTGCCCGGAATGCATCTGCCTGCCTGCCGTCGCCGCGCGAGGCGGCCGGGGAATCTGGCCGGCATGTTACATTATAACAATAGGTCGCGCTACCGGGCGATGGTCGCCGTTCAGGCTTTGCGGCAGGCCCGGCACAGACCGTGGACTTCCAGCGTCTGCGCCTGCGGCCGG
Organism: Rhodanobacter sp. UC4452_H20; assembly: GCF_052978205.1. Next base: position 722,938 of record NZ_CM129662.1, on the reverse strand, counting down.
AAACCCAGCGCGCGGGCCTGCGCCTCGATCAATTCGGCGACCCGTTCGTCGCAGACCTCCTGCGCGCTGGAACAGTTGTCGCAGATCAGAAATGGGACCTGATGCGCCTCGGTCGGATGGTGGCAGGAGACGAAGGCGTTGATCGACTCCAGCTTGTGGATGAAGCCGTTCTCGAGCAGGAAATCCAGCGCGCGATAAACCGTGGGCGGAGCGGCATTGCCGTGCTGTTCGCGCAGCTGGTCGAGCAGTTCGTACGCCTTGACCGGTATGCGAGATGCCGCGATCAGTTCCAGCACCTCCTTGCGCAGGGGGGTCAGACGCAGGCCCCGCTCCTCGCTGGCGTGTTCCACCGCACGCACGAAACCCTTCGCGTCATGATGGTGGTGCGGGTGGTGCGCGTGCGCGTTGTCGGCAACATCGTGGTTCAAAGCATTCACCTCGCCTCGATCATACATCCGCCACCGCCCGCCTCAGCGCGGCACCGGCGGCGGTTTCACGGCCGGCTGGCCGCGCGGCCTGCACAGGATCACGATCCAGCCGATCGGGCCGAGCACCCAGGACCACAAGACCGCTTCCAGCACCCGGCCGCGCCACCAGCCGAGCAGCAGGCCCACGGCGACGAACAGCAGATTCCACCAGAACATGGCTGCCCAGGGCACCATATTCAACAGATTGAAGAAGACGTGCCTGAACGCGCCGGGGGCGTCGAGATCGACGCCTTGGGTGGCGCGGGCCAGCAGCTCATCCACGGGGAGACTGGCGCCAGCTGCGCCGCGCCGCCAACTCAGGCATGGGTCATGGCCATCGCGGCGTCGATGCGGCGGATCGCCTCCTCGCGCCCCGTGAGATAGATCGTGTCCTCGATCGAGGGCGAGACCTGGGTACCGGTCATTGCCACCCGCAGCGGCTGCGCCACCTTGCCCATGCCCAACTCCAGCTGCGCCGCCACCTGCTCGATGACCAGGTGGACCGCCGCCGGCTTCCACTCGCACGCGCTCAGCAGCGTCTTCGCCGCCGCCAGCACGCCCGGGGCGCTGGCATTGCCGAGATGCTTCGCCACCGCCTTGTCGTCCCAGGCAGTGATCGGGCCGTACCAGATCTTCGCCCGCTCGGCCATTTCCTTCAGCGTGTGCACGCGCTCGCGCAGCGCCACGATGACCTCGATCGGCGCGGGGCCTTGCGCGACGTCCACGCCGGCGCGCTGCAGGTGCCATTCGAACTCGGCGAGGAACGACTGCGGCTCGTCGGTCTTCAGGTAATGCTGGTTCAGCCACGCCAGCTTCTCGGTGTCGAAGCGCGAGGCCGCCTTGTTGACGTCGGCGATGTCGAACAGCGCGATCATCTCTTCGCGCGAGAAGATCTCCTGATCGCCATGCGACCAGCCCAGCCGCACCAGGTAGTTGAGGATCGCGTGGGGCAGGAAACCCTGCTCGCGATAATCCATCACGCTGACCGCGTTGGTGCGCTTGGACAGCTTCTTGCCTTCCTTGTCCAGGATCATCGGCAGGTGCGCGAACTCCGGCACCGGCGCGCCGAGCGCGTGATAGATGTTGATCTGCCGCGGCGTGTTGTTGACGTGGTCGTCGCCGCGGATCACCTCGGTCACGCCCATGTCGATGTCGTCGACCACCACGGCGAAGTTGTAGGTCGGCCAGCCATCGGAGCGAAAGATCACCAGGTCGTCCAGCTCGCTGTTGGCGATCTCGATGCGGCCCTTGACCTTGTCCTCGAATACCACCGAGCCTTCGATCGGGTTGCGGAAGCGGATCACCCGGTTGGGGTCGTCGCGGCACGCCTCGTTGCGATCGCGGTAGTAACCGTTGTAGCGCGGTTTCTCGCCGGCCTGCATGGCCGCCTCGCGCATCGTCTCGATCTCGTCCTTGCTCTCGTAGGCGTAGTAGGCCTTGCCGGCGGCGACCAGCTCGTCGGCAACCTGCCTGTATCGATCGAGTCGCCGGGTCTGGTAGAACGGGCCCTCATCGGCATCGAGGCCGAGCCAGTGCATGGCGTCGAGGATCGCCTGCACCGCCGCGTCTGTGGAACGTTCGCGATCGGTATCCTCGATGCGCAGAATGAACTGTCCGCCGCGACGACGCGCCTCCAGCCAGCAATACAGCGCGGTGCGCGCGCCGCCGATGTGCAGGAAGCCGGTGGGGCTGGGAGCGAAACGGGTACGGACGGCCATGATGTTCCGGACAACAAGGAGAAACGATGGATTTTAACCGATACCGCGGGCAGCGCCGGCCTCGCATGCGCGCCCTGCCCACCTCCATGCTCGCGCTGGCGCTGCTTGTCGCCGCCGCACCCGCAAGGGCGGAGAACCCCGGTTTCGACCGCCCCGGCTACGGCTTCACGCCGGGCGTGCTGGCCGCTGGCGAGGCAATCCTCGAACAAGGCCTGCCGGACTGGAGCCGCGACCGGCAGGATGGCGTCACCGTGTCGCAGTACACCGCCGACAGCTTGCTGCGCATCGGGCTCGGCGGGCCGTTGGAAATGCAATTGGGCAGCGACTCCTGGAACGTGCTGCGGCAAGCCAGCCCGGGCGGCAGCGTGCACAGGGAAGGCCGCGGCGACAGCCAGCTGGGGCTGAAGCTGGCGCTGCCGTCGAGCCATGCGGGCTTCAGCTGGGGCCTGCTGGGCAGCGTCACCTTCACCGACGGCGAGCGGGAGTTCCGCGGAGACCATCGCCAGTACCTGCTCGGCGCGCAGTTCAACCTGGATGTCGGCGAGCGCCACTCGCTGGGCCTTTACCTGGAGAACGTGCGCCGCGGCGGTGCCGACAGCCCCACCGTGGCGCTGGACGACAGCCATGCGCTGTCGTCGGCGCTGACCCTGTACACCGAACTCGCCTGGCAGCACCTGCCCGGCGAGGGCAACGGCAGCCTCGCCGGTGCCGGCGTGCAGTGGATGGTCACGCCCCGCGTGCAACTGGACGCGGGCTTCGACCATCGCCTGCACGGCTCGGCAAACCAGTGGCAGGGCAATCTGGGCGTGTCGATCTACTTCGGCGGCTGATTGGGTCGCACGCCCCCGCGATTACTTGACGTGGACGGTGATTTTCTTCGACACCACCGCCGGCACGAACGGCACATGATTCGCGTCACCCAGCTCCAGTTGCAGAGTATGCGTACCCGGGGCCAGCTTCAGCGTGGTCTGGGTCTGGCCGCCGCCGAAATGGATGTGGTTGGCGTCGGCCGGAATCGGCTGGCCGGCGGCGGGCAAGGTCTTCACGTCGACCAGCAGGTGATGATGGCCGGTGTGCTCCCTGGTCACGCCCGCTGGCGCCACGCCCATGCCCTCGAGGCCGAAGCGCACGGTGAATTCCTGGCCGACGGTGGCGCCGTCCGCGGGCGAGATGATGTAGACCCTGGCGGCGGCCGGCGCCGACGTGCCCGGCAGCGCAGGTGCTTCGGCTGCCGTCGCGACAGTGGCCAGACCGGTGAGGGCGAGAATGAGCAGGATGCGATTCATCGAGGGAACCTCCAGCAAAGGGGAACTCCCAGTGTAAGCGCTGCACCGCGCCGCCGCCCACTGTGCGCAATATGCTCACGCCGTCGTGGCTGCCTTTGCGCTCAAGCAGATAGCGAATTTGTCCACAGGCTTTGCCGAACGTGCTCCACAGTCGCTGTGGAAAACTCTCGCGCGGTTGCTCAGAAAATCATCAAGGCGTGGCAAGTCATTGCCGGCAAAGGACGAAGCGCGGTTGTCCACAGGCTTGTACAGCGACGGCGCACAGAAGCTGTGGAAAACCCGGCCCGCGATACGACGATGCCGCCCGTGGGCGGCATCGCTCCGCGACACGCGACGCGCGCTCAGGCCGCGCGATCGGCCCGGGTCAGGATGCCGAACAGGTCGGCAAGCTTGTCGCGCATCTCGCGGCGGTCGACGATCAGGTCGATCGCACCGTGGTCAAGCAGGAACTCCGAACGCTGGAACCCTTCCGGCAGCGTCTCGCGCACGGTCTGCTCGATCACGCGCGGACCGGCAAAGCCGATCAGCGCCTTGGGCTCGCCGATGTTGATGTCACCCAGCATCGCCAGGCTGGCCGAGACACCACCGGTGGTCGGGTTGGTCAGCACGCTGATGTACGGCACGCCGGCATCGCGCAGACGCGCCAGCGCGGCCGAGGTCTTGGCCATCTGCATCAGCGAGAACAGCGCCTCCTGCATGCGCGCACCGCCAGTGGCGGAGAAACACACCAGCGCGCTCTTGTCGGCCAGCGCACGTTCGGCGGCGCGGGCGAACTTCTCGCCCACCACCGACCCCATCGAGCCGCCCATGTAGGCAAACTCGAACGCCACCGCCATCAACGGACGTCCCTTCAAGCGGCCGCTCATCGCGACCATGGCGTCCTTCTCGCCCAGTTTCTTCTGGGTGGCGATGATGCGGTCGCGATACTTTTTCGAATCGCGGAACTTCAGCGGATCGGCCGGTTCCATGCTGGCCCACAGTTCCTGGCCGGAACCTTCGTCCAGCAGCGCGCCCAGGCGCGCCCGTGCGCTGATGTAGTGATGGTGGCCGCACTTGGGACACACCATCAGGTTGCGTTCCAGTTCAGGCCGGTACAGCACGGTGCCGCAGCCCGCGCATTTCTCCCACACGCCCTCGGGCACCGAGCCCTTGCCGCCACCCGAAGGGAGCGTGCGGGTACGCGGGTTCATGATCTTCTGCAGCCAATTCATCGCAATACCTCAAACTTTCGAGACGGCCGGGTCGACCGCCTCAGCGTGCATCCAGCGCCGCGCGGATCGGCTGCAGGAAACTGCGCACACGACCCGTGATATCCGCCGCGTCCGTGGCCGCCGCCAGGCTTTCGACCAGCGCGCTGCCGATGACGACCGCGTCAGCGAAGCCGCCGATCGCTGCGGCGCTGGCCGCATCGCGAATGCCGAACCCCACCGCCACCGGCGTACCGGCGAGGCTCCTGACTTCGGCAACGCGCTCGGCAATCTCGCTGACGCTCAACTGCGCCGCTCCGGTGACGCCAGCGAACGATACATAATACAGGAAGCCTTCCGCCGAGCTGCACAACTGCGCCATACGCGCAGGTGCGGTGGTGGGCGCGGCGAGCAGGATCTGCTGCAACCCCGCCTCGCGCAGCGACTGCAGCACGGTCGACTCCTCCAGCGGACAATCGACCAGCAGCACGCCATCGACGCCGGCCGCCACAGCCTCCTGCGCGAAGCGCGCGTAGCCATGGATCTCCAGCGGGTTCAGATAGCCCATCAGCACGATCGGGGTTTCCGCATCGCGTTCGCGAAATGCATGCACCCAGCCCAGCACCTGCGCGAGACCGACGCCCTTGGCGATCGCCCGCTCACTGGCGTGCTGGATCACCGGGCCGTCTGCCATCGGATCGGAAAACGGCACGCCCAGCTCGATCAGGTCCGCCCCCGATTCCACCAGCGCATGCATCATCGCCACCATGTGCTGCGGCGAAGGATCGCCCGCGGTGACGAACGGGATCAGGCCGGTGCGGCCGGTGGCCTTGAGTTGGGCGAAGCGGGTGTCGATGCGGCTCATAAGACAGGAGTGAGTAATGAGAAGTGAGAAGTGAAAGAGAGCTCGGGCGGGTCTGAGCGGTTCTGGAGTGCGAGACTTCCTCTCACTTCTCACTCCTCTCCACTCACTCCTCGCTACACGCTCACTCCCTCGCGCGCCGCGATCGTGTGCACGTCCTTGTCGCCGCGGCCGGACAGGTTGCACAGCACGATGCCGTCTTTGGGCAACTCGCGCGCCAGCTTGATCGCCTGCGCCACCGCGTGGCTGGATTCCAGGGCGGCTAGGATGCCTTCGGTGCGCGCCAGCAGGTGGAACGCCTCCAGCGCCTCGTCGTCGGTGATGCCGACGTACTCGGCGCGACCGGCATCCTTCAGGAAGGCATGCTCCGGCCCCACACCGGGATAGTCGAGGCCGGCGGAGACCGAATGCGTCTCGGTGATCTGGCCGTCGTCGTCGCACAGCACGTAGGTGCGGTTGCCGTGCAGCACGCCGGGACGGCCGGCCGCCAGCGAGGCGGCATGATGGCCGGTGGCGATCCCCTCGCCTGCCGCCTCGGCGCCGACGATGCGCACGTCGGCGTCGTTGAGGAAGGCATGGAACAGGCCGATGGCATTGGAGCCGCCGCCGACGCAGGCGGTCAGCACGTCGGGCAGGCGGCCGTATTGCGCCAGCATCTGCGCGCGTGCCTCGCGCCCCACGACGGCATTGAAGTCGCGCACCATCTTCGGATACGGATGCGGACCGGCCACGGTGCCGATGATGTAGAAGGTGTCGGCCACGTTGGTGACCCAATCGCGCATCGCCTCGTTCAACGCATCCTTCAACGTCTTCGAACCGGAAGTCACCGGCACCACCTCGGCGCCGAGCAGCTTCATGCGGTAGACGTTGATCTTCTGCCGCTCGATGTCGACCGCACCCATGTACACCACGCAGCGCATGCCGAAGCGCGCCGCTACCGTGGCCGTGGCTACGCCATGCTGGCCGGCGCCGGTTTCCGCGATGACGCGCTGCTTGCCCATGTGCCGCGCCACCAGCGCCTGGCCGATGGTGTTGTTGATCTTGTGCGCGCCGGTGTGGTTGAGGTCCTCGCGCTTGAACAGAATGCGCGCGCCGCCAACCTGCCGCGACAGCCGTTCGGCGTGGTAGATCGGGCTGGGCCGGCCGACGTAGTGCTGCAGGTCGCGATCCAGTTCCGCGAGGAAAGCCGGATCGGTGCTCAGCCGTTCGTAAGCCTCGCTCAACTCGGCCAACGGCGCCATCAGCGTCTCGGCGACATAGCTGCCGCCATACTCGCCGAAGCGGCCATGGGCGTCGGGGTAGAGGTTGAAGTCCGCAATCTTGCTCATGGGGTCACTCGGGGATGGGCATGCCGCACTGCGGCAAGCGACCATCTTAGCGGATAGTTCACAGATAACGCCGGATGGTTTCCCGGAACTCGGCCAGTTGCCCCGGCGTGAGCGCGCCGAGTATCCCGCGCCGCTCGGCGGGGATGTGCGCGGCGGGGTCGTCGTCGCCGAAGACGTAGTGATCCAGCAGGCCTTTCCACGCCGCCCGCTCTGCCGGCGGCAAGGCGCGGAACACGAGGATGCAGTGCATCAGGCAGCCCAGCGCCGTGGCCGGTGCGTCGCCCCCGGCCGGCACCGGTTTCCACCAGTAGTTCACCAGCGCATTGATCTGCTCCAGCGACTCGACGTGGTGCCACCACATCGGCGGGATGTAGATCGCGTCGCCGGGATGCAGTTCGGCCACCTGCGCCGCGGCCAGCGCATCTTTCAAGCGCGGATAACGCGGATCGTCGGGACGATCCAGCCGCGCCATGCCGATCGCCGCGCCGGTCGGCGCGAAATCCAGCGGGCCGACATAGAGATTGCGCACCTGCTCCGGGGCGAACAGGGTGAAGCGCCGCACCCCGCACGCCACACAGGCGACGTTGTGGTACTCGTCGAAATGCGCCGGCGTGGTGACCTTGTTGCCGATCCAGATGCGCGGCTGGATCGCCTTGTCGATGAAGGGAACCGCATGATCCTCCAGCAGTCCGGGCAGGCAGTCGGCGATCAGCGCGCTCTGCATCGCCAGCCCCGGCGGATTGTCCTGGCGGCTGTAGGCCGCCAGCCGCTGCAGGCCCCGGGTGATCGAGACGCGGTGATGCGCGTAGTTGAAACCGTCGACATTCGCGTTGTAGCCGATCACGCCGCCCTCGCCTGCCGGCATCAGCAGCGCGTCGACCTCGCGGCCGTTGTCCAGCTTCGCCAGGCCTTGCGCAAAGGCGGTGTCCGACCGCCGCGACCACGCCACCATCGGCCAGTCGCGGCAGAGGCCGCGGATCACCAGCGGGCGGGCACGATCCACCAGGCCCGCGAGTTCGAGTGCCTGCCCGGCGCCGCGATATTCCTCGATCACTCCCGGCATGCCGCCTGCTCCGCGTCGGCCGCGCGCACCGCGCGGATGAAGGCTTCGAGCCGCGCCGCGTCCTTGATCCCCGGTGCCGATTCCACTCCGCTGGCCACATCCACCGCCCACGGACGTGCCGCGCGCACTGCATCGCCCACGTTGCCGGCGTGCAGGCCACCGGCCAGGATCAGCGGCTGCGCCAGATTGCCGGGCAGTAACGACCAGTCGAACGCCTTGCCGCTGCCGCCCGCCTCGCCGGGTGCATGGCCGTCCAGCAACAGGCCGGCGGCGCGCGGGTAATCGCGCAGGCGCGGCAGCGCGGCAGCGCCATCGCCCATCGCGATCGCCTTGACGAAGGGGCGGTCGAACCGTGCGCACCAGTCGTCGCCCTCATCGCCATGGAACTGCAGCAGCGCGGGATCGACTTCATCGACCACCTGCCGCACCAGCGCCGCCGCGTCGTCCATGAACAGGGCCACCGTGGCGATGAACGGCGGCAGCGCCGCGACGATCTCGCGCGCACGCGCCAGCGTCACCTGCCGCTTGCTGCGCGCGGTGAACACCAGGCCGATCGCATCGGCGCCGAGCCGCGCGGCGAGCAGCGCATCCTCGACGCGGGTCATGCCACAGCATTTGATGCGGGTCACGGGCCGGCTCCCGTCAGGCAGACTTCGGTGGGCAGGCCCCAGTGTGCCTCGTAGCGCGGGCCGATGAAGGTCAGCCCCGAGGCCGGTGCAGTCGGTCCGGCCACCTGGCGGTCGCGGCCGGCGAGCAGTTCGGCCATCCATTCCACCGGCTGCTCGCCGCGACCGACCAGCAGCAGCGAACCCGCGATGTTGCGCACCATGTGGTGCAGGAAGGCATTGGCCTCGATCTCCAGCATGACGTGCTCGCCCTCGCGGCGAACGCTGATCTCGAGCACCGAGCGCCGCGGGTGCGGCGCCTGGCACGACAGCGCCCGGAATGCGCTGAAGTCGTGCTCGCCCAGCAAGGATTGCGCGGCTTCGTGCATGCGCTGCGCGTCCAGCGGCAGGCGCTCCCAGGTGACGTAGCGCGCGTCCAGCGCGGCGCGCACCGGCCGGTTGAGGATGTGGTAGCGATAACGGCGGCTGCGCGCGGAGAAGCGCGCGTGGAAGCTGTCCGGCACCGGTTGCGCCCACAACACGGCCACGCTGGCCGGCAGGTTCGAGCACGCGCCCAGCACCCAGCCGCGCAATTCGCGGCGTGCATCGGTATCGAAATGCACCACCTGGCAGCGGCCGTGGACGCCGGCGTCGGTGCGTCCTGCGCAACTGACCAGTACCGGATGGGCCGCCACTTTCGACAAGGCCTCCTCCACTGCGCCCTGCACGCTCGGCCCTTCGGTCAGGCGTTGCCAGCCGAAGAAATCGGTGCCGTCATACTCGATGCCGAGAGCGATGCGCATGGATGCCGCAGATCCGGAAGGAAGCGTCGAAGATTAGCAGGCAGGCACCGACGTCATGCCCGCCGAAAAGAAATCGGGCCGGCAAGGCCGGCCCGGCTCCGTCCCGTTCGCGATGCGATCTCAGCCCAGACCGTCGAGCAGCTTGCGCGCCACGTCGCGCTGCATCTGGCTGCCTTCCTTGAGCACTTCGCCCAGCATCGCGCGGGCGCCATCGGCATCGCCCATGTCGAGATAGGCGCGCGCCAGGTCGAGTTTGGTATCGACCGGATCGTCGCTGAACTCAGCCGACTCCGCGGCGGACGCGCCGGTTTCCGGCGCATCCCAGGAAGCCTTCGGCTCGGCGTGCGGCTTGACCACGGTAATGTCGTCCGCGGCCGCCGGCGGCGCCGTGCGCGAACCACCGGCTGGCTGGGTCAGGTCGAAATCGAAGCTGTACTCGGTGACTTTCTTCGTGCCGGTCGGCAGCGCCGGCGGCAGCGGGGAAACCACGGTGGGTGCGTCGCTGTCGTCGGCGTAGTCGTCGATGTCGAACGCCTGCGTCGCCTCGGACTCGACGTCGGCAGGCTCCGCATGATGGTCGAACAACGGATGCCCCGGCGCGAGATCCTCGCCCATGTGCACCACGTCCTGCCACTCGTCCTGTTCCGGGTCGGTGATGTGGGCGTGCATCGCTTCGGCCGCGGCCTCGAAACGCTCCACGTCGCGGCGCGAGTAGTACAGCGTGACCAGTTCCAGATGCAGGTAGATGTCGTCCGGATGCTCGGCCAGCTGGTCGAGCAGTTGCTCCTGGTCGGTATCGCCATCGGCCAGCAGATCGTCGTCGCCCTCGCCTGCCGGCGGCGTGGCGCCGAAACGATCGGCCAGCGAGGCTCCCCCCGTCTTGGCGGCGGCCGCAGGCTTGCGGCGGCGACCGAGAACGGCAAGCAGAATCAACACGATGACCGCGCCGGCCGCTGCGGCCCAGGCCCAAGTCTGCATGTACCAGGGTTGCTCGACCACGCGTGCCGGGGCGGGCGCGGGCGCGGGTGCGGACGCAGGTTCGGCCGCAACCGTGGCCGCAGCAGCCGGTGTCGCACTGGCAGTAGCCAGCGAGGCCGAACCGGCCGGCGCGAACGCGGTGCCTGCCGCTGCCACCGATGCCGAGGTCGCCGCGCCGGAGGAGGCCCAGGCCACCGGGCTCTCGCTGGCCTCGGCGCTGCTGCCGGCGCTGGCCACCGCCGGCGCGAGCGCTGCGGGTTCCGCTACCGTGCTCGCAGCCACGGGAGCGGTTGCCGGCGCGCCGGTGCCCTTGCGTGCAGCGGCCAGCTTGGCCTGCAACTCGGCGATCTCGCTGTCCTTCAGCGACAGCAGGTGTTCGTTCTTGGCGTTGATGTCGGTGAGGTCTTTCAGCCGCGCCTTCAGGTCGCCGCTCTGCTGCTTCAGGCTGGCCACGCTTTCGCGGGAGCGCAGCAATTCCTCGCGCAGGCTGGCAGAGGACTGGTCGGTCTTGCCGGATGACTGCCCGCCGCCGGCGGTGCCGGCCTGCGGAGGCACCAGCGCCAGCCGGTCCTCGTTGTCGGCCGCGCCGGTGGTGGGCGAGCCGGAGGAGGAAGCGCGCGTTGCCGCATCGGCCACCACCGCGGGCTTGCCCGGCGTGCCGGCGCGCCAGTCGCTGTTCTGCCGGCTCACCTCGGCGGCCGCCGCGGCCAGGCTCATGGCCTGCGCCTCGGAGGCGCTGGGCACGCGCAATACCGCGCCGCTCTTGAGCGCGTTGATGTTGTCGCGATAGAAGGCGTCCGGATTGGCCTGCTGCAGGGCCAGCATCATCTGGCGCACGTCGACGCCGGTCGGCGTCACGCTGCGGGCGATGCCCGACAGTGTCTGGCCGCTCTGCACCGGACCGAGACGGCCGTTCTCGACGGCAGCGGGAGCCGGAGTGCGGGTAGCCGCCGCCACTTGCGGCGCCGGGGCGGGAGCGCGCTGCGCAGGGCGCGGCGCCGGGCTGGCCGGGCGCGGCGCCGCCACTGGCGCCGGCGCGGGGGTTGCCGCGACCGGGTGCGAGCCGGGTGGATCGAGCAGGATCGCGTACTCGCGCACGCTGGGGCCGTCCTTGCCGTCCACTTCAATGAGGAGGTCGAGATAGGGATCGTTCACCGGTTCGCTGCTGGTGATGCGGATCACCGGGTGCGCGCCGGTGGCAACGCTGAAGTGCAGCGGAATGTCGGTGCGCCCGCCGACGATGCCGGCCCGGGCAAACTGCTCGCTGGAGGCCAGTTTCACCTTGAGACCCTGCAACTCGGCCGGACTGGCCGGGTGCAGCGGAATCTCGGCCAGCAGCGGCTGTCCCAATGCCGATTTGACCTGGACCTGGCCCATGTCCACAGCCAGGAGCTGGCTGCTCCCCAGCGCCAGCGCCACCAGCATCGACAATTTCAACGAACGATTCATGCATGTTCCCCCGAGCGATCCCTGACGCTTTCTTGTTGAAAAGATGCCGCCACCAGGGCGGCGGCCGCGTCACCGTGCCGCCACTTTAGTTACAAGAAGCGCAATCAACAATAGCCGCGGCGAATACTTGCGACACATTGCTGCTGCCGGTTCTTGCCCCGGACACCCCGTCATGGGTGGTCATCAGGCACCGCGGCCTGCACCTGCAACAACTGGCGGCGCAACTCGGCGATCTGCGCGTCCTGCTGCTCCAGGCGCCGGCTGGCGCGCTGGCTGGCTGATTCCTGACGCGCCACCTCTTGCTGCAGGCGCTTCACCTCGACCTGATTGCGTTGCATCCGCTGCCGTACGGCCGGCAGTGCCGGGACGGCCGTCGAGCCGGCGCGGGCCGGTCCGGCCGGCGGCGCGGCCCAGGCCGACGCGGTGAGCAGGATGCCGATGGCGGCAAGAGACGGCAGGACACGCATGGTCAGAGATAATCCTCGATCAGCAACTCGGCAATCTGCACCGCATTCAAGGCCGCACCCTTGCGGATGTTGTCCGAGACGACCCACAGGTCCAGCCCGCGCTCATGCGAGATGTCCTCGCGGATGCGCCCGACGAACACGCCATCGGTCCCGGCCGCCTGCGCCACCGGGGTCGGGTAGCCGGCCGGCTTGCGCTCGTCCATCAGCACCACGCCCGGCGCCTGGCGCAGCAGTTCGCGCGCCTCCTCGGCGGTGATCTTGTCGCTGGTCTCGATGTGCACCGCCTCGGAATGGCCATAGAACACCGGCACGCGCACCGCGGTCGGGTTCACCTGGATCGACTCGTCCTCCAGGATCTTGCGGGTCTCCCACACCAGCTTCATCTCCTCCTTGGTGTAGCCGTTGGGCTGGAAGTCGTCGATCTGCGGGATCACATTGAACGCGATCTGGACCGGGAATTTCTTGCCCGGTTCCACGCTTTGGAAATTCAGCAGGGCCGCGGTCTGTCGGCCCAGCTCCTCCATGCCGCTGCGGCCGGCACCGGAGACGGACTGGTAGGTGGCCACGTTGATCCGCTCGATCTGCGCCGCGCGGTGGATCGGCGCCAGCGCGACCAGCATCTGCATGGTCGAGCAATTCGGGTTGGCGATGATGCCGCGGTTGGTGTACTGGGCGATCGCGTGCGGGTTGACCTCGCTGATCACCAGCGGGATGTCGTCCTGATAGCGGAACTCGGAAGTGTTGTCGATCACCACCGCGCCGGCCGCTGCCGCGCGCGGCGCGTGTTCGCGGCTGACCGAGCCGCCGGCGGAGAAGAACGCGATGTCGACGCCGGCGAAGTCGTAGGTGTCCAGCAACTGCACGGTGACCTGCTTGCCGCCGAAGCTGACCTTGCCACCGGCTGATCGCTCGCTGGCCAGCGGCACCAGCTCGCTGACCGGAAACTCGCGCTCGGCGAGGATGGCCAGCAGGGCTTCGCCGACGGCACCGGTGGCGCCGACCATGGCGACCTTGTAACTGCTCTTGTGACTCATGGAATGGGTTGCTCTGGAAGTGGAGGCGTGCCGGTCACAGCACGTTCGGGTTGAGGAGGTTGGGTGGTCGTCCGGCGTGCGGACCATGGCCGAACAACGCGAGCACATTGTCCACCGCCACCGATGTCATCGCGCGGCGGGTATCGGTCGTGGCGCTGGCGATATGGGGGCTGAGCACCACGTTGTCGAGCGTGAGCAGCGCCGGATGCAGCTTCGGTTCGCCCTCGAACACGTCCAGCGCCGCGCCGGCCAGGCGCCGGTCGCGCAACGCCGCGGCCAGCGCGGCGTCGTCGACAATGCCGCCGCGGGCGACGTTGACCAGCATCGCGGTCGGCTTCATCAGGGCCAGCTCGGCCGCGCCGATGGCGTGTCGGGTGCGCGGCGTCAGCGGCAAGGCCAACACCAGGAAATCGGACTCGCCCAGCAACTGCGCCTTGTCCACGTGGCGTGCGTTGCAGGCGCGCTCGATCGCCTCGGGCAGCGGCGAGCGGTTGTGGTAGATCACCGGCATGCCGAAGCCGACCGCGCGATGGGCGATGGCCTGGCCGATGCGACCCATGCCGAGGATGCCCAGGGTGCGACCGCGCACGTCGCTGCCCAGCCACGCCTTGAACTCGGTGGCATGCCAGTGGCCGGCACGCAGCCAGCGCTCGGCCGCAGTCATGCGCCGGGCCGCGCCCAGCAGCAGCGCCCAGGCGAAGTCGGCCACGCTCTCGTTGAGCACGTCGGCGGTGTTGGACACCGCGATGCCGGCAGCGCTCATCGCGTCGACGTCGATGTTGTCGTAGCCCACTGCAAGGTTGGCCACGATACGCAGGCGCTCGGCCGCACCGATTTCGGCCGCGCCGATGCGGTCCTTGAGGCCGACGATCACCGCATCCTGCCCCGCCAGCCGGGCAGCCAGTTCGGCAGGACTGAACTTGCGCTCGGTCTCCTCCACGGTCACCTGGAAATGCGGCTCCAGCCGGGCGATGACACCGGGGAAAGTGGGGCGGGACACCCAGACGCGCGGCTTGTCGGTCATCGAACGGGTTCCGGTGGCGGTGGCTCGGCCTCAGGCGATGCGTGGCGCGACCGGCCCCACGTCGCCGCATTGCGCCCGATGGCGCAAGGCGTGATCCATCAGCACCAGCGCCATCATCGCCTCGGCGATGGGCGTGGCACGGATGCCGACGCAGGGGTCGTGACGCCCCTTGGTGACCACGTCCACCGGCTCGCCGGCCAGGTTCACGCTGCGGCCGGGGATCAGGATGCTGGAGGTGGGCTTCAACGCGATCGAGGCGGTCACCGCCTGTCCCGTGCTGATGCCACCGAGAATGCCACCGGCGTGATTGGACGTAAAGCCGTCCAAACGCATTTCATCGCGATGTACGCTCCCGCGTTGGGCGACGGCGGCGAAACCATCGCCGACCTCCACGCCCTTGACTGCGTTGATCGACATCAGCGCACTGGCCAGGTCGCCGTCCAGCTTGCCGTAGACCGGCTCGCCCCAGCCAGGAGGCACGCCCTCGGCGACCACGTTGACGCGCGCGCCGACCGAATCGCCGGACTTGCGCAGCTTGTTGATGTAGTCCTCCAGCGCCGGCACCTGCGATGCATCGGGCCAGAAGAACGGGTTCTGCTCCACCGCGCTCCAGTCGAACGCACCGGGCACGACCTCGCCGATCTGCGCCAGGTAGCCGCGCACGTGCACGCCATGGCGTTCGGCCAGCCATTTCTTCGCCACGACGGCAGCGGCCACGCGCATGGTGGTCTCGCGCGCCGAGGAGCGCCCGCCGCCGCGCGGGTCGCGGATGCCGTACTTCTGCCAGTAGGTGTAGTCGGCGTGGCCGGGGCGGAAGGTCTGCTCGATCTCGCCGTAGTCCTTGCTGCGCTGGTCGGTGTTGCGGATCAGCAGCGCGACCGGCGTGCCGGTGGTCTTGCCCTGGTACACGCCGGAAAGAATCTCCACCTCGTCCGCCTCGTGCCGCTGCGAGGTGTAGCGGCTGCGGCCGGTGGCGCGGCGCTCGAGGTCGGTGCGGAACTCTTCCGAGGCGATGGCCAGCCCCGGAGGGCAGCCGTCGATCACGCAGCCGATCGCCGGCCCGTGGCTTTCGCCGAAGGTGGTGACGGTGAACAGCTTGCCGAAGGAATTGCTTGACATCGCGCGTCCGGGATCAAAGCCCAGAGCATACCGGCACCACCCCTCTTGTAGGAGCCCGCTCGTGGGCGATGCCTTTTTAATCTTGCGAATCCCGAATCCCCAATCCCGGCTCTCGACAGACGAATGTCTGGTCATCCCGGTTCAAGAACATCGCCCGCGAGCGGGCTCCTGCCGTGGCGCCGCTGGCCACTCGCGGGAGAGCATGGCGAAGATCATGTCGTCCACCCATTCGCCGTGCAGCCACAGGCTTTCGCAGTGATGGGCTTCCTGACGCATGCCCAGCGAACGCAGCAGGGCGAGGCAGGCCTGGTTGCGCGGGTCGACCGAGGCGTGGATGCGGTGCCGGCGCCACGGGCCGAATACCTGCCCGAACAGGGCGCGCACGGCCTCGCCGGCGTAGCCACGGCCCTGCCCGGCCGGCGCGAGGCTGATGCCGAACTCGACCGATTCCATCGCATCCTCGGGCAGGTTCACGCCAAGATCGCCGATCAGCCGGCCGTCCTCGCGCAGGCGGATCGCGCGCTGGAACCAGCCGGCGGGAGTGGCTGCGGGCGATTGTCGCTCGATGAAGGCACGCGCGGCGGCGAGATCGGCTGGCCGCCAACCCTGGTAGCGCGCCACCACGGGGTCGCTGCGCAGGGCGAACAGCGCCGCGGCGTCTTCAGCGCGCAACGGGTCGATCCGCAGTCGCGCCGTGACCAGTTCCATGTCAGCCCGGGCGGCGTGCGACAGCCGCGGCGTGAATCGCCGCCGCATGCTCGACCAGGTCGCGCCGCTCCAGCGCGAACACGCCCATCGGGCCGACCTTGAACTCGATCCACACGAACGGGACCTCCGGCAGCAGCGCGGACAGCGCGTGCTCGCTCTCGCCCACCTCCACGATCAGCAGGCCGTCCTCGGTCAAATGACCAGCCGCCTCGTCCAGCATGCGCAGGCACAGGTCCAGGCCGTCCGCGCCGGAGGTCAGGCCCAGCTTGGGCTCGTGCGCGTATTCGCCCGGCAGCGCGGCGTACTCGTCCTCGGTGACGTAGGGCGGGTTGGAGACGATCAGGTCGTACTTGCGCCCGGCCACGCCGGCGAACAGATCCGACTGGATCGCCTCGACGCGGCCCTCGACGTGCTGGAACGCGATGTTCTCGCGCGCCAGCGACAGCGCCTCGTCGCTGATGTCGACGATGTCGACCTGCCATTCGGGGTTGTACTCGGCCATCGCGATGCCAATGCAACCCGAGCCGGTGCACAGGTCCAGCGCGCGCTCGATGTGGCGCTCGTCCAGCCACGGCGCGAAGCCCGACTCGATCAGCTCGGCGATCGGCGAACGCGGCACCAGCGCGCGGCGGTCGCTCTTGAACTTCAGCCCGGCGAACCAGGTCTCGCCGACCAGGTAGGCCACCGGCAGGCGCTCGCTGACGCGGCGCTCGATCAGCGCCAGCACGTTCGCGCGCTCGGCCGCGGTGAGCCGGCCGGCGCCGTAGGCCGGCGGGATGTCCGGCGGCAGGTGCAGGCTGGCCAGCACCAGATGGGTGGCCTCGTCGATCGGGTTGTCGTGGCTGTGGCCGAAAGTCAGCCCGGCGGCCGAGAAACGGCTGGCACCGTAGCGGATGAAGTCGATGATGGTGGCGAGTTCGGCGGTCACGGGCGGCCCACGGCACGGCAAAAGGCCGCTGATTATAAGCGCGAGCCCCGTATACTGGCCGGATGACTTTCAAAGTAATCCTCCAATACCTCCTGCCGCACCGTTTGCTGTCGCGGTTGGTCTACTGGGCCACGCGCTGGACCTTCGCGCCGTGGAAGAACTGGCTGATCGCCACGATCGTGCGCAACTACGACGTGGACATGGCCGAGGCGGCGCAGCCCGATCCGCTGGCCTACCAGCACTTCAATGCCTTCTTCACGCGCAAGCTGAAACCCGGCGCGCGCCAGGCCGATGCCGATCCGGCCGCCCTGCTCTCGCCGGCCGACGGCCGCATCAGCCAGGCCGGCACGATCGTCGACGGCCGCATCTTCCAAGCGAAGGGCCGGGAATACACTGCCGCCGAACTGCTCGGTGGCGACGAGGCCGCAGCCGCGCCGTACCGCAACGGCTGCTTCGTCACCGTCTACCTGTCGCCGCGCGACTATCACCGCGTGCACATGCCGCTGAAAGGCACGCTCACGGAAACCGTGCACGTGCCCGGACGCATCTTCAGCGTGGCGCCGTTCGCGGTCACGGCGATCCCGCGGCTGTTCGCCCGCAACGAGCGGCTGGTGTGCCACTTCGAGGGCGAGCACGGCCCGTTCGCGGTGGTGATGGTGGGCGCGATCCTGGTCTCGTCGGTGGCCACCGTGTGGGACGGCCTGGTGATCCCGCCGTACGCGCCGTCGATCCGGCGCAAGTCGTTCGCCGGCCAGCACGTCACGCTGGAACGCTTCGCCGAGATGGCGCGCTTCAACATGGGTTCGACCGTGATCGTGTTGTTGCCGCCGGGCAGCGCGACGGTCGATCCGCTGCCGCCGCAACAGCACGTTCGCGTGGGCCAGCGGATCGGTCAGATCAGGGTGGCAGGCGGCCACTTTCCCGAAAACTGACGTTGCGCGTCATTTTGTGACGCTATGCGCGCAAATTCCGGGGGTGGCCGGTTAACCTCCTCGCGACGGACCGGCCAACATGCCGTGCCGAACCTGTGCCGAGGGGAACCATGCAGATACTCACTCCATTCTTTGCGGTGGTGCGTTCGCGCCAGCTTGGCCGCCAGTTCCGCGATGTCGAACGCAGCATCCGGACCCTGCCCAAGCGCAGCCGCGATCGGCTGAGCATGCTCACCCTGCGCGAGATCGGCCAGGCCTCGCGCTGTGATTTCCCGCACCTGTACGGCACCACGCCGGAATCGCGCTACCTGCCGTGGGGACAAGGCACCGACCTGGGCTACGAGCGTGCACGTTCGAACAACGCCGAGGTCGCGCTGCGCGGCATCGCGCTGTGGCTGGCGGTCGCCTATCACGAGACCAAGACCGCCACCCAGCCCAACCTGCAGGCCCAGCACCGGCAGTTGCTGCAGTTGCTGCGCGAGCTCAAGGAGCTCCACGGCGGCGGCAGCCGCAGCGATACCTCGGACAGCTGGATGCAGGAGAGCGCCGTCGCCTGACCGCGCGGCGGCGCCCCACCCCGCGCCTCAACGGCAGACCGGCACCTTCAGATGCTGGCCCACCCGGATGCGGTGGTGCTGGAGATCGTTGATCTCGGAAATCTCCTGCACACTGGAACAATGCAGTTTGCGCACGATGCTGATCAAGGTGTCGCCGCGGCGCACGCGATACGTGGTCGTTCTCTGCGCACCCGCCTTCGCCGGCGCCTGCGCCGGATCGGGTACCACCGGCACCGTCGCACGGTGCAGGTCCGCCGCGAGGATCGGCCACGGACCATCGACGCAACGGGCGGCATAGGCACGCTCCAGTCGTTTGGGCACCCGCAGCGTGGCGCCAACCGGCTGGCTGGTATCGGGGTCGAGCCGCGGATTGAGGTTGCGCAGGGTGCGGAACCAGCCCTCCTCCATGCCATCGGCCGAACCCAGGCAGACGGTGAGCTCATCAAGCGACGCGGCGCGCTTGAGCGTGATGCTGCCGGGGTCGCCGTCGATCTTCGGGAAGCGCAGGTTGTAGCTGTCCGGATGCAGGAACAGCCACGCCGCCGCCAGCACCGCCGGCACGTAGTCGCGCGTCTCGGGCGACATCTGGTCGTAGATGCGCGGGTCGTAGAAACTCACCGACGGGTCGTCGCCCACCGCGCGGCGCATGCGGCCTTCGCCGCCGTTGTAGGCGCCGATGACGAGCTCCAGGTTGTTGTTGAAGATGCGCAACTGCTCGTTGAGGTATTCGGCATTGGCCCGCGCCGAAGCGGCCGGGTCGAAGCGCATGTCGAAGCCGTTGTCCACGCCCAGCCCGAAACGCATGCCGGTGGAATACATGAACTGCAGCGGGCCGGAGGCGCCGGAGCGCGACACCGCGTGCACCTTGCCGCCGGATTCCTGGGCCACCATGCCGAACAGCAGCGCCTCGGGCAGGTCGGCCTTCTGGTAGGCCGGCCACATATCGTGGCGCAGGTACTGGTAATTGACCCAGGCGTCCATCAGGTAAGGCCGGCGCTGGGTCAGCCACATCTCCAGCGCTGCCTTCACCGGCCCGTTCATCGCGATCAGCTGCGACAGCTTCTGTCCGTGCAGCAGCGTCACGCTGCGCTGCGCCTGCGGCAGGCTGGCCGCACCGGCATGACCGGTGGCCAGCGCCGCCTGCGACGACTCGACATCCCCGGACAGATCCGGGAGGTCGTCGAAATCGCCATCTTTCAGGCGCAGCAGGCGGTCGAATACGGAAAAGAAGCGCTGCGGATCGCAGCCGGCGGTGACCGCACATTTCGCCGACGACTGCTTCAGCAAGTCGAGCGACTGGCGCAGGCTCAGTGCCGACGCATCGCTGTCGCCTTCGCGCGCCTGCTGCAAGGCGGTCTCGTAGCCCTTGCTGGCCTGGTTCAACTGGCCGTACAGCGCATCGGCCGGCGTCGGGGTCCTCTCGCCGCCGCTGCTGGCGCAGCCGCCCAGCAAGGTGCAGGCCAGCACAAGCGACGCGAGGTGCCGCGGGCGAAACACGTGGGGCAACGACATGAAGAACTTCACCTGCAAAAAGCATTCACCATAGCCGGCCGCGAAGCCGGACTCAACGCACGGCGTCACAACCGCGAGCCACGCGCCGGGTTGGCTACAATCGCGTCACTACCAATGGAAGGACCGCCATGACTGACATCCTGATCGGCCGCAACGACAGCACCAGCGTCAGCCTGGACCCGCACTACGGCAATCGCCACGGCATGATCGCCGGCGCCACCGGCACCGGCAAATCCGTGTCGCTGATGGTGCTGGCCGAAGGCTTCTCGCGGCTGGGCGTGCCGTGCTTCCTGGCCGACGCCAAGGGCGACCTGGCCGGCCTGGCGATGGCCGCCGGCGAGCCGGGTGACAAGCTCAAGGCGCGGCTGGCCAGGCTCAAGCTCACCGACTGGAAGGCGCAGGCCAACCCGGTGGTGTTCTGGGACATCTACGGCAAGCTCGGCCACCCGGTGCGCGCCACCGTCAGCGAGATGGGCCCGACCCTGCTCGGCCGCGTGCTGGAATTGAACGACACCCAGGAAGGCGTGCTCGAAGTGGTGTTCAAGGCCGCCGACGACCAGGGCTGGCTGCTGCTGGACCTGGCCGACCTGCGCGCCCTGCTCACCTACGCCGCCGAAAATGCCAAGGCGCTGTCCACCCAGTACGGCCTGATCAGCACGCAGAGCATCGCGGCAATCCAGCGCGCGCTGCTGAAACTCGAAAGTGACGGCGCCGACCAGTTCTTCGGCGAGCCGGCCCTGGAGCTGGCCGACCTGATGCGCCAGGACATGAGCGGCCGCGGCATCATCAACGTGCTGGCCGCCGACCAGCTGATCATGAAGCCGCGGCTGTACTCCACCTTCCTGCTGTGGCTGCTGTCCGAGCTGTTCGAGCAGCTGCCCGAAGTGGGCGACCTCGACCAGCCGAAGATGGTGTTCTTCTTCGACGAGGCGCACCTACTGTTCGACGACGCCTCGCCGGCGTTGCTGCAGCGGGTGGAACAGGTGGTGCGGCTGATCCGCTCCAAGGGCGTGGGCGTGTACTTCTGCTCGCAGAACCCCGACGACGTGCCCGGCGTGATCCTCGGCCAGCTCGGCAACCGCATCCAGCACGCCTTGCGCGCGTTCACCCCGCGCGACCAGAAGGCGGTCAAGGCGGCGGCGGAAACCTTCGTCGCCAACCCGAAGCTCGACGTCACCGAAGCGATCACCAAACTCGCGGTGGGCGAGGCGCTGGCCTCCACACTGGCCAACGGCGGCGTGCCCACGCCGGTGGAGCAGGTGCTGGTGACCACGCCGTGCTGCCGCATCGGCGCGATCACCGACGCCGAGCGCGGCACCATCCGCCAGCGCTCGCCGGTGGGCGCGAAATACGACACTGCGGTCAATCGCGAATCGGCTGCCGAGATGCTGGCCAGGCGCGCCGGGGAAAAGGCCGCCGATGCCGCCACCGTGGCGGCCGATGCGCCAGCCAAGGGCGCCGCGAAGGAAGCGGAAAGCGGCTGGGGCGGCGCGGTGCACGACGCCCTGTTCGGCACCAAGCGCCGCCAGGGCATGATCGAGACCATGGGCAAGCAGATGGTGCGCACCGCGGGCAGTCAGCTCGGCCGGCAGATCCTGCGCGGCGTGCTGGGCGGCATCTTCGGCGGCAAGCGCTGAGTGAGAGCCTGCTCCATGTCTCCGCATAGCCCGCGTTGCCTTGCCGTGGCCGTCAGGTGGTGGCGCGTGGCGCAGCGCCTGCCTGGCTGGCAGGTCAAGCCGCGCGCTGCCGCATGGCGGCCACGGCAAGGCAACCCGAAGGGCCGGGTCTGTTTGCCCGCATCCCTGCGTCATCACTCGGTCGTGGACGGACGTCCACTCCTTCGTTCTTCCTTGGCCTGCGCGCAAACAGCTCCCGGCGCGGGCCATGCGGAGACATGGAGCAGGCTCTGATGCCGCGCGTCGAAATCGTCGCCGCCGACACGCCGTTCGCGCAGCGCCTGCGGGACGGTTTCGGCTATCCGCTGCGCGGCGCCGCACTGGCCACCTGCGTGGCGCTGGCGCTGGCCCACTACGTCGGCCTGCTGCCGGGCTATGTCGGTGCGCTGGCCAGCGCGCTGGTCTGGGCCGCCACCTGGCGTTATGCCGCGGACTGCATGCAGCACACCGCCAACGGCTACGCCGACCCGCCGGACGTGGGCAGTGACGGCAACAGCGCCAGCGGCTGGGGACTGACCGCGATTCACCTGCTGGTGGTCGCCTTGTGCGTGGTCTCCATCGTGTTCTTCCCGCGCCTGCTGTGGCCGGTGCTGCTCCTGGCGGCGCTGGTGCTGCCGGCGATCGACATGTCGCTGGCGTTCGACGGCAACCTCGCGCTGGCCATCAATCCGCTCAACTGGTTGCGCATCATCGGCGGTTTCGGCGGCGCGTATCTGGTCCCCGTGGCGATCAACCTGCTGCTCGGCGTGCTGATCGTGGTCGCCTCGGTCACCACTGCGCGGCTGCCGCGACTGCTCGCCTTGCCGCTGTTCGCATTCGCCTACACCTACCTGATCGTGCTCGCCTTTCATCTCATGGGCGCGATGATCCACCAGCGCCACGAGCGTTTCGGCATGGTGCCGGAAGCGCCGGAGCTGGCCAAGGCTTCCGGGCAGGACGCCGACGACCGACTGGTGGATGCCGCGCGCCAGCAGGCAACCGACGATCCGCAGGCCGCGTTGCGCCAACTTGCCGCGCGACTGCGCGAGCGCGCGGCGCCACCCGCCGTGCACCAGTTCTACCGCGAGCTGCTGCACCGGCAGGGCCTGCGCGACGACCTGCTGGTGCACGGCCAGATCTGGATTGCCGCGCTGATCGCCCAGGGCGAATCGCGGCGCGCCCTCGGCGTGCTGCAGGAATGCTGCGGCATCGACGCCAGCTTCATCCCGGACGACCCGCAGACCTGCGGCGCCCTGGCCGACCTGGCCGTGCGGATGGGCATGAGCCGCCTCGCGATCCATCTCGGCCAGGGTTATGTCGCGCACTGGCCACGCGACCCGCAGGCGCCGCACTACGGCCTGCTGGCCGCACGCGCGCTGGCCGCCCATGCCGACCAGCACGCCGACGCGGCAGCGCTGCTCGACCGGCTCGTCGCGGCCTGGCCCGAGCACCCGCTGCGCGGCGAGATCGACGCCCAGCGACGACAACTGGCCAGCCCGGCATGAGCCGCTGGCGCCCGCCCTCGCCCGGCTCCACCGCGATCATCACCCGCGACGGCTTCGAACGGCTCAAGGCCGAACTCGACCACCTGTGGCACGTGTTGCGCCCGGAAGTGGTGAAGGCCCTCGCCGCGGCAGCCGCCGAAGGCGATCGCTCGGAGAACGCCGAATACACCTATCGCAAGAAACAGCTCGGCGAAATCGACCGCCGCGCGCGTTACCTCAGCAAACGCATTCCCGCACTGAAAGTTGCCGAGGGCGTGCCGGGCGATCGCCGCGCCGTGTTTTTCGGCGCCTGCATCGGGCTGGAGAACGTGGACAGCGGCGAAGTCCACCGCTACCGCATCGTGGGCCCGGACGAGACTGACGCCAGGCGCGGCTGGATCAGCATCGACTCGCCGCTGGCGCGGGCCGTGCTGAAGAAGCGCGTCGACGACGAATTCTCCGCCGAGCTGCCGGGCGGGCGGGCGGAGTTCGTGGTGCTGTCGGTGGATTACGAGCAGGAAGCCTGACGCGGGCCAGTCGACCGCTCAATGCGGCCGCAGCAGCTTCAATGCATGCTGGTGGTCGCGTTCGATCTGCGCCAGCCGCGCCTGCCGTGCCTGCGGGCTGATCCACCGGCCCTGCTCGGCCTGCTGCCGCAGCAGGGTGTACTGCATGTCGACGAAGGGCTGCAGCACGTGGTTGGTCTCCGCCGCGAAACCGCCCAGGTCCGGAATCCGCGCCAGCCGCTCGCGCTGGCGCTCGCCGACCTCGCCGGGCGCCTTGCCGTAGGCCAGCAGGAATGCCGTGAGCTTGTGGCGCAGCGATTCGGGCATGCCGTCGCGGATCACCAGCACGCCGGAGGGAATCAGCCGCGAGCGCCAGATCACCCGCAGTTGCGCTGCCTCGCGCGGAAAGTTGCGCCGGAACAGGTCCATGTCCGGGTTGTTGCTGCTGGCCACGTCCACTTCGCGGTTGACCACGGCGAGCAGGTTGCTCTGATGGTCGCCCACCCGCACGTTGGCGAAGAAGGTGTCCGAATTGAGCCCGCGCGGCGCGAACACGTAGGCTTCCGGCGCGGTATAGCCGGTGACCGAAAGCTGTTCGCTGCGCGCATAACGCCAGCCGTGGCTGGTCGTGGCGAGCAGGTCGTTCAGATCGCGGATCGGGCTGTCGCTGCGCACCACCAGCATGGCGACGTTGCCGTTGACGCCATCGTTGCGCACGAACTGGGCGAACACCTGCATGTGCTGCTGCGTCACCGCCTCCACCGCGAGCTTGCCGGAGAGAAAGGCCACGTCCACCCGCTGCGCGCCGATGGCGTCGGACAGGCCGGCGTAGCTGCTCACCGACACGGTGGTCACGGGGTGGCCCAACTGCTTGTGCAAGTCGTCCAGCAGCGGCCGCCATTGCTCCAGCGACTCGGCCGCGCTGCCGATCGGCAGGATGCCGAAGCGGATCGGCTCCATCGGTGTCGCTGCCTGCGCCGTCCCCGCTCCGGCGCACGCGAGCAGCACACCCTGGGTGAGCAGGGCTGCAAGCATCCACGTCACGCCACGCCCGAGACGCCCCTGGCGTCGTCGCAAACCCGCGATATTCAATGCCCTGCTCCCTCGAACCCCGTGCTCCCCGATTGCTCGTATATAGTCGCGATCGGTCGATCCGGCAAGCACGGGGAGGGCTTCGGCGTCGCGGAAGATGCCGGCCCGGATGCGGATGCAGGGTTTCCGGGCGATCGGTCAACCTCCGGCCAGCGGCGGCGGGTAACTCCGCCCGGCCCGCACCGGCCGAAAGCACGCCGCCTCGCGCACGAAAGCCTCCTGCTCGTTGTCCGGATGCCAGCCGGGCACGCCGGCCAGCGGCAAGGGGCGCAGTTCCAGCGGATCGCCGAGCACATCGCCGTTGCCGATGGCCTGCGCGCAGGCTTCGAGGACCTCGCCCGGTGACAACCGCGGCCCGGCGACCACCAGCGCCTTGCCCACCAGCAGTTGCGCCGGTGTCAGCGCGTGTTCGAGCAAGGCGTGGCCGAACACCTCGACATGGATGCGCCCGTCGAACCACGCCTCCCGCTCGCGCCAGAACAGGCCATGCCAGTCATGCGCATTCCACAGCGCCAGCAGCGCCGGATTGCGCAGCGCGACCACGACGCCGGCCTCGTCGAAATGGGTCAGTGCGCATTGCGCACGCGAGCGCTGCCTGGTGCCCATGCGGGCGATTTCGGCCACCTGCCGCGCGTTGAGCGCGCGCTTGAGCGCACAGTGGCGCAGCCAGGCGAGTGCGTTGAACAGGTCGTGCCAGTTGCGTTCGCGGGTAGCGATCGCGCCGTGTTCGGCAATGCGCTGTTCGTAGTGCAGGCCGTCGGCCAGCAGTTCACGGGTCTGCGCCACGAAGCGTTCGTGCATGCCGGCGGGGCGGGCGGCATTGAGCGCATCGATGGATGGCCAGTCGCGGCCCTCGACCAACCGGGCGTGCTCGCGCCACGCGGCCAGCGGCATCCGGCCGAACACTTGCGGATCGACCGCACCGCGCGCCGGCGCCACATAGCGCATGGCGCGTTACACGATCTTGAGCGCGGGATGCGCCAGGCGCGCGTGCAGGTCGTGTTCGCTGGCCGCCTCGACCACCACGTCCACGAACTGGCCCGGCTTCAGCTGCTGGCCGTCGGCGATCAGCACGCAGCCGTCGATCTCCGGCGCATCGGCGGCCGAGCGAGCCACCGCGCCGTCGACGCCGGCCTCGTCCACCAGCACCTTGAGCGTGCGGCCGATCTTGCGCTGCAGTTTGGCGGCGGAGATTTCCGCCTGCACCGCCATGAACTGTTCGAGGCGATCCTCCTTCAGTTCCTCGGACACCGCGCCGGGCAGCTCGTTGGCCTTGGCGCCGTCCACCGGCGAATAGGCGAACGCGCCCACGCGATCGAGTTCGGCCTCGCGCAGGAAGTCCAGCAGCTCCTCGAACTCGGCATCGGTCTCGCCGGGGAAACCGACGATGAAGGTGCTGCGGATGGTCAGCTCCGGCACCAGCTTGCGCCAGTTCCGGATGCGCTCCAGCGTCTTGTCGATGTTGCCGGGGCGCTTCATCAATTTCAGGATGCGCGGGCTGGCGTGCTGGAACGGGATGTCGAGGTAGGGCAGGATTTTTCCCCCCGCCATCAGCGGCATCAGCTCGTCCACGTGCGGGTACGGGTAGACGTAGTGCAGGCGCGTCCACGCGCCGAGTTCGGACAGGCCTTCGCACAGCTCGGTCATGCGGGTGCGGTAGTTCTTCCCGCGCCACGGGCGCTCGGCGTACTTCACGTCGACGCCATAGGCGCTGGTGTCCTGCGAGATCACCAGCAGTTCCTTCACGCCGCCCCTGACCAGTTTCTCGGCCTCCACCAGCACCTCGTCGACCGGCCGCGAGACCAGGTTGCCGCGCATCGAGGGGATGATGCAGAAGCTGCAGCGGTGGTTGCAGCCCTCGGAAATCTTGAGGTACGCGTAGTGCTTCGGCGTCAGCTTCACGCCGGTGTCCGGCACGATGTCGAGGAACTTGTTGCGCGTGGGCGGCAACACCTCGTGCACCGCGCTCATCACGCTGGCGTAATCCTGCGGGCCGCTGATCGAGAGCACGTCCGGATAGGCCTCGCGGATCAGCTCGGCGCGCTTGCCCAGGCAGCCGGTGACGATCACCTTGCCGTTCTCGTTGAGCGCGGTGCCGATCGAGTCCAGCGACTCCTGCACCGCCGCGTCGATAAAGCCGCAGGTGTTCACCACCACCGCGTCGGCCTCGCCGTAGCTGGGCACGATCTGGTAGCCCTCCACCTTGAGCTGGGTGAGGATGCGCTCGGAATCCACCAGCGCCTTGGGGCAACCGAGACTGACGAAGCCGATCTTCTGGGTGGGCTGGGGCATGGCGGACGGCTACCGTGGCAGGGCGCGAAAACGGTTGATTATACGTGACGGCCACGCCCTCGCCGCTGCGGTTACCATCGCCGCATCGGCAACTGATCGAGGCAGAGCCATGGGCCAGGACATCACCATCCCCACCGGCGGCACCCATTGCATCGGCGCCTACATGGCCACCGCCGAGGGCAAGCCCAAGGGCGGCCTGGTGGTGATCCAGGAAATCTACGGCGTCACCGCGCACATCCGCCGGGTGGTCGACCACTTCGCCGCGCTCGGCTATACCGCGATCGCGCCCGCGTTCTTCGACCACCTGGAAAGCGGCGTGGAACTGGCCTATGACCAGGTCGGCACCAACAAGGGCCGCAACCTGGTCAACGAGCTGGGGCTGGAGCGTGCCGTCGAGGACGTCGCCAGCGCCGCCGAGGCCATTTCCTCGGCGGGGAAAATCGGCACGGTCGGCTACTGCTGGGGCGGCACCGTCGCCCTGCTCGCCGCGCTGCGCCTGGGGCTGCCGTCGGTGAGCTACTACGGCGCGCGCAACCTGCCGTTCCTGCACGAGGCGCCCAGGGCGCCGGTGATGTTCCATTTCGGCGAGAAGGATCAGAACATCACGCCGGAGATGGTGGAGAAACATCGCGTGGCGCTGCCGCAGATGGAACTGTTCACCTACCCGGCGGACCACGCGTTCAACCGCGATGGCAGCAAGGCGTATCACGAAGCCAGCGCCAAACTGGCGCTGCAGCGCACGCTGGCCTTCTTCGACAAGCACCTGGCCAACGCATGAGCGAGGCGTTCACCCTCGACCCGCGGCTGGCCGCCGACACCCGCCTGCTCGCCTCGCTGCCGCTGTGCGACGTGCGCCTGATGGATGACGCGCGCTACGGCTGGCTGGTGCTGGTGCCGCGCCGCGACGGCCTGGTCGAGATCGCCGACCTGGACGAGGGCGAACAGGCCACGCTGTGGCACGAAGTCAACCGCGCCGCCGCCGCCCTGCGTGCGGCGATGCCGTGCGACAAGCTCAACCTGGGCGCGCTGGGCAACATCGTGCGGCAGTTGCACGTGCACGTGGTGGCGCGTCGCGAGGGCGATGCCGGCTGGCCCGGCCCGGTGTGGGGCCACGGCCAGCGCGAGCCCTGCGCCGAAGCCGTGCTGCACGAGCGGATGACCGCGCTGCGGCAAGCACTCGCGGCGCGCGGCTAGCGTGCCGGCCGACGCGATCCAGTTCGAGCCGCTGGCCGAGGATGCGCTGCTGCTGCGCTTCGGCGACCGCATCGAGCCGGTGCTCAACGACCGCGTGCACGCTGCCGTGGCCGCGCTGCGGGATCTGCCTTCGCTGGAATGCGTGCCAGCCTATGCCAGCGTGCTGTTGCGATTCGCGCCGGCGGCGTGGCAAGGCGACGAGGCGGCGAGTGCGCACCAGCGCGTGGAACGGGCCGCGCGCATCGCGCTGGAAACCCGCCACGCGCCGGCCGGCGCTGGCCGCATCCACGAAATCCCCGTGTGCTATGGCGGCCCGCACGGCCCGGATCTGCATGAACTGGCGCAGCACCTGGGCCTGTCCGGGACGGTGGTGGTGGCTCGCCACGTCGGCGTCGACTACCGCGTGGCGATGCTCGGCTTCGCGCCCGGCTTCCCCTACCTGCTGGGGCTCGATCCCACGCTGGCGATGCCGCGCCGACGCGACCCGCGCACCCGCGTGCCTGCCGGCAGCGTCGCGATCGGCGGCGCGCAGACCGGCATCTATCCGGCCGAACTGCCCGGCGGCTGGCATCTGATCGGGCGCACGCCGCTGCGCCTGTTCGACGCCGACGCAAGCGAACCTTCGCTGCTGGCCGCCGGCGACCGCGTGCGCTTCCGCGCGATCGACGCGGAGGAATTCGCCGACCTCGATGCGGTGCGGCACCGATGAGCGTGCGCGTGCTCAAGCCCGGCCTGCTCGGTACGCTGCAGGATCGCGGCCGCCCCGGCCATGCAGCGATCGGCGTGGGCCGCGCCGGCGCGATGGACCTGCCGGCCTGGCGCCTGGCCAACGCGCTGGTCGGCAACCGCGGCGACGAGGCGGCGCTCGAATGCACCCTGCTCGGTCCGACCCTGCGCTTCGAACACGCGGCGTGGATCGCGATCACCGGTGCGCCGATCGCCGCCCGGGCCGGCGACACCGACTTGCCGACCTGGACAGCCTGCTGGCTGCCCGCTGGCAGCGTGCTGCAACTGGGCCGCATGGCCGCCGGCTGCCGCAGCTACCTGGCCGTGCGCGGGGGTTTCGACGTGGCCGCCGTGCTGGGCAGCCGCAGCAGCGACCTGCACGCCGGGCTCGGCCGCGCACTGCGAACCGGCGACACGCTGCCGGTCGGCAACGCCGCCAGCAGCGCGGCGCCGGCGAACCATCCCCACGCCCTGCCATGGCGACTCGACCCGCGGCCATGGTTCGACTTCGCGCAAACGCCGCTCATGCTGCTGCCCGGCAGCCACCACGCGCAACTCGACGAGGCGTCGCGGCAAGCACTGCACACCGGCACTTTCCGCGTCGCCAGCGACAGCAACCGCACCGCCAGCCGTCTGGACGGAGCACGCCTGCAGCTGTGCGCACCGCTGGAACTGATCTCCGAGGCAACCCTGCCCGGCACGATGCAACTGCCGCCGTCCGGCCAGCCGATCGTGCTGATGGCCGAGGCGCCGGTGACCGGCGGCTATCCGCGCATCGGCCAGCTTGCCGCGGCGGATCTTCCGCGCCTGGCGCAACGCCGGCCGGGCGATCCCGTATGCTTTCGCCGTGGCACACTGGAACAGGCTGCCGATCGCCTGCGGCGCCGCGAGCACGCGCTCGACGCCCTGTACCGGCAGATCGCGCGACGACTGCAACACGACGGACTCCTCCTCGCATGACTGGCCTTGCATGACGCGCATCGACCTCAATGGCGACCTCGGCGAATCGTTCGGCGCCTGGCGAATGGGCGAGGACGCTGCGCTGCTCGATGTGGTCAGCTCGGCCAACCTCGCCTGCGGCTTCCACGCCGGCGACTTCATGACCATGCAGCAGACCGTGGCCGCCGCGATGGAGCGCGGCGTGGCGATCGGCGCCCACGTCTCGCTGCCCGACCTGCAGGGCTTCGGCCGCCGCGAGATGCGCGTGACACCCGCCGAGGTGCACGCGATGACGCTGTACCAGCTCGGCGCGCTGCACGGCTTCGCTCACGCCGCCGGCACCCGGCTGAGCCACGTCAAGCCGCATGGCGCGCTGTACAACATGGCGGCGCGCGATCGCGCGCTGGCCGATGCGATCGCCGCGGCGGTGTGCCAGTTCGACCCGCGCCTGCGGCTGTTCGGCCTGAGCGGATCGGCACTGGTCGACGCGGGCGCGGCGCAGGGCCTGGCGGTGGCCGCCGAGGCATTCGCCGACCGTCGCTACCGGCCGGATGGCACGCTGCAGCCGCGCAGCGAAGCCGGTGCGGTGATCGATGATGCCGGACTGGCCACTGCGCAGGCCTTGCAGATCGCGCTCGACGGCACCGTCACCGCCATCGACGGCAGCACCATCGCCATGCGCGCCGACACGCTGTGCCTGCACGGCGACGGCGTACATGCCGCACGCCTGGCGCGCAGCCTGCGCGCCGGGCTGGAAGCGGCCGGGGTGACCATCACGGCAACGGGTGAGGCATGAACTACTGGCCCCTGCTCGGCGTGGCGGTGATCGTGATCGGCTTCGCGCTGCGCTTCAACGCGGTGCCGGTCGTGGTGGTGGCGGCCCTGGTCAGCGGACTGCTGGCGGGCCTGTCGGTGGCCGACCTGCTCGCCCTGCTGGGCAACAGTTTCGTGTCGCAGCGCATGCTGCTGCTGTTCGTGCTGACCTTGCCGGCGATCGGCCTGCTCGAGCGCGCCGGCCTGCGCGAACACGCCCAGCGCTGGATGGCGCGATTGCAGAACCTGACCCTGGCGCGGCTGCTGATCGGCTACCTGCTGCTGCGCCAGTTGCTGGCCACGATGGGCCTGACCGGCGTGGCCGGCCCGGCGCAGACCGTGCGTCCGCTGCTTGCGCCGATGGGCGAGGCCGCGGCGCAGAAGATCCTGCCCGGGCTGGACCAGGACGATCGCGAGGAGCTGCGCGCGGTCGCCGCGGCCACCGACAACATCGGCCGTTTCTTCGGCGAGGACGTGTTCATCGCGCTGGGCGCGGTGCTGCTGATCCAGGGCTTCTATACCCAGCACGGCATCGAGCTGAGCCCGCTGGCGATCGCGCTGTGGGCGCTGCCCACGGCGGTGGCGGCGTTCGTCATCCAGTCGGTACGCATCTGGCTGTATCAGCGCCGGCTGCAACGACGCGCCGCCCGCCGCGAGCGGGGCGCCTGAGCATGCTGCGGATCGAACACGCGTACTGGCTGATCGCCGCCTTCCTGCTCTACAGCGGCTGGCGCAATTTGCGCGACGGCCACCGCTGGCATGCCGCCTTCTGGATCGTGCTGGGCCTGCTGTTCGGCGCCGGGGATTTCATCCTGGCGCAGTCGGCGGCCGGCAACGCCCTGCCCGCGCAGATCGCCGGCATCGGCGTGATCGCACTGGCCTGCCTGGCGCCGCGGCTGCGCCGCCAGGCGCATCCGGAAAACCGCAGCGCCGAACAACGCCTGCAGTCGGCGATCGAACTCGGCCACCGGCTGTTCGGGCCAGCCCTGCTGATTCCGCTGGTGACCCTGCTGGTGGCGTTGTTCGGCGGCTACCTGGTGATCGGGCAGTTCGCATTGTTCGCCCAGTCGCAGATGACGCTGACCGGGCTGGCGCTGGCCTGCGTGATCGCCCTGCTGGCCGCCGCAAGGGTGGCGCGCACGCCGGTGCACGAAGGTGTGGCCGAGGGCCGGCGATTGCTCGACGCGATCGGCTGGGCCGCCCTGCTGCCGCTGCTGCTGGCCGCGCTGGGCCAGGTGTTCACGCAAAGCGGCGTGGGCGCGGCGATCGCCGCGATCGCCACCGATTTCCTGCCCACCGGCAACGCCACCGCGGCACTGGCGGTGTTCGCGCTGGGCATGGTGCTGTTCACCGTCATCATGGGCAACGCGTTTGCCGCCTTTCCGGTGATGATGGCCGGCATCGGCCTGCCGCTGCTGATCCAGCAGCACGGCGCGCACCCGGCGATCCTCGGCGCGATGGGCATGCTGTGCGGCTACTGCGGCACCCTGCTGACGCCGATGGCGGCCGACTTCAACCTGGTGCCGGCGGCGCTGCTGGAATTGCGCAACCCCTACGGCGTGATCAAGGCGCAGGCCTGGAGCGCGCTGTGGATCTTCGCCAGCACGTTCACCATGATGTGGCTGCTGGTGTTTCGATGAACGCGCGAGGCCCGATGAGCAAAACCCTGCCACGTATCCTGTTGACCGGCTTCGACCCGTTCGGCGGCGAGACGGTCAACCCCTCGTGGGAAGCCGCGCGCGCCCTGCACGGGCGGCGCATCGGCGGGCATCGGGTGGTGGCGCGGCAAATCCCGACCGAGTTCGCCGCCTCGCTGCGCCTGCTCAAGGCCGCCCTGCGGGAAACGACGCCGGCGATCGTGCTGGGCGTGGGCCAGGCTGGCGGGCGCGCGCAGTTGTCGCTGGAACGCGTGGCGATCAACCTGCAGGATGCGCGGATTCCCGACAACGCCGGCGCCCAACCGATCGACGAACCGGTGATCCCCGGCGCGCCCGCGGCCTACTTCAGCACCCTGCCGCTGAAGGCGATGCTGGCGGCCCTGCACGAGGCCGGACTGCCCGCCGCGATCTCGCACACGGCCGGCACCTACGTGTGCAACCACCTCGCCTACGCAGCGCTGCACTGGAGCGCGCCCAAGCGCCGCGTGCGCGCCGGCTTCATCCACATCCCGTGGCTGCCGCTGCAGGCCGCATCGCGGCCCGGCGCGCCCAGCATGGCACTGGACGACATGGTGCGCGGCCTGGAGATCGCGCTGCGGGTGGCGGCCGTCACGCACGCCGACCTGCGCCTCGGCGGCGGCACGATCGCCTGATCGCCGTTCGACAAAAAGCCCGCGGCTCGCGCCACGGGCTTTTCGCGGTGCCGCGGTCGCGGCGGTTCAGTGCTGCTGCGAGGGCTCGTAGCCGCCGCCGTCGCTGGACGGCTGCGCGCGCTGCTGGTGGTCCTCCAGTTTGCGCGCCTTGACGTCGACCGGGCTGATCTGGGTGAGGCGGCCCTTGTGGTCGAAGAAATACGCGGCAAAGCCGTAGTCGATCGACATGCGGGCCAGATACTGCAGATGCTTCTTGCCGACCTTGGCCTCGTCGCTGTCGATCAACAGCACTTTCGCGGGCAGCTTGCCCTGGTCGCGCAGGTAGGCGAAGTGACTGCCGGCGTCGAGCGCCGAGAGCACCGCGCCATCGATCAGGAATTGCCCGTCCTTGTACGCCTGCATGGTCAGGCTGAATTCGCCCTTCATCGACGCCGCCAGGTGCTGCTCGTTCTTGACCTGGTTGCGGTGGCAACCGGCCAGCAGCAACACGCTGCCCAGCACGATCGCGGCGGACATGCGGACAAGCAGGGTGGACATTCGGCTCATGCAGCTCTCCCGGAAGGCGTCGTGGCAACGGTGAAGTCTAGCAGTCCGTGGCGCCGACGGCGGTTGCCGCGCGCCGCCGTTCAGGCAGGCGGGGTCAGGTACGCGGCAGGGTCACGCCCTGCTGGCCCTGGTACTTGCCGCCACGGTCCTTGTAGCTGGTCTCGCACTCCTCGTCGGACTCGAAGAACAGCATCTGCGCCACGCCCTCGTTGGCGTAGATCTTCGCCGGCAGCGGCGTGGTGTTGGAGAACTCCAGCGTCACGTGCCCCTCCCACTCCGGTTCCAGCGGCGTCACGTTGACGATGATGCCGCAGCGCGCGTAGGTGCTCTTGCCCAGGCACACCACCAGCACGTTGCGCGGGATGCGGAAGTACTCCACCGTGCGCGCCAGCGCGAACGAGTTGGGCGGGATGATGCACACGTCCGAGGCCACGTCGACAAAGCTGTTCGGGTCGAATGCCTTGGGATCGACGATGGTCGAGTTGATGTTGGTGAAGATCTTGAACTCGCGCGCACAGCGCACGTCGTAGCCGTAGCTGGAGGTGCCGTAGGAAACGATGCGCCCGCTGTCGTTCTGCTTGACCTGGCCCGGCTCGAACGGCTCGATCATGCCCTGGCCCTCGGCCATGCGGCGGATCCACTTGTCGGATTTGATGCTCACGCGCTCTCCGGTCGATTGCGGGCAGCCCGAACCAACCGGGCGCAAAGCGGCAAAAATACATGGTCGGGGTACCGCCACGCCAGCCGGCTGGCCTTCGTCACCCGTAGGAGCCCGCTGGCGGGCGATACTCTTGCGAACCCCGAATCCCGGCCAGGAGCATCGCCCGCCAGCGGGCTCCTACGGGCGGGGTGGAAGCGCGGCCAGGAGGTCCAGCGCTGCGTGCAATTCCGCGCAGCGTTCCGCGCTGGCCAGCACCTGCGCCGCGGTGCAGCCGGCGCCCGGCAATGCCACCGGCACGGGCCGTGCCGCCAGCAACCGGGCCGACATGGTGAACAGGATCTCGGCCAGTGCCTCCTGCGCATGGTGCGAACCGCGCGCGGCCGTGTTCAGCAGCAGCACCGGCTTGCCGGGAAACTCCAGGCTGCCGACCAGCCAGTCGAGCAGGTTCTTGAACGCGCCGGGCACGCCGTGGGCGTATTCGGGGCAGGCGATCAGCAAGGCATCCGCGGCGCCGACTGCTTCGCGCAACGCCAGCACCGGGGGCGGCAGCGGATCGACCTCGTCATCCGGATTGAACGGCGGCAGCGCGCCCAGCCCGTCGTGCAGCACCAGTTCGAGCGGCGCTGCGGCCAGTTGGTGCGCGGCTTCCAGCGCGGCGCGATTCGACGATACCCGGCGCAAGCTGCCGCACAGGCACAGCACGCGCCGCGGCGCCGTCATGCAGAGGGCACGCCCTGCACCACGATCTTGCCCAGGCCCAGCGACTTGTTGCGCGGCTGGCGCGACAGCCGGCCGGCGGTATTGCGGGCGATCTCGCGGTAGCGGGCAGCAAGGTCGGAATCGGGGATCGCCGCCACCGTGGGGTTGCCGCCATCGGTCTGCTCGCGGATGCGGATGTCCAGCGGCAGCGAGCCGAGGTAGGCCGCGCCGTACTGCGTGGCCATGCGCTCGCCGCCGCCTTCACCGAAGATGTTCTCCTCGTGGCCGCAGTTGGAGCAGACGTGGGTGGCCATGTTCTCCACCACGCCAAGCACCGGCACCTCGACCTTCTCGAACATCTTGAGCGCCTTGCGCGCGTCCAGCAGGGCGATGTCCTGCGGCGTGGTGACGATCACCGCGCCAGCCACCGGCACTTTCTGCGACAGCGTGAGCTGGATATCGCCGGTGCCCGGAGGCAGGTCGATGACCAGGTAGTCGAGCTGTTCCCAGCGGGTGTCGGTGATCAGCTGCATCATCGCCTGGGTCACCATCGGGCCGCGCCAGATCATCGGCGTGTCCTCTTCGACGAGGAAGCCGATCGACATCACCGGCATGCCGTGCGCCTGCATCGGCAGGATGCTCTTGCCATCGGGCGAGGCCGGCTTGCCGTGCACGCCGAGCATGGTGGGCTGGCTGGGGCCGTAGATGTCCGCGTCCATCACGCCCACCTTCGCGCCCTCGGCCTGCAGCGCCAGCGCCAGGTTGGCCGACACGGTGGACTTGCCCACGCCGCCCTTGCCCGAGGCGACCACGATGATGTTCTTCACGTTCGGCAGCGGCCCCAGCGTGCCCTGCACCTTGTGCACGTGGATGCGGCTGGTGATCGACACCGTCGCCGACTCGATGCCCGGATCGGCCTGCAACGCCTCGCGCACCCGCGCGGTGATCGCCCCGATCGCGCTGGCGGCGGGATAGCCAAGCTGCAGGTCCACCGAAACCCGGCCGCCGTCGACGCCCACGGCGCGCACGGCCTCGCCCAGCGGGGCACCGGTGTGGGTGTCGATCAGCCCGCCCAGGATCTGGCGGACCAGGGCTTCATTCACCTGCGTCATGTCGGTTCGGTCGTCGAGAGAGACGCCCATTATGCCAGCGCGCCGCAGACGGCCGGCTGACACAGATCAGCGCCTCACCGGCGCACCGGCAGCCATGGCGCAATGCAGCTTGACGACCTCGCCGAACCTCGCCAGTCTCGATTCCATACGCTTTCGTACGGGAGAGACGCCATGAAGTCAGCACGACGCTTTGCCTTCGCCACCTGCCTGCTGCTCGCCGCCGGTTCGGCACTGGCCGCCAACGACACCCCCGTGGGCAACTGGAAAACCATCGACGACGAAAGCGGCCAGGCCAAGTCGATCGTGCAGATCACCGACGAGAATGGCGAGCTGAAGGCCACCATCGTCAAGCTGCTCAACCGCAGCCCTTCGGATATCGCCCGCGACGGCGAGGTGGCGCTGTGCAAGAAGTGCGACGGCGAGCGCAAGGACAAGCCGATCGAAGGCATGAACATCATGTGGGGCGTGCACCAGGATGGCGACGTCTGGAGCGGCGGTCACATCCTCGACCCGAAGACCGGCAAGGTCTACAAGGTGAAGCTGTCGATGCTCGACGGCGGCCAGAAGCTCAACGTGCGCGGCTACATCGGCTTTTCCTGGGTCGGCCGCTCGCAGCAGTGGGAACGCCAGCCCTGACCATCCGCTGCGTCGATTGACCTTCGACCACGCCCCGCACCGCCGACCGGTGCGGGGCGTTCTTGTGTGCACGGCCGGCGTCCGCACCGCTGAGCCGGCGTAACCCGGCATGGTCACCGTGGCCAGCGAGACCCTGGGCGACGCCCCGGGCAAACGCCCGACCGCGCCGAACATCACCGGCACGATGGCTGCCATGCCGATGCCCAAGGCGAGGAAAACCAGCCGCGTGGTGCGCGGCCCCGGCGCAAGGCTGCCGTGATCCGTGGCCGAAAGGACTCTGCCCACATGCGCTCCAGCAACCCGCGACAGCAGCCAGGCGCTCTGCACCACCGCACCGGAATCCCCGGCGAGCAAAGTCCGCGCGCGCTGCGGCATGGCCATCCGGACGGCCAATACCGGCGGGGGCGCATGCCATAATGCGCAGTCCCCCCAAGGAAGCCACGCAACCCATGAGTCGTCGCCTGCTCGTCACCCACGCCCTGCCCTACGCGAACGGTCCGCTGCACCTGGGCCACATGCTGGGCTACATCCAGGCCGACATCTGGGTGCGTGCGCAGCGGATGATGGGCAACGAGGTGCATTTCGTGGCGGCGGACGACGCGCACGGCACGCCGATCATGCTGGCCGCCGAGAAGGCCGGGATGACGCCGGAGGCCTTCATCGCGGGCATCCGGGCAGGTCATGAAGCCGATTTCGGCGATTTCCACTTCAGCTTCGACCACTACCACACGACCCACTCGGACGAGAATCGCGAGCTGGCCTCGCTGATCTACACGCGCCTGCGCGACAGCGGCTGCATCGCCAGGCGCAACATCCAGCAGCTGTTCGATCCCGAGAAGCAGATGTTCCTGCCGGACCGCTACATCAAGGGCACCTGCCCGAAATGCGGCACGCCGGACCAGTACGGCGACAACTGCGAAAACTGCGGCGCCACCTATGCGCCCACCGACCTGATCAACCCGTATTCGGTGATGTCCGGCGCCACCCCGGTGCTGCGCGGTTCGGAGCACTACTTCTTCGAGCTGGGCAAGTTCGAATCGCTGCTGCGCGACTGGTTCGCCGGCAAGTTCACCCAAGGCAAGCCGGTGGCCGACAGCGGCGTCGCCGCCAAGCTGCGCGAATGGCTGGATGGCGGCCTGAAGGACTGGGACATCTCGCGTGACGCGCCCTACTTCGGCTTCCCGATCCCCGACGCGCCGGGCAAGTTCTTCTACGTGTGGCTGGATGCGCCGGTCGGCTACCTGGCCAGCTTCAAGGCGCTGTGCGACAGGACCGGCCTGAAGTTCGACGACTTCCTCGGCCCCGACAGCACCGCCGAGATGCATCACTTCATCGGCAAGGACATCATCAACTTCCACGGCCTGTTCTGGCCGGCGATGCTGCATGGCGCGGGTTTCCGCACGCCCACCGCGTTGCACGTCAACGGCTACCTGACGGTGAACGGAGCCAAGATGTCCAAGTCGCGCGGCACCTTCATCCAGGCGCGCACCTATCTCGACGCCGGCATCCACCCGGAATTCCTGCGCTACAACTTCGCCACCATGCTCAGCGCGGCGCCGGTCGACGTGGACCTCGATCTCAAGGCATTCGAGGAACGGGTCAACTCGCACCTGATCGGCAAGTGGGTGAACATCGCCAGCCGCACCGCCGGCTTCGTGCAGAAGTTTTTCGACGGCAGGCTGGCCGACCGTTTCGAGGCGGAGGAAGCGGCGCTGTGGCAAACCCTGCTGTCGCACTACGACGGCGTCGACGCGCTGTACGACGCCGGCGAGTTCGCCGAGGTGACTCGTCGTTTCGTCGCCATCGCCGACCTGGTCAACGGCTACATCGCCACCAGGGCGCCGTGGCTGATCGCCAAGGACGACGCCCGCCGCGCCGAACTGCAGCAGGTCTGCACGCTGGCCCTGCACGGCTTCCGCCTGCTGTCAGGCTTGCTCAAGCCGGTGCTGCCGGCCACCGTGGCAGCCGCCGAACAATTCCTCGCCGCACCCGTCGCCAGCTTCGACGACGCCCGCCGCGAACTGCACGGCCACCGCGTCAACACCTTCGAGCCGCTGCTGGCCCGCCTCGATGCCAAGCGCATCGAGGCGATGGTCGAGGCCTCCAGGGAATCGCTTGGCGCATCCGTTCCCGCCGCGCCGGCTGCCCCGGCGAAGAAATCCATGAACGACAAGTCGAAATCTGCCGTGACGAACCCCGAATCCGGGATCCACCGTCCCGAGCCTGTCGAAGGGGCGAATCCCGGCCTCATCTCCATCGACGACTTCGCCAAGCTCGACCTGCGCATCGGCAAGGTCACCACCTGCGAATTCGTGGAAGGCTCGGACAAGCTGCTGCGCTTCGAACTGGACGCCGGCGAACTCGGCAAGCGGCAGATCTTCTCCGGCATCCGCGCCGCCTACGCCGAACCGGAAAAACTGGTCGGCCGCAACGTGGTGTTCATCGCCAACCTGGCCCCGCGCAAGATGCGCTTCGGCCTGTCCGAAGGCATGATCCTGTCCGCCGGCGACGGCGGCAGCGACCTGTTCCTGCTCGATGCCGACCAGGGCGCCAGGCCCGGCGCCAGCGTGCGCTGACACGCAGGGCGGGCACTGCCCACCTTACGGCGAGCGACCCGCAGGAGCGCACGCGGTGCGCTCCCGCCCTCGATACAGCGGACCGTTCACTGCCTCGTGTAGGTCACGAAGAAGCCGACCAGGTCGCCGTTCTCGTTGTACGGCGCCATGTCCACGTAGCGGTAGCCGCGCGCGGCGTAGTCGGCGTGGGATTTCGTGAGCTGGTTCGCCATGTGCTTCTTGCGGAAACCCAGCGTGGCGTCGACGAAGACGGTCACCGTGTCGGCGGTGGCGCTCGATTGCGCCTGCGCCGTGCCGGCATGGGTCAGGAGGATCGAGCCGCCGGCACCGAGCACGGCAGCCAGCAACAGGGAAGCGAGGAACGACGGTTTCATGGCGACACTCCAACAAGTGATCGGCAATTGCGGGACAATGGGCGTCGATTATCGCCCACCCCGCACCGCGCATGAGTGATCCCATCGCCGTCCTGGCCGACCGCATCGACGCGCTGCTGCCGCAGACGCAGTGCGAGCAATGCGGCTACCACGGCTGCCGGCCGTATGCCGAGGCGATCGCGCGTGGCGAGGCGGCGATCAACCGCTGCCCGCCCGGCGGCGCGGCCGGCATCGCGAAACTGGCGAACTTGCTGGGCCGGCCACCGCTGCCGCTGGACCCCGCCTGCGGCATCGAGAAGCCACGCATGCTTGCGCGCATCGTGGAAGCCGATTGCATCGGCTGCACCAAATGCATCCAGGCCTGCCCGGTCGACGCCATCATCGGCGCGCCGAAACTGATGCACACCGTGCTCGCCGACGATTGCACCGGTTGCGAGCTGTGCGTGCCGGCGTGCCCGGTGGATTGCATCGAACTGGTGCCGATGCCGATGGGGCAGATCGATCAGGCGCACGCGGATGCCGCACGCGCTCACTTCCAGCGCCGCGGCGCCCGGCTGGCGCGCGAACGCGCCGAGCGTGACGCCGAGCTGGCCGCACGCAAGGCCGCGGTGGATGCCGCCGCGTCGACCAATCCGGTGCTGGCGGCGCTGGCACGCGCGAAGGCGAAGAAGTCCTCATGAAGCGCGCCGACGTGGTGGAACTGTTCACGCGCCTGCGCGAACTCGACCCGCATCCGACCACCGAGCTGCTGTACGGCACCCCGTTCGAGTTGCTGGTGGCGGTGGTGCTGTCGGCGCAGGCCACCGACGTTGGCGTGAACAAGGCGACCCGCAAGCTCTATCCGGTGGCGAACACACCGCAGGCCATCCTCGACCTCGGCGAGGATGGGCTGAAGCGCTACATCAGCACGATCGGCCTGTTCAACGCCAAGGCCAGGAACGTGATCGCGCTGTGCCGGCTGCTGATCGAGCAGCACGGCGGCGAGGTGCCGCGTACCCGCGAGGCGCTGGAAGCGCTGCCCGGCGTGGGCCGCAAGACCGCCAACGTGGTGCTCAATACCGCCTTCGGCGAGCCGACCATCGCGGTCGACACGCACATCTTCCGCGTCGCCAACCGCACCGGGCTGGCGCCCGGCAAGGACGTGCGCACGGTGGAGGACAAGCTGGTCAAGGTGATCCCGGCCGAGTTCAGGCAGGACGCCCACCACTGGCTGATCCTGCACGGGCGCTACGTGTGCAAGGCGCGCAAGCCGGATTGCCCGCACTGCGTGATCCGCGACCTGTGCCGCTACAAGCACAAGACGCCGGCGGAGTAGCCACACCGCGGCACGGACCGGCGGGCGGTGCCCGCCCTACGACCCGCCTGGCCCTTGTAGGCATTCGGGCGCTCATCGTGACAAGTGCAGGCGTAGGGCGGGCATCGCCCGCCGGCCCCACCTCGATCAGGCGAGATCGTCGCCGAGCGTCAACCCGCTGCGGAAGCGGCGGAATTCGCCCGACAGCGGATCGACGAACGCCAGCTCCCGCGCCAGCAGCTTCAGTGGACGTCGATAGTCGTCCGCGGCTGCGACGGCCAGTTCGGGATACAGCGGGTCATTGCGGATCGGCGCGCCCAGCGCCGCCATGTGGATGCGCAACTGGTGTTTGCGCCCGGTCACCGGACGCAGCGCATAGCGCCAGTCGATGCCGCCGCGTTCGATCACCTCGATGCGGGTCTCGCTGTTGGGTTCGCCCCCGGCTTCGGTCATGCGGAAGAACGGTTCGCCCCGCACGATGCGTGAGCGCCGGCACAGCGGGAAAACCTCTGCCGGCAAGGCCGGCGCCAACGCTTCGTACCATTTGTCGATGCGCCGTTGGCG
Organism: Rhodanobacter sp. UC4452_H20; assembly: GCF_052978205.1. The sequence continues at coordinate 681,437 of NZ_CM129662.1, read as the reverse complement.
AAACAGCGCCTGGTAAGACGCGCGGCTGGCCGGGTTGGCCGAAAACAGCACCAGCCCTGCGGTGGCGCGATCGATCCGGTGCAGGGGCACCAGTTGCGGATTGCCGAGCCGCCGCATCAGCCGCCGCAACAGCGTCTGCTCGACGTAGGCGCCGGCGGGCGTCACCGGCAGGAAGTGCGGCTTGTCCGCCACCACCAGATGCTCATCGGCGTGCAGGATCGTCTCGACGAACGGTATCTCCGCCTCGTCCGCCACCTCGCGGTAGTAGTGGAGGCGCATTCCCGCGCGGTACGGCACCTGCGCGTCGATCGCCACGCCATCCCCGTCCAGCACGCGGCCGCGCGCGATCCGATCCAGCCATTGCGCACGACTGATCGCGGGAAAGTGCGCGCACAGCGCGTCGAGCGCGCTTCGCCAGGACCCTGGCGGCAGGTGCACCGTGCTGGCGCCACGGTCAGGACGGAAAGGAACGTTCGGCATGATCGGGCCAGTCTAGCCGCAGGTCGGCGGCAGGTCGGCGCCATGCCGCGTACAATGCTCGGCTGTTGTCCTCCGGCATGCGCATGGCACTCAACTCCACCATCTACAAGGTCGAACTGCAGATCAGCGACATGGACCGGCATTACTACGCCACCCATGCGCTGACCCTGGCGCGCCACCCGTCGGAAACCGAGGAGCGCCTGATGGTGCGGCTGCTCGCGTTCGCCATGCATGCGGACGAGCGGTTGGAGTTCGGCAAGGGCCTCAGCGACGAGGACGAGCCGGCGCTGTGGCGCAAGGCGTATACCGACGAGATCGAGTTGTGGATCGACGTGGGTCAGCCCGACGAGACGCGCGTCCGCAAGGCCTGCGGCCGTGCGCGCCAGGTGGTGGTGATCAATTACGGCGGCAACGCGGCGGAGCTCTGGTGGAACCGCCACGCCGCCACGCTGGCTCGCCACCGCAATCTCAGCGTGCTGGACATCAGCGCCGACACCGTCGCCGCACTGGTCACCCTGCTGCAGCGGGGCATGCGCCTGCAGGTGCTGATCCAGGACGGCCAGCTGCAACTGATGAACGATGCCGATGCCGTGGCGGTCGATCCGCAGATCCGCATGGCGAGCGCCGAAGCAGTGAGCTGACCGGCATGTCGGCTGCTGGTCCGCTATCGCCGGCACGGCGGCAGCCTGACCCGTGCGAGCTCACCGCGGCAGGCACGCGCCGGTCGATTGCCGGATAATCGCGGCTCCCTCAAGAAAAACCCCATCCGGTTCTCGCCCCGACGAAAGTCGGAATGCCAAACCCGAGACTTGATCGGGACATCCGCTGCCCCCTTGCCCAGGAGTCTTTCCATGCGCTGGTTGCTTTCCCTGTTCGCCCTGATTTCGCTCGTCGCCTGCTCGGCGCCGGCGCCGCAACAAACCCGCGGCAGCGTGGACCAGCTCACCGTCGTCGACAGCAAGGTCGGCACCGGCGCCGAGGCCATGGCGGGCATGAAGGTCACCGTGCACTACACCGGCTGGCTGTACGACGAAACTGCCGGCAACAAGCACGGCAGCCAGTTCGACAGCTCGCGCGATCATGGCGAGCCGTTCTCCTTCGTGCTCGGCGCCGGCAACGTCATCGCCGGCTGGGACCAGGGCGTGGCCGGCATGCGCGTGGGCGGCAAGCGCACCCTGCTGATCCCCGCCGCGCTGGGCTACGGCGCGCGCGGCGCCGGCGACGACATCCCGCCGAACGCCTCGCTGGTGTTCGACGTCGAGCTTTTGGACGTCCAGAAGCCCTGAGGCGGCTCGACCCCGGCGGGCAGTGCCCGCCATCGTGATTGGCGACCCACCGGGCGCTCCTACAATTCCCGCTCCGCCGCTTCCCTGCCCTGCTGGCGGATGATCGCTTCCTCGCGGGCGTCGATGATCGACTGCATCACGCTGTCGACGTCGGCGATGTGCTCGTCGAACTCGAACCGGCCGGTCAGTTCGGTATCGGGATGCAGCTCGCCCAGTTCGTACAGCGCCCACATCTCCTCGCCGTAGTGGGTGTCCAGCAGCTCGGGCGCGAAGCGCGACAGGCTGATGGTGATGTTGCCCACGTCACGCCGCAGCATCGTGCGCGCGCTGTTGTTGCCCGCCGCGCTGACCGCCTGCGGCAGGTCTATGATGACCGGGCCGTGCGGGCCGACCAGCACGTTGTACTCGGACAGGTCGCCATGGATCAGCCCCACGCACAGCATGCGGGCCACCTGCTGCATCAGGAAGCGGTGATACGCGCGCGCCTCGTCGGCGGACAGTTCGACCTCGCCGAGCCGCGGCGCGGAATGGCCGTCCGCATCGGTGACCAGTTCCATCACCAGCACGCCGTTGAAGTAGCCGTACGGCCGCGGCACGCGCACGCCGGCGGCGGCCAGCTGGTACAGGGCGTCGACCTCGGCATTCTTCCATGCCTCCTCGGCCTCGCGGCGGCCGAACTTCGTCGCCTTGCCCATCGCCCGCGCCTGTCGGCTGCCGCGTACCTTGCGCCCTTCCTGGTATTGCACGCGCGCCTGGAAGCTGCGCTGGGCCATGTCCTTGTAGACCTTGGCGCAGCGCACCTCGTCGCCGCAGCGCACGACATACACCGAGGCTTCCTTGCCGCTCTTGAGCGGCCTGAGCACCTGGTCGATCATGCCGTCGTCGATCAGCTCCTGCAGGCCCTTGGGGGTTTTCATCGGTGGCGTGGCTTCAATGCGTCGACGGGGGAACGCCCATTATGGCCGACGCCGACCGCATCCGTGGCGAAGCTCATGCCTCGCGTGCCGCCGCGGCGATCTCGAACGAATGTCGTCGCGCCGAGTGCTCGAAGATGTTGGCAGTCAGCATCAACTCGTCCGGCCGGTGGCGGGCCACGAAGGCCGCGATGCCCTCCTTCACCGTGACCGCATCGCCGACCACCGCGCAGGCCAGAGCGCGCTCGACCATCAGCTTCTCCGGCGGCGTCCAGTACGCCTCGATGTCGTCGATCGGCGGCGGGATCAGGCCGGGCTTGCCGCGACGCAGGTTGATGAAGCTCTGCTGCTGGGTGGTGAACAATCGCCGCGCCTCGGCGTCGCTGTCGGCGGCGACCACGTTGATGCCGAGCATCGCATACGGCTGCTGCAACCGCGCCGAGGGCACGAAGTTGCGCCGATACAACGCCAGCGCCTCGTCCATCGCATCCGGCGCGAAGTGCGAGGCGAACGCGAACGGCAACCCCAGCTGCGCCGCCAGCCGCGCACTGAACAGGCTCGACCCCAGCAGCCACACCGGCACCTCGATGCCGGCGCCGGGCACCGCGCGCACCGGCTGGCCGGGCTGCGCCGGCTCGAAATAGCCAAGCAGCTCCAGCACGTCCTGCGGGAACGCGTCGGCGCTGTCGAAGTAGCGGCGCAGCGCCCGCGCCGTGGGCTGGTCGGTGCCCGGCGCACGCCCCAGGCCCAGATCGATGCGGCCCGGATGCAGCGAGGCCAGCGTGCCGAACGCCTCGGCCACCTGCAACGGCGCGTGGTTGGGCAGCATGATGCCGCCGGCGCCCACGCGGATCGTCGAGGTGCCGGCGGCGACATGGCCGATCAGCACGGCGGTGGCCGCGCTGGCGATGCCGGGCATGTTGTGGTGCTCGGCCAGCCAGTAGCGCCGGTAGCCGAGCCGCTCGCCCAGCTGCGCCAGGTCCAGCGTGTTGCGGAAGGCCTGGCCCGCGTCGCTGCCTTCGGTGATCGGGGCCAGGTCGAGGATGGAAAATGGAATCATGGCGCAATCCCGGATGACGGAAGCACCCTATCTGGGGGCGAACCGGTTCATTGCCAGCCACAGCCACGCGCGGCGGCCGTCGGCTCAACTTTCCCGCCGCGCGGCCGCTAACGGGAGCGAACCATCGACGACACGGCGCGACAGAGGGGCAGTCCCCATGGTGGGAAACATGTGGCGGCGCGTGTTTTCGCGACGCAAGGCAAAGGCCAGTCCGCAGCGCGCCAGCAAGGCGCGGTCGCCGGCCCCTGCCGCCGTCCCGTCGCCCGCCGTCGCCCACGCCGCGACGGAAACGCCGTCGCTGGCCTTGATCGACGAGCGCTTCCACCGGCTCGTGCTCGGCCTGCCGCCGCCCCGCCAGGATGACCCGCTGCCGGCCGAAGCGGCCCTGCTGCGGCGACTGGAGCTGCTCGGCGCTCGCTTCGACCTGCGCAGCCTGCCGCGCCTGCCGACCGTGCTGCCGCAACTGCTGCGCACCCTCAAGAGCGACGAGGCTGCAGGCGCCGAACTGGCCAAGCTGGTCGGCCGCGACCCGCTGATGGTGGGCGAGGTCATGCGCGCCACCAGCACCGTGTTCTACCGTTCGGCACAACCGATCAGCAGCCTGCAACAGGCGGTGGTGCTGCTCGGCCAGGACGGCCTGCGCCGGGTGATCACCCTGCACGTGATGAAGCCGATCCTGCAGGGCAACACCGGCAGCATGGGCCACGCGGCAGGCGGGCGCCTGTGGGGCCACGCGGAACGCTGCGCGCATGCCTGCGCGTGGCTGGGGCGCACCACCGGCTGCGATGCGTTCGAGGCCTATCTGGCCGGGATCGTGCGCCATGCCGGTACGGGCGCGGTGGTGCGCCTGCTGGATCAACTGCTGCCCGGGGCGCCGCCACCGCCGTTGTCGGCGGGCTTCGTGCGGCACTGCGCGATGCTGGCCGCGCAACTCTCGCTGCAGGCTGCCCGCCAATGGGGGCTGCCGGCGCGCGTGCTCGGCGCCCTGGCCGAGTGCCAGGGCGAGGTCAGCGCAGCCACCTCGCCGCTGGGCCGCGCGCTGGCGGTGGCCGACAGTCTGGCCAGCCTGAGCCTGCTGGTGGAAAACGGCGAGTTCCCCGCCGATGCGGACCTGGCGCACAGCTGGCCGGGCGTCATGCCGCCGGCCGTGCTCGCACGCTGCCAGCGCGACCTCGGCCAGCACTTCGCCGCCGGCGTGGCCACGGCCTGATCGGCGACGGCAACGACTCCCGTTTGGTCGAGGAAACGCCTAGACTTGCCGCCACCACCATCGTCCACATCGAGGAGCCGCGCATGAGCAAGGGCATGGATTCGAAGAAGAGCGAAAAGAAGAAGCCGGAGAAAACGCTGAAGGAAAAGCGCGCCGCCAAGCAAGAAAAAAAGAAGGACAAGTAGCTCCGCCGCTCACCAGCCGGCAAGCGGCGAACGCGATGCGGAAAGCATGTTGCATTCCGCGCCGACGCCGCCGTCGCCGGCACCCACGCAAAGCATGAAGCGTGCGGGCAGGCCCGCGACGTCCCGGCTTGCTCCGCTCGCCAGCACGAACTGCCGTGCGCCGGCCTGCTCGCAGGCCGGCGCCTTGGTCGCGTGCGCGGCCGGCGTCGGGCACGCCAGCAAACGGTAATGGCAACGCCCGCTGGCGCTGCGCACGCAGGTGATGTCGGCGATGTCGGCCACAATCCGCGTACGGCTGTAAAGCACGTCGACGCCGTTGACGCTGGCGCGCGTGGCATGCGACTGGCTGCCGTAGCCCTCCACCCCGGCCAGCGAGAGCACCAGCCAGATCAGCGCGATGAGATAGTGCATGGCCGTCCTCCCGACAAACCGTTGCGAACGCGGCAGTTACATGTTGCGAAACAGGGTCATGAACGGCGCGCTCACGCTGAGCGTTTCCGGCCGCTCGCGCAGGCGCACGATGCCCTTGCCGGTGTCGTCGCGGGTGACGGCGGCGACCGCCTTCATGTTGATCACGGTGCCGCGGTGGATCTGCTTGAACACGGTCGGGTCGAGCACCTCCAGCAGTTCGCGGATCGGCGTGCGCAGCAGCGCCTCGCCCTCGGCGGTGACCACGGTGGTGTACTTGTTGTCCGCGCGGAAATAGGCGACGTCGTCGAGCAGGATCAGCCGCGTCTCCCGCCCCGTGCTGGCGGTGACCCAGCTCAGCGGCGGTTGCTGGCGCGCCGGCCCCAGCCGGCTGCCGATCTGCCGGACCAGGTCGGCCAGCGAGGCAGTGTCGGACCGATCCGCGCCCACGCGCGACTGCACGCGCTCCACGGTGGCGCGCAACCGTTCCGGGACGACCGGCTTGAGCAGGTAGTCGATCGCGCCGCGCTCGAAGGCGTCGATGGCGTACTGGTCATACGCGGTGACGAACACCACCTGGGTGGCCGGGCACGCTTCGGCCGCGGCGGTGGCGACTTCGAGGCCGGTGAGGCCGGGCATGCGGATGTCGAGGAAGGCCACTTCGGGCCGATGCTCGACGATCGCCTCCAGCGCGCTGGCGCCGTCCTCGCACTCGGCGACGATGTCCAGCTGCGGCCATGCCGTCTCCAGCGCGGCACGCAGCGACTGGCGCAGCAAGACCTCGTCTTCGGCGATCACACCCTTAGCCATGGGCCTGCTCCTCGTTGTAGTGCTCCGGCACGTTGATGGTGGCGGCGACGCCCTGCGGGAAGTTCGCCGCGATGGCCAGGCTGGCCTGGCCGGCATAGATCAGTTTCAGCCGTTCGCGCGCGTTCTTCAGGCCGATGCCCGCGCCGCTTTCCTGCGCGCCGAAACCCTTGCCGTCGTCGGCCACGGTCACCGCCAGGCGGCCATCCTGCCGGCGCGCGAAGATCCACACCGTGCCGTCGCCGGGCCGCGGCTCCAGGCCGTGCTTGATCGCGTTTTCCACCAGGGTCTGCAGCAGCATCGGCGGCAGCGGCGTGGCCAGCAGTTCGTCCGGCACGTCGATCTGCACGTTCAGGCGTGCGCCCATGCGGATCTTCATGATCGCCAGGTAGGCGCGCGAGCGCTCCAGTTCCTCGCCCAGGCTGGCGAGCGCGCGGTCGGCGCGCGGCAGCGAGTGACGCAGGTACTGGATCAGGTGGCCCAGCATCGCATCCGCCCCGGCCGGGTCGCTGCGCACCAGCACCTGCGCGCTGGCCAGCGTGTTGTACAGGAAGTGCGGCTCCACCTGCGCCTGCAGCAGGCTGAGCCTGGCGATCGCCAGCTCCTTCTCGGTCGCCGTCTGCGCCGCCGCCGCCTGCTCGCCGCGGCGGCGGCTGGCCACGCCGAGCGTCACCGCGCGGGCGATCGCCTCGAGGTTCTCCAGGTTGACGCCATCGTCCACCTGCAGCCAGTCGCTCCACGGCGCGCTGCACGGCTCGCAGACCAGGCTGAAGCTGCTGCTGCCGTCGCCGCGATTGACCGTGGCCAGGATGCGGTTGCGCTGGCTGACGATCCAGCGCATCGGGTTCCAGCGCCCCAGCTGCGCCAGGTCATAGGGGTCGGCGTAGACCGCGGTGGCGCGAATCTGCAGGTGGTTGCGCGCGCGGTCCACCTGCTCCACGCCCGGCAGCTCGCGAATCGCGGCGTCCAGCAGCTCGAACGCCTCCTCCGCCTCGAACGGCGCCTCGATCTGCCGCCGTTGCCGGGTGGCCAGCGTCGCCGAGGTCAGCTTGCCCGCGATCATGCGCACCCGCACCAGGTGCGAATGCGCGCGGATCACCACGAACACGATCACCACCAGCCCCAGCAACTGCACCAGGCTGCCCAACCCCGACCAGATCCAGCTCACGGACAACGTCGCCAGCAGCACCAGCAGGTACCAGGCCACGATGAGGCGCAGGTAGAAGAAGAAGCTTCTGATCACGACGACAGTTCCGCTGACTTGGGAGTGCGATCGAGAATAGTGGCCGAGACGCGGGAAATCCCCGGCGGCCCGACGAAACGCCGCAGCCGCCGACGGAAGCCCGACTCAGGGGTGCGAAACAGCGATGCGCTCACGTCACCGAACGAAATACCAGGCTGCAACAGGTCACCGCACCTTCGGCTTTTTGCAGTTCGGACACGTCGACGGTCGTCACCTGAAAGCCGGCATCGAGCAGCCGTTGTCGTGTGCGGGGGAAGCTGGTCGGCATGATCAGCTCATCGCCGATGCGCAAGACGTTGGCGGCATGCGCTTCGGCGGGATCGACCTCGATGATGTGGAATGCGGCGAAGTATTCGCGATCCACCCAAGCCGGCTGCAGCACCACGCTGTCATCGGACAAGGCGGTGACCGCCGATTTCAGATGCAGGCAGTCGCGCGTGGGCACGCCTTCGACGACATAGCCGAACGGGGCGAGCCGGTTGCGCAACTGGCCCAGTCCATCCGGATTGCTGCGGACGGATTGGCCGACATAAAGCGTGCGGCCGATGCGCAGCACATCGCCGCCGTCCAGGGTGGCCGGGGCCTCGATCGCCTGCAAAGGCCGGTATCGACGCAACGGGTCGGCCACAGTGGCGACTTCGGCGCGCCGTGACATGGCGCCGGGCCGTGTCAGCACGGCCAACTCGTCCAGCACGATCGCCACATCCTCGACGAACACCGAATCGGGCAGTTCGACTTCGGCCGGCAGAACCAGCACGTCACAGCCGGCGCGTTCCAGCGCACGCAGATAGTTGCCGTGCTGGATGCGTGCGAGCTCCAGGTCGATCGGCACACGCGCGAGGTGCGACAGCTCGCAACGGGCGATGGAAGGGCTGACGGCGCGGGTGATGGCGTTCCACATGGATGGCTACCGAAAGGTTGGCAACGGGCTCATTTCCCCGGATGCCGTGCACGCCACGCCGCCAGTGCCTGTTCGTAGCGCTCCAGTTTTTCGTCGTGGATGTCGTAGACGCAACGCACGCAACCCTCACCGCAGCAGTCGGCGGCGTCGGGCTCAGGCGGGCGCTGTGGCGGGGGATCGGCGGCGACAGCGTCCGGAGTTGGCTCGCCAGCGATCACGGCCTGCTTCCCGGGGCACGCTGGCGGGAATCCCTGCTCGCCAGCAGCAATACCATCGGCACGGGCGCAAGCTGGACGCGCTGCATGTCGTACCCTTCGACCACGCCTACTTCGCCGGCTTGCGGAACCGATAGATGAACTGGTCGGTGTGGCCGCGTATCGACTTGTCGAACACCTTGGTGGCATGCGTGTCGGCCGGGTTGCGCAGGGCATTGCTTTCGCCGTCGAAGACGAAGCCGGCGGCCTCGACTTCGCGCTTGACGACCTCCGGGTCGATGCGATGCAGAGTGTCGGTATCGGCCAGGCCGGAGCCGGCGGGGGCGACGTGGTCGATCACCACGAACAGGCCGCCGGGCTTGAGCGCGTCGTAGACCTGCTTGTCGAAGCTGGCCATGTCGACCGGGCCCATGAACGGGTCGTGGTAGTCGTGGTAGTTCTGCGAGGTGAATACCAGGTCCACCGGCACCGGCACGCTCAGCTTGGCCGCCGGCTGCTGCAGCAGGCTCACGTTGGCGTAGTGCGGCGTGGCCGCCAGCTTCTGCCAGTTGGCCAGGCTCTTGGCGGAGTACTTGCCCATCTCGTCCGGCCAGACGGTATAGACGTGGCCCGTGGGCCCGACGATGGCGCTGAACGCCCGCGTCCAGTAGCCACTGCCTGGCACCAGTTCGAGCACGTTCTGGCCGGGCTTGACCTCGGCGAAGGTCATGACAAGCGCCAGCTTGCGGCGCGCATCCTCGTGGCGGTCCGCCGCGCGCGCCGGATCGTCGACGCCTTTCTGCACGGCAGCGGTGATCGCGCCGCTGTGCAGGTCGGCAACCTGGGCGGTCGCCACGGCGGGGAACGGAAGGGTCAGCAGGAGGGCAAGCATGGCATGGCGCATGGCGTACTCCATCGGCAGGCGGGGTTCCCGATTGTGCTCCGCTTTGAGCGTGATGACACTGTGTCGACAGGCACAGGCATGCGATGGTGCTTGCGGTAACGTGCACGGGTTGCGGTTCCACCGCCGCGGGATGGCCACGCAAACCCACCGACTCACGGGAGGTTCCATGCGCTGTACCAGCATTCTGTTCGCCGCCGCCTGCGCCGCGATCGCCGGCCTGCCCGGCTCCGGCCATGCGCAATCGCCGGCGCACTGGCAGGCCAGGCAACTCAAGGCGTCGCAGGAATCCGAGGCGATCATGCGCGACGCCGACAAGCGCAACGGCCTGCTGGCCCAGTTCCAGGTGATGCGCTACGCCTCCGTCGGCAACAACGACCCTGCTTTCCAGGTCATTTTCAGCCAGTACCTGAGCTGGTATCAGACCTTCATCGGCGATTACCCGGACGCGGCGACCAGCTTCTCGATCAGGCAGGGAGCGTTGCCCGACGACCGCCCCTTGCCGTTGGACGACGGGGTCCACCACGCCGAGTCTGCCCTGACGGCGATCGCGCGGCTGGCGAAAGGGCGCCGGGCGGTGTTCTTCAACGAGGCGCACAACATCCCGCTCACCCGCAGCCTGACGGTGCAGATGCTGGCGCGACTGCGCGCCGAGGGTTACGACTATTTCGCGGCCGAGACGGTCTACCAGACCGACAAGGGGCTGCAGGCGCGGGGATACCCGACCAAGGACAGCGGCTTCTACACGCAGGAACCGGTCTGCGCGGAAATGGTGCGCACCGCGTTGCGGCTCGGCTACAAGGTGGTCGGCTACGAGGCGCTGTCCGATGCCTCCGGCGACGCACGCGAAGCGGAGCAGGCGCGCAACCTGTACCGGCAGGTGTTCAAGGACCATCCCGACGCGCGCGTGGTGGTCAACGCCGGCTACGCGCACATCCAGGAATCCGGCGCCTACCTGGGCGGCGCCTCGATGGCCCAGCACCTGCGCCGGCTGATCGACATCGACCCGCTCACCGTCGAGCAGACCATGCTGTACGACCACCCCGATGTCGGCGGCAATCATCCGTACTACGAGCCGGTCATGAAGAAGTTGCAACCGACCGGCCCCATCGTGTTCGTGGACGACGCCGGCAAACCGTGGTCGTTGCGGCCGGGCTACGACCTCAGCGTGTGGTTCCCGCCGACATCCATGCGTCGCGGCCGCCCGACCTGGCTCAGCCTGGGCGGCGAACGCAAGCCGTATTACGTGGATGGCGAACGCTGCAACCAGCATTTTCCCTGCATGGTGGAGGCGCGTTACGCCAGCGAAGGCAACGATGCCATCCCGGCCGATCGCGTGGTGCTCGATCCGGTGCCGCTCAACGCCGTGCCCAGCGACCGCGTGCGCAGCGGCGGCGCGGCGCCCGCCAGCGAGCTCTACCTGCGGCCCGGCAAGTACCGCGTGGTCTACAGCGGCGAGAACAACGCCACGCTGTTTTCACAGAACGTCACGATCAGGGACCGCAACCCGCGGCCACCGCCCTCCCAGCCCCCGGCAGCCACTGCCGGGCCCGTGTCCACGCCGGTTCGCGGCGACGTGGCGCAACCCTCCGTCGACCAGGGGAACTGATTCCATGACCCACCACAGAATGCGCGTACTGCTTGCCACGGCGTGTGCGCTTGCGACCTTCGCCGCCGTCGGAGCGGAACCCGCCGCCCCATCGCAAGCCGGCCTGCTCGGCTTCACGCCCGCGCATGCCACCACCCAACTCGACCTGGAACGACGTTTCGACGCCCAGCTCGACCCGGCCGAGCTGCGCGACTGGTTGAAGCAGATGGCATCGGCGCCGAACCAGGTCGGCTCGCCGCACGACAAGGCGAATGCCGAGTTCATGCTGGAGAAGTTCCGCGCCTGGGGCTGGGATGCGCACATCGAGACGTTCGAGGTGTTGTATCCGACGCCGAAGAAAGTCGCGCTGGAACTGCTCGGGCCGCAGCCGTTCACCGCCACCCTGCACGAGCCGCCGGTCGCCGGCGATGCCACTTCGGCGCTGCCCGGCGCGCTGCCGCCATACAACGTCTACGGCGGCGACGGCGATGTCACCGCACCACTGGTCTACGCCAACTACGGCATGCCGGACGACTACAAGGAGCTGGTGCGCCGCGGCATCGACGTGCGCGGCAAGATCGTTATCACCCGCTACGGCGGCGGCTGGCGCGGGCTCAAGCCGAAGCTGGCGCAGGAGCATGGCGCGGTCGGCTGCCTGATCTACTCCGACCCGCACGATGACGGCTACGCCCAGGGCGACACCTGGCCCGAAGGCGGCTGGCGCCCGCCCGAAGGCGTGCAGCGCGGCTCGGTCGCCGACATGCAGCAATATCCCGGCGATCCGCTGACCCCCGGCATCGGCTCCACGCCCGGCGCCAAGCGGCTGGCGATCAAGGACGCGAAGACCCTGCTGAAGATTCCGGTGCTGCCGATCTCCTACGCCGACGCCACGCCGCTGCTGAAGTCGCTGGGCGGCCCGGTGGCACCCGCAGCCTGGCGCGGCGCACTGCCGCTGACCTACCACGTGGGCCCGAGCACGGCCAAGGCGCACCTGACCGTGCTGTCGGACTGGAACCGCAAGCCGATCTACGACGTGATCGCGAAGATCGAGGGCGCCCGCGCGCCGGACCAGTGGATCATCCGCGGCAACCACCACGACGGCTGGGTGTTCGGCGCATGGGACCCGCTGGCCGGCAACGTAGCCCTGATGGCCGAGGCCAAGGCCATCGGCGGCCTGCTCAAGCAGGGTTGGCGGCCGCAGCGCACCCTGGTCTACGCCAGCTGGGACGGCGAGGAACCGGGCCTGCTCGGTTCCACCGAATGGGCCGAGGCGCACGCGAAGGAGCTGCAGGCCAAGGCCGTGCTCTACATCAACTCGGATACCAACGGCCGCGGCTTCCTCGGCGCCGGCGGCAGCCATTCGCTGCAGCATCTGGTCAACCAGGTCGCCGACGGCGTGACCGATCCGGAAACCCGCGTGAGCGTGGGCAAGCGCTGGCGGGCGCACCTGATGATCGAAGGCAGCGATCCCAAGGCGAAACCCGAAGCCAAGGCCAATGCCAAGGCGGCAGCCAGCGGCGGCGATTTGCCGATCGAGGCACTGGGCTCCGGCTCCGATTACAGCCCGTTCCTGGAACATCTCGGCATCGCCTCGCTCGACCTGGGCTTCGGCGGCGAGGACGACAATGCCGGCATCTATCACTCGCGCTACGACTCGTTCGACCATTACGCCCGCTTCGGCGATCCCACCTTCGAGTACGGCGTGGCGCTGGCCAAGGTGGCCGGCCACATCGTGTTGCGCAGCGCCGATGCCGATGTGCTGCCGCTGCGCTTCGGCGATTTCAGCCAGACCCTGGGCCGCTACGTCGGCGAACTGCACAAGCTGATCGAGAAGACGCGCAAGGCAACGGCGCAACAGCACCAGTTGCTCGACGCGCATGCCTACGCGCTGGACAGCGACCCGACCCGGCCGCTGCTGCCGCCGGCGCGCGACTCCGATGTGCCGGCGATCGAGCTGGCCCCGCTGGACCGCGCCGCCAGCCAGCTGGAGCAGAGCGCGCAGGCGTTCCAGGCCGCCTACGCGCGGCAGGCCGCCGACGGCTTTGCCCTGCCCGCCGCGCGGCTGCGCCAGATCAACCGGCAGATGGGCCGGATGGAACAGGCGCTGACCGATGCCGACGGCCTGCCCGGCCGGCCGTGGTTCCGGCACTTCATCTACGCCCCAGGCATGCTCACCGGCTACGGCGTCAAGACGGTTCCCGGCGTGCGTGAGGCGATCGAGGCACGGCGCTGGGACGAGGCGAACCGCTATGCAACGATCACTGCGCAGGTGCTTGACCACTACCGCGCCCAACTCGACCAGCTGACCCGTTTGCTGACCCCGTCGAGCTGACCGGCGCAAACCACGGCGAATCCAAGGATGGATCGCCCGCCGGCCGTCACCCGGACGGCCGCTCGCCGGAGCCAGGACGATGATGCCGAGCCGCACCCTTCCATCGAGCATCCGCAAGCTGGACCCCGGCGCGTTCGCGCTGGTGATGGCCACCGGCATCGTCTCCATCGATGCCGGCCAGCACGGCATGCCCGTGCTGGCACGTGCGCTGTTCGTGCTGAACGCGGTGGCCTTCGTGCTGCTGCTGGCGCTGAACGCGCTGCGCCTCGTGCATGCCCGGCGCGAGGTGCTGGACGACTTCACCAACCCGGCGCGGGGCGCGGGCTTTCTCACCTTCGTCGCGGCCAGCGGTGTGCTGGCCAGCCAGTGCGTGCTGGTGGTTCCGCTGCCGCATTGGGCCGTCGCGTTGACCGTGCTCGGCGCGGTCGGCTGGGGCTGCCTGTCGTACTTGCTGCTGCTCGCCGTGATCACCGGCCAGCGCAAGCCCGGCTTCCGGCGCAGCATCAATGGCGGCTGGCTGGTGGCGGTGGTGTCGACGCAGGCGCTGGCAGTGGCGCTCACCCTGCTGGTGGCGCACGGTCATGCGGCGCCCATGCTCGGCTGGCTGTTCGCCGCGCTGTGCCTGTACCTGGTCGGTGCGGCGCTGTACCTGATCCTGATCACGCTGATCTTCTACCGCCTGCTGTTCCTGCCGCTGCCGGCCAGCGGCTTCACGCCGCCGTACTGGATCAACATGGGCGCGCTGGCGATCACCACGCTGGCCGGCAGCCTGCTGGTGCTGCATGCGCCGGCGCAACCGTCGCTCGGTGCGCTGGTGCCCTTCGTCAAGGGCTTCACCCTGTTCTTCTGGGCCAGCGCCACCTGGTGGATTCCGCTGCTGGCGATCCTCGAGCTGTGGCGCCACGGCATGCGCCACGTGCGCCTGCGCTACGCGGTGGACGACTGGGACATCGTGTTTCCGCTGGGCATGTACACGGTCGGCACGAATGCGCTGGCACAGGCACTGGACCTGGATCTGCTGCAGCCGGTGTCCGACCTCGGCGTCTACATCAGCCTGCTGGCCTGGCTGCTGGTGGCGGCCGGTGCACTGCGGCACTGGCGGCGCGCCTTCGTGCGGGGCTGAGGCGCACGATGCGCGCCTTCACCGGCGGCTTTCGGCGTGCCGCACCTGGCCGTCGCCGCGCAGCACGAAGCGTTCGATGGTCAGCGCCTCGGCGCCCATCGGCCCGTAGGCGTGTAGCCGCGTGGTGGAGATGCCGATCTCGGCGCCGAGGCCGAGTTCACCGCCGTCGCTGAAACGGGAGGAGGCGTTGACCATCACCACGGCGGAACGGATCGCCTGCACGAAGCGTTGCGCGGCGGTTTCGTCGGCGGTGGCGATGACTTCGGTGTGGTCGGAGCCGTAGCGGCGGATGTGGGCGATGGCGTCGTCGAGGTCGTCCACCACGCGCACGGCGAGGATCAGGTCGAGGAACTCGGCGGCGTAGTCGTCGTCGGTCGCCGCGCGCATGTCGGGCACCAGGGCGCGGCTGCGCTCGTCGCCGCGCAGCTCGACGCCGCGCTCGCACAGTGCCTGCGTTGCGCGTGGCAAGAACGCTTCGGCGACGTCGCGATGCACCAGCAACGTCTCCAGCGCGTTGCACACGCCGGGGCGCGAGGTCTTGCCGTCGAGCAGCAGGTCCAACGCCAGGTCGAGGTCGGCGGCGCGATCCACGTACAGGTGACAGACGCCCTTGTAGTGCTTGATCACCGGCACGCGCGCGTGTTCGGCGACGAAACGGATCAGGCCTTCGCCGCCGCGCGGGATGGCCAGGTCGACGATGTCGACCAGCTGCAGCAGTTCGACCATCGTCTCGCGGCGCAGGTCGTCGACGAGGGTCACGGCGGCGGTCGGCACGCCGTGCGCCTCCAGTGCCGACTTCAGCGCCGCGGCGATCGCGGTGTTGGAATGGATCGCCTCGGAGCCGCCGCGCAGGATCACCGCGTTGCCGGCCATCAGGCACAGCGCGGCGGCGTCGGCGGTGACGTTCGGACGCGCCTCGTAGATCATCGCGATCACGCCGAGCGGGATGCGCACGCGCTCCACCGACAGCCCGTTCGGCCGTGTCTCGCGGCGCGTCGTCACGCCGACCGGATCGGGCAGCTCGGCGACGTCGCGCAGCGCGTTGGCGATGCCGGCCACGCGTGCCTGGTCCAGCCGCAGGCGGTCGAGCATGGCGCCCTGCACGCCTTTCGCCGCGGTCTGGCGCATGTCTTCGGCGTTGGCGGCCAGCACCGCGGCGGACTGCGCTTCCAGCGCCGCAGCCATGTCGCGCAGCAGCGCGCGCTTCGCCTCGCTGCCCAGCGCCGCAACGACTTGGGCGGCGTCACGGCAAGCCAGGGCCTGTTCGCGGATCGTGCTCATGTGCTGATCTCCTGCCCGGACGCAACCGGGCGACTCATGCCGACGAGGTCGTCGCGATGCACCACCTCGTCGCCGTAGCTGTAGCCGAGCACGCCGTCGATCTCGCGGCTGTGCCGGCCGGCCAGACGGCGCACTTCGGCGGCGCCGTACTGGCTGAGTCCGCGCGCGACGGCGGCACCGTCCGCGTCGACGATCTCCACCAGGTCGCCGCGGTGGAACTCGCCGTCGGCGCCAAGCACGCCACCCGGCAGCAGCGAGACGCGCCCGCCGGCCAGCGCCTTCACCGCACCGGCGTCGATACGGATGCGGCCCGGCGCGGCGGGTGCGTGGCGCAGCCAGTACTTGCGCGCCTGCAGTCGCGTTGAAGCCGCGGCGATCAGCGTGCCGCGCAACTGCCCGCGCTGCAGTGCCTGCACGGTGGCCGCCTCGCGCCCGCTGAACAAGGCCGTGGGGATGCCGGCGGCGGCAGCTTTCGCCGCGGCCTGCAGCTTGGTGCGCATGCCGCCGGTGCCGGCCGCGCTGCCGCTGTCGCCGGCCATCGCGACGATCTCCGGGGTCAGCGCGGCCACCTGCGCGATCGGCACGGCCGCGGGATCGCGCCGCGGGTCGGCGCTGTACAGCGCATCGACGTCGGAGGCGATCAGCAGCAGGTCGGCGTCGACCAGCGCGGCCACGATGGCGGCAAGGTTGTCGTTGTCGCCGAGCTTCAGTTCATCCACCGACACGGTGTCGTTCTCGTTGACCACCGGCAGCACGCCGAGCTGCAGCAACTCGCGCAACGTGGCGCGCGCGTTGAGGTAGCGGCGGCGGTTGCGCAGGTCGTCGTGGGTCAGCAGCACCTGCGCCACCGGCCGCGCGGACAGCGATTGCCACAGCGCGACCATCGGCGCCTGCCCCAGCGCGGCCAGCGCCTGCCGCGCGGCGAGGCCGCCGATGTCGCGCGCATGCTGGCGCAGCAGCGCGCGCCCGGCCGCCACCGCGCCGGAGGACACCAGTACCACTTCTCGGCCTTCGGCATGGCTGGCGGCAACGAAACCGGCCAGCGCTTCGGCATGACGCGGGGTGAGGCCGCCGCCGTCGGCGGCAAGCAGGTTGCTGCCCACTTTCAGCACGGCGCGGCGCCAGGAGGGCAATGCCTGCGCGGGCAGGCCGGTGTGCGTGTTCCCCGTGTCGATCGCCGCCATGCCCGTGCCTCCGCTTCAGTCGTCGAGCGCACGCAATCGCGCGTGCAGTTCATCCAGTCGCAGGTCGTTGCCGGCGCCCGGCGAGACGCGCGCGGCGAGGCTGCCTTCGGGCGTGCGCCCCTGCCCCGCGGATGCCGCGGTTTCCGCCGCCGCGCGATACGCGTCGCGGAACGGCACGCCGGCGGCGGCCTGCTCGATCGCCACGTCGGTGGCGTACATCGCCGGCTCGATCGCCGCGCGCATCGCGGCTTCGTTCCACGCGAACCGCGCCAGCAGGTCGGGTACCAGTTCCAGCGCCATCAGGCCATGGCGCACGCCATGGAAGATCGAGCCCTTGGAGAACTGCAGGTCGCGCTGGTAGCCGGACGGCAGCGACAGCAGCTGTTCGATCTCGGTGCGCGCGGCGGCCACGCTGGCGTAGCTGGCGCGCAGCAGTTCGATCACGTCGGGGTTGCGCTTGTTCGGCATGATCGAGCTGCCGGTGGTGTACTCGGCCGGCAATTTGACGAAGTCGAATTCGGCGGTGGTGAACAGCGACAGGTCCCACGCCATCCTTCGCAGGTCGAGCAGCGCACCGCCGATCGCCTCCAGCGCGGCCATCTCGAACTTGCCGCGCGACAGCTGCGCGTAGATCGGCGATATCTGCATGCGCGCGAAGCCGAGCGCCCGGGTGGTGTACTCGCGATCGAGTTTCATGTTCACGCCGTAGCCGGCGGCGGTGCCGAGCGGGTTCGCGTCGATCAGCGTCATCGTCTGCCGCGCGCGCAGCGCATTGTCGATGAAGCCCTCGGCGAAGCCGGCAAACCACATCGCGGTGGACGACACCACCGCACGCTGCAGGTGGGTGTAGCCGGGCATCGGCACGGCTTCTTGCGACGCGCGCTCAAGGCAGGCCTCGGCGATCGCACGGCAATGCGCCTCCAGCGCGGCCAGCTTGTCCTTCAGCCACAGCCGGGTGGCGACCAGGATCTGGTCGTTGCGGCTGCGCCCGGTGTGCACGCGGCGGCCGGCGTCGCCGAGGCGTTCGGTGAGGCGGGCCTCGATCGCCGAATGGCCGTCCTCGTAGCGCTCGTCCAGCACAAAGGCGCCGCTGGTGAAGTCACCGGCCAGCGCATCCAGTTCGCGCTTCAGCGCGGCGGCTTCGTCGGCGTTGACCACGCCGATGTTGGCCAGCCCTTCCACGTGCGCCTTGCTGGCGGCGATGTCGTGCAGGAAGAACTCGCGGTCCAGCAGCACGTCGTCGCCGGCGAGGAACTGCATGATCTTCGCGTCGATCCGGATGCCGGCTTTTTGCCAGAGGGGTTGGGTCATGGGAGCCAGAAGTGAGTTGAGAGGAGTGAGGAGTGAGAGAGATCAAGAGCAGAGGGGGCGGGAGCGCCGGGAGTGTGAGCTTTTCTCTCACTCCTCACTCCTCTTCCCTCACTCCTGCTCCACTGGAATCGCGGTGTATTCGTCCACGCCGAGCGCGCGGTTGATGTTCTGCATCGCCTGCGTCGCGGCGCCTTTCAGCAGGTTGTCCAGCGTGGCCACGATCACCACGCGCTTGCCGTCGGCCGATACCGCGAAGCCGCCGACCTCGGCATGGTGGCGGTGCGCGATGCGGCTGACCCACGGCGCCTCGTCGGTCACGACGGCCAGCTTCTCGCTGTCGTAGGCGGCATGGAAACGCTGCAGCACGTCATCGCGTTTCAGCGGGCGGGTGAGATACAGGTTGGTGGTGACGGTGAGCCCGCGGAAGTGCGGCGCCACGTGCGGCATGAACTCCACTGGCACGCCGAGCCGGAACGAGGCTTCCTTCTCGTGCATGTGGCCGGTGAGCGCGTACGGCATCAGGTTGTCGCGCAGCTTGCCCGGATCGTTCTTGTCCGACGGCGTGGTACCGGCGCCGGAGTAGCCGGAGACGCCGAAGCACACCGGTGGCGCGGCCAGCAGGTCCTTCAGCGGCGCGATGGAGAGCTGCATGGCTGTGGCGTAACAGCCGGGGTTGCTGATGCGCTTCTCGCCCCGCCACTTGTCGCGGGTGAGTTCCGGCAGGCCGTAGTACCACGACGGATCGAAGCGGTAGTCGGCGGAAAGGTCGAGGATCAACGTGTCCGGCTTCGCCGCGTCGATCGCCTCGACGAACGGCGCCGCCTTGCCGTTCGGCAGCGCCAGGATCACCACGTCGGCGCCCTGCGCCACCACCGCGGCCGGGTCCAGGCTGGCGTAGCGCAGTTCGCCGGCGAAACCGTCGACGTGATCGGCCACTCGCTGGCCGTCCAGCTCACGCGAGGAAACGAAGGCCAGTTGCAGAAGCGGGTGCGCCGCGATCAAGCGGATCAGTTCCATGCCGGTGTGGCCACGCGCGCCGACGATGCCTACCGTTTTCCTGTTCGTGTCCATGACTCAATCCACCAGTGTCGGCCGGCGTTGCGCGCAATGCGCCACGCAGCGGGAAATCGTGTCGAGATTGTCGATGCCGTACCAGAACACCTTCCAGCGCGGCTGTTTGATGCAGCCGTCCGACTCGGCGTAGTAGAAGATGTTGACCTGATTGTGGTGGCGCGAACGCCAGAACAGCCGCGGATTCTCTTCGCGCATCACCTGCCACACCGCGCGGCCGAGACCTTCGCCCTGCGCGTCGTCGAGCACGGCGAACTTGTCGAGATACGGCAAGCCGACCTCCTCGACCAGGATCATGGCGGCACGGTAGTTCTCGCTGACGTAGATGCGGAACGGCCGCGTGCGCTCGAAGTAGTCCGGCACCAGGCGGCGGCCGAAGCTGGACTCGATCAGCGTGCGCATGCGCGCGCGGTCCACGCCGTCCCAGGAGTCGAAGCGCAGCACCTTCTCGCCGCGTCGCACGAGGGTGCCGGAACCCTTGTGGGTGAACAGCTCCTTGGCCAGTTCGGACGGGCGGGTGATCGACACCGACGAGGTCAGCGGCAGGTCGGCCAGCAGGTCGGCGATCTGCTCGATCTTCAGGCGCATGCCACCGTTGATCCAAGGCTGCGCCATCAAGTGATCGAACTCGGTGCTCAGATTGATCGAATCGATCACTTTGCCGTGCTCGTCGAGCAGGCCTCCCGTGCCGGTGAGGAACACGATCTTGTACGGCTGCAGCACGCGCACCAGTTCGTTCGCGGCGAAGTCGGCGTTGACGTTGAGGATCTGCCCTTCGTCGGTTTCGCCCAGGCTGGCGATCACCGGGATGGAGTTCGCGCGCAGGCTGGCCTCGATCGGCGCCAGGTTGATGCTGCGGACCTTGCCGACCAGACCGTAGGTATCGCGGTCCAGGTAGTCGGCCATGAACACGCCCGTCGCCACCGAGGTGGCGCGCGTATCCATCGACTGCAGTGCCTCGACCAGTTTCAGGTTCTGCTGCTGGAACACGCGGCGCACGATGCCGAGCGCCTTGGGCGAGGTCACGCGCAGACCGTCGATGGTGTGCTTCTCGATGCCGGCGGCAGCCAGTTCCTCGTCCAACTGCGGACCGGCGCCGTGCAGCACGATCGGGGTCAACCCCACCTGCTGCAGGAAAGTCAGCGACGAGGCCAGATCGGCCAGCTCGTCGCGCAGCACCGCGCCGCCGACCTTCACCACGGCAAAGCGCTTGGCGTCCACCTCGGAGAAGCGCTTCAGGTACTGTTGGATTTCCTTCGCGCTGCCCATGCTGGAGAGCAGGCGCACGATGGTCTTGCGGGTGTTGTGCCTAGCCGTGTCCATTGTTTGTTCCTTGCGCTCATCCATGATCGCGGGGGTCAAAAACCGGCCGTCCCTGGCCGGACTTCTCAACGATTCGATAAACCGTTTGCGCATAGTGTTCGAGTTGATCCAGCGCGACCCACTCGTCGGCGCTGTGCGCCTGGGCGATGTCGCCGGGGCCGTAGACGAAGGCGGTATAGCCTGCGGCGGAGAACAGCGCCGCTTCGGTCCAGAAGTCCACCGCGTTGCCAACCGGGATGCCCAGCTCGTCGGCCACGTCGCGCGCGACCAGCCGGTTCGCCTCGGCGTTGGCGGTATCGCCGGCCGGCAGCGAGGCGCCACGAAAAGTCTCGGCGAACTCCACCGGCGGCGGTTCCACCAGATTGCGGAATCGGATCAGCAGGTGATCCGGATTCATCGTGGGCAAGGCGCGAAAGCCGAAGCGCACTTCCGCCGTCGGCGCGATCATGTTCGCCTTGATGCCGCCCTCGATGCGGCCAATGTTGAAACGCAGGCCGGTGAGGCCGCCGAAGCGCTCGTGCGACTGCGCCGCCACGAAATCCAGCGCCGCGTTGCCCCAGCGCACGGCTTGGTGCAGCGCGCTGTCGCCCGGCTTCTGCTCGCCCGAGGCATGCCCGGCCTGGCCGGCGAAGCGCATCAGCACCGACTGGATGCCGCGATGCGCCAGCACCGCCTCGCCCTTCGTGGGTTCGGCCACGATCACCGCGTCGTAGGCATGCGGTTCGCGCAGGAAGCCGGCGATGCAGCGCGCGTCGTTCGCCTCCTCGTCGGTGGTGAACAGCAGAGCCAGGTCGCCGTGACTGGCATTCGCCACCGCCAGCAGCGCCGCCGCCGCCCCCTTGATGTCGCACGCGCCCAGGCCGATCGCGCGATCGGCAGTGACCCGCAACGCGTGCGGATCGGCCGTCCACGCCGGCGAGTCCGGCACGGTGTCCAGGTGCACGTTGAACAGGACCTTCGGCTCGCCGCGCACCGCGTGCAGGGCCACCGCGCCGGCACCGAAGTCGTTCACCGTCACGTCGAAGCCGGGCAGCTGCGCGCGCAGGTAGTCGAAGATGCCGCCGGTATCGATCGCGCGCGGCGGGTTGCGCGTGTCGAAACCGACCAGCGCCGCCAGGTGCTTCAGCGTGGCATCGAGCAAGGCGCTCATCCGCGATTGACCTCGGCCCACAGCGTGCTGCTCATGCCGAACAGCTTGATGAAACCCTCGGCCTCCTCCACGCCCCAGTCGGCCGACTGCGCATAGGTGGCGCCCTTGGCGTTGAGGATGTGATTCGACTCCACCGCCACCGCGCCGACGCTGCCGCCGTTCGTCTCCAGCGTCACCGTGCCGTTGACGGTGGACTGGCTGGACGCCAGGAACGCCTCCAGGTCGGTCTTCAGCGGGTCGTGGAAGAAGCCCTCGTAGACCAGCTCCACCCACTTGCGCGCCACTTCCGGCTTGAAGCGGTTCTGCTGCTTGCTGAGCACGGCTTCCTCCAGCGCGCGGTGCGCGGCGAGCAGCGCGGTCAGGCCCGGCGCCTCGAAGATGATGCGGCCCTTCAGGCCGATCGTGGTGTCGCCGGTGTACAGGCCGCGGCCCACGCCGTACTGCGCAAACAGGCCGTTGAGCTTCGCCAGCATGGCGTGCCCTGCAATCGCCTCGCCGTCCAGCGTCACCGCCTCGCCGTTGACGAAGCCGATCTTCACCCGCAGCGGTTTGGACGGCCATTCGGCGCGCGGCTTGCACCAGCCCACCGCGCCGGCGCCGGGCGCCTGCCACCGGTCGATCTCGCCGCCGGACATGGTCAGGCCGAGCAGGTTCTCGTTGATGGTGTACGCCTGCTGCTTGGCGCGCACGCCGAAGCCGCGGTCTTCCAGGTACTTCTGCTCGTAGGCGCGCGTCTGCGTGTGTTCCTTCTGGATCTCGCGGATCGGCGCCACGATCTGGTAGTCGCCCAGCGCCTTCACCGCCAGGTCGAAACGCACCTGGTCGTTGCCCATGCCGGTGCAGCCATGCGCGATCGCCTTCGTGCCCAGTTCGGCGGCGCGCTTCAGCGCGGCCTCGACGATCAGGTAGCGGTCGGACACCAGCAGCGGGTACTGGCCCTGGTAACCCTCGCCCGCCCACACGAACGGCTTGACGAAGCCCGCCCAGATCGCCGGGCCGCCATCGACCGTGACGTGGCTGGCCACGCCCAGCTCCTTCGCGCGGTTCTCGATGAAGGCGCGCTCTTCGGCGTCGACACCACCGGTATCGGCAAACACGGTGTGCACGGCCCAGCCACGCTCCTGCAGGTAAGGCACGCAGAAGCTGGTGTCGAGGCCGCCGGAAAAGGCGAGGACGATGTCTTTGCTCATGGCTTGCAGATCCTGGAAAGAAGGGTGGTCAGGCGGATTCGACGACGACGCGCGGCTCGCAGCGCACCGGGAAATTCACGGAATTGGCGATGAAGCAGGCGTGATGCGCCGCCTCGTGCGCGGCCTCGGCCTTGGCCGGGTCGCTGGCGGCAGTGATGGTCACCGTGGGGCGCAGCACCACTTCGACGAAACGGCCGCCATCGCCTTCGGTGGCCATCGTGCCTTCGGCAGCGTCGCTGTACGCCGTCACCACCACGCCGGCCACGGTGGCCATGTGCAGATACGACAGCATGTGGCAGGTCGACAATGCCGTGACCAGCATGTCCTCGGGATTGTGCTTCGCGGCATCGCCGCGGAAGGTGGGGTCGGACGAACCGGCGATCGCCGGCTTGCCGTCGATGCGGATGACGTGGTCGCGGCTGTAGTTGCGGTAGCCGTCCGTGCCGCTGCCGAGGTTGCCCGTCCATTCCACGGCAACGCGATAGTGATGCTGATGGTTCACGGTTTCGATTCCTCTTGTCGGGACATCCATGCGGCCAGTTCCGCGTCGCTATCGCCGTCGCGCTCGCGCAGCCCGGCGATCACGCCCGCACGGTTGCGCGCGGGATGGTTCTGGCTCAGCTTGAACTTGCCTTCGATGCGATCGATCGAGACTTCGAGGCCGACGATCGCGCGCAGCGAGGTCTCGATATGGTCGTCCGGCGCGTCGCTGATCTTCCATGGCTGCGGCTGGCCCGCTTCATGGTGATCGGTCAAGGTTTCCAGCAGACGACGCAGCCACGTCGCGTCGTCGATCACGCGCAGCCGGCCGTGCACGTGCACCACCGCGTAGTTCCAGGTCGGCACCTCGCGCCCGGTCTCGTGCTTGCTGGGATACCAGTTCGGGCTGATGTAGCCGTCCGGACCCTGGAACACCAGCAGCACCTCGGCGCCGTCCAGTCGCGCCAACTCGTTGCCGCGGGCGACATGGCCGTGCAGCACCTCGCCGACGAGTTCGAACGGCAGGTGATTGGCCGTCAATCCGTCGGCCGCGCGGGTCACCAGCGTGGCGAACGGGTATGCGCGAATCAGCCCGTGCAGGGATTCGACGCGGCTTTCCACAAAATGCTTCGGCGTATACATGGCGGCTCAACCCTGGCCGATCAACGACGCCATCACCGCCTTCTGCACGTGCAGGCGGTTCTCGGCCTCGTCGATGGCGATGCAGGCGGGCGAATCCATCACCGCGTCGGTGGCCTTGATGTTCCGGCGCAGCGGCAGGCAGTGGCTGAACAGGCCGTGGTTGGTGAGCGCCATCTTCGCCTCGTCGACGATGAAGTGCCTGTTCGCTTCGCGCACAGGCTTCTCCTCTTCCCAGCGACCGAAGAACGGCAGCGCGCCCCAGCTCTTGGCGTAGACCACGTCGGCCCCGGTGTAGGCTTCCTCGATGTCATGGCTGACCTTCAGCGAGCCGCCGTTCTGTTCGGCGTTCAGACGGCCAAACGCCATGTAGCGCTCGTCCAGCACGTAGTCGGGCGTCGGGCAAAGCAGGGTCACGTCCATGCCCAGCTTGGTCGCGATCAGCAGCGCCGAATTCGCCACCGCGGTGTTCAGCGGCTTCGGGTGATAGGTCCAGGTCAGCACGTACTTCCTGTTCTGCAGGTCGCCCAGGTGCTCCTTCAGCGCAAGCGCGTGGGCCAGTTCTTGGCAGGGATGGGTGATCGTCTCCATGTTGATCACCGGCACCGTGGCGTAGTGCGCAAACGCCTTGATCACCTTGTTCTGGCGATCCACCGCCCAGTCCTGGAATTTCGGGAACGCGCGCACCGCGATCAGGTCGACGTAACGCGACAGCACCCGCGCCACCTCGGCGATGTGCTCCTCGGTATCGCCGTCCATCACGCTGCCAACCTCGAACTCGATCGGCCACGCGTCCTTGCCCGGCGCCAGCACGATCGCGTGGCCACCCAACTGGAACGCGCCCAGCTCGAAGCTGGTGCGGGTGCGCATCGAGGGATTGAAGAACAGCAATGCGATCGACTTGCCGGCGAGCTGCTGGCCGCGCGGCGAGCGCTTGAACGCGGAGGCCTGTTCCAGCAGCGCGTCGATCTCGGCGCGGCTGTAATCCTGGGTGGTCAAGAAATGCCGAATGGTCATGAAGTCGATGCCTTATTGAAGAGTCCGGCCATGGATGGCCGGGGTGTTGCGGATGGATCCGCGTGAAATAAACACAAAAAACCCGGCACAAGGGCCGGGTTTGTCGTCGATGCACAAGAAACGCGTGCGACTGCCTACCCGGCCGGATGTCGAGTCATCGGTCGGCGCGCACGCGACGTCATGCCAGCGGCCGCGCGGGCGCTGGTAAGTACGGTGGCGGTATAGACGGCTGAAGACATGCGATGTTCCGGGTGGTCGGCGGCTATCATGGCGAGAATTTCGCTGCCATGCAACAAAAATCTGCGCCAGGTCAGTGCCTGTCCGGCAAGTATCGGCGTCTGAAAAAAATCGCCGCCCGAGAGGGGCGGCGGGATGGATGAGCGGAAGTCGGGATCAATCCACCGGGGTGACGGAAACCCGCACGCGCAGGCGCTCGCCCGGATCGTAGTCCAGCCGCGACATGTAGACCTCGCCGCGATAGCGATATTCCACGTCGTAGCCGATGATCCGGCGCTGCTCGCTGACCGTGTTCACCTCGCGGCACTGGGTCTGCGTGCTCTCGTAATCGCGACCGCGCGTGCTGCGGTTGCCGATCGCGCCACCGGCCACGGCACCGGCGACCGTCGCCGCCTTGCGCCCGTCGCCCTTGCCCACGGTGTTGCCCAGCACGCCACCGATCACCGCGCCCAGCACCGTGCCGGCGGTGCTGTTGCCGCCCTCGTGGCGCACCACCTGCTGGTCGTAGCACTCCTGCCGCGGCACGTTGGTGCGCGTCACGCCATGCACCGGGTCGGCGCGCAGCACGTCGGCCCAGCCGTAGTGGGCATTGCCGTCATCGTTGGGGTACGGCGCATTCTGCGCGTGCGCGCCGGCTGCCATCATGGCCAGCACCAACGCGGAAACCCATAGCTTGACCATGACCTGCTCCCGTGATGCACGTTCCACGCCACGCGCGGACTGGCAGCATTGCAGCAAATTCACTATGAATACACGCTTAGGCCGGACCGGCCTGTTCAGCCGTGGCGACCGTTTGCCGCAAGGCCGACGGCATCACGGATCGCCGGGTCCGGCCAGGAGCGGGCGATCCGCCGGGCACGAGCGGCATCGTCGCTTGTTAAGATGCGCAACCTGCCCCGCCCGACCGCCGACTCCCTCGCGGATGTGACCGATGCCGATTTCGCTCTACAACAGCCTGACGCGCCGCACCGAACCGTTTGTTCCGCTGGATCCCGCGCGCGTCACGATGTACCTGTGCGGACCGACGGTCTACAACTACGTGCACATCGGCAACGCGCGCGGGCCGGTGGTGTTCGACGTGCTGGCGCGGCTGCTGCGGCGGCACTACCCGCAGGTGGTGTATGCCCGCAACATCACCGACGTCGAGGACAAGATCAATGCCGCGGCATTGGCCGAAGGCGTGCCGATCTCGATCATCACCGAGCGCTACGCGCGCGCCTATCGCGAGGACATGGCCGGGCTGGGCATTGCGCCGCCAGACCTGGAGCCGCACGCCACCGCGCACATCGGCGCGATCATCGCCATGAACGAGGCGCTGATCGCCGGCGGCCACGCGTACGCGGCCGAAGGCCATGTACTGTTCGACGTCGGCTCGTACCCCGACTACGGCGCGCTCTCCGGCCGCGACACCGAAGAGTTGATCGCCGGCGCACGCGTGGAAATCGCGCCATACAAGAAGAACCCCACCGATTTCGTGCTGTGGAAGCCCTCCACGCCCGAACTGGCCGGCTGGGACAGCCCGTGGGGGCGCGGTCGCCCCGGCTGGCACATCGAGTGCTCGGCGATGTGCGCCGCGCAACTGGGCGAGACCATCGACATCCACGCCGGCGGCGTCGACCTGCTGTTCCCGCATCACGAGAACGAGATCGCGCAATCCACCTGCGCGCACGGCGGCAAGACCTTCGCGCGCTGGTGGATGCACAACGGCATGCTCACCTTCGACGGCCGCAAGATGTCCAAGTCGCTGGGCAACGTGCTGCTGGTGCACGAGCTGCTGAAACTCCACCCGCCCGAGGCGCTGCGCCTGCGCCTGCTCAGCGGCCACTACCGGCAGCCGCTGGACTGGTCCGACGGCGCCATCCAGCAGTCGGTCAGCACGCTGGACGGCTGGTACCGGGTGCTGCGCGACCTTGCCGACGTGGCGATCGACGCATCGCGGCTGCCCGTGCCGGCCGCCGTCGAGGCGGCGCTTTGCGACGACCTCAACACGCCCCTGGCGCTGGCCGAACTGGCCGTGCTTGCAGACGCCGCGCGTCAATACGGCACGCCCGCGGCCAAGGCCGATCTGCTCGGCGGCGGCGCCCTGCTCGGCCTGCTGCAGCAGGACCCGGAAGCATGGTTCAAGCACTCCGGCGGCGTGCACGTGGATGCCGCGCAAGTCGAGGCCTTGCTGGAAGCGCGTCGCGTCGCCCGCAGCGCCCGCGATTTCGCCCGCGCCGACGCGATCCGCGACGAGCTTGCTGCGATGGGCGTGGTGATCGAGGATGGTGCACAGGGCACGCGGTGGAGCATCGCCAAGGCCTGACGGCCATGCCGGAGCGGGTTTCATTTCCCGCCCTGCTACGCGCGATAATGGCCGCATGAATATCGCCGCCAGCAGCACCGACCAGGCCCAGCAGGAAATCGCCGAAGAGTTCGCCTTTCTCGGCGACTGGAGCGAGCGCTATCAGTACCTGATCGACCTCGGGCGGCAATTGCCGCCGTTTCCCGAGGAGTGCAAGACCGAAGCTTGGCGCGTGCACGGCTGCCAGTCGATGGTGTGGCTGGTGCCCAGTGGCGATGCGTCTTGCATGCACTTCGAAGCCACCAGCGACTCCGCCATCGTCTCGGGCCTGATCGCGCTGGTGCTGCGCGTCTACTCCGACCGCCCGGCCGCGGAGATCGTGGCCACCGAACCCGGCTTCGTCGGCACGATCGGCCTGGCCAAGCACCTTTCACCCACCCGCTCGAACGGCCTGACGGCGATGCTGGCGAAGTTGAAGGGATACGCCGCGGCAGCGGCGGGACAAAAGTGAGCAAGGAAGGGAAGCGAGCAAAGAGAAGCGAGGAATGAGAGAAGGCAACGGCGTGTCGCGCTCCGGCTCCTCTCCCACTCATCTTCACTCGCTCCTCGCAAAAAGCCCCGCTCGAAGCGGGGCTTTTTGCTGCATCGCGAAGCGGCGCGCCTTGCTCAGTCCCCCATCTGCTTCTGCAGATGTTCGCGGCGTTCCTGGGCGTCGAGCGAGAGCGTGGCGATCGGGCGCGCGTCGAGGCGGTCGACGCCGATCTCCTCGTCGGTCTCCTCGCAGAAGCCGTAGCTGCCTTCCTCGATCCGGCGCAGCGCCTTGTCGATCTTGGAGATCAGCTTGCGATAGCGGTCGCGGGTACGCAGCTCCAGCGAGTTCTCGGTTTCGCGGGTGGCGCGTTCGGCTTCGTCGCCGACGTCCCGCACTTCCTCGCGCAGGTTGTCCATGGTCTGGCGCGACTCTTCCACCAGCTGGTCGCGCCATTCACGCAACTTGTTGCGGAAGTAGGCCAGGTGTCGCGGGTTCATGTACTCCTCGTCGCTGCTCGGGCGATAACCCTTGGGCAAGGAGATCGTGCTGGTGGAGGGCAAGGCGTATCGCCCGTCTTCACGGGTGACGCCGCTG
This sequence comes from Rhodanobacter sp. UC4452_H20, assembly GCF_052978205.1. The sequence continues at coordinate 652,512 of NZ_CM129662.1, read as the reverse complement.
TCTAGAGTTTTTGTTGCCAGTTTATTCATTGGGGACGACGAATTCTTCGATTTCTTGTGGGAGGAAGCATGATTCCCGGGAGCGCTGACCATGGCCGTGGCGCTTGCCACCTTGCCCTTGAAGAGCCTGCTCGCGGGTGAAGGAGAATGGTGGATGGTCGCCGCGACCGGCTCCGGTCGTGCCGCGTGGGTTGCCGGCGCCTTGGCTGCCGGTGCCGCCGGTTTGGCGGCCTTGCCGTGCACCGGCCGGGGCGCCGGCTTCTTCGCCGCGGGCTTCGCCGCGACCTTGCTGGCCGGTGCCTTGCCCGCTGCAGCCTTCCCGGGCGATACCTTCTTCGCGGGAGCCTTCTTCACTGCGGGATGCTTCACGACGGGATGTTTCGTCACGGCCTTTTTGGCAACGACCTTCTTCGCCGGCGCTTTCTTCACCGCGGCCTTGCTCGCCGGCGTCCTGCCCTTGGCGGCCTTGCTGCCCGCCGCGGCCTTCTTGGCCGGTGCGTGGGCAGTCGGCCTGGAGGCCTTGGTGTGCGGCGCAGCCTTCTTCGGGGTGGCCTTGCTGGCGGGTTTCGCGACGGCCCGTGCGGGGGACTTCGCGGCGACCTTGGCAGCCTGCCCCTTGCCTGCCACCGGCTTCGACTTGACGGCCTTGGTGCCAGCCTTGTTGGGCGTCTTGCCCTTGTGCGCCTTGGCGGCGGTCGAACTCGCTTTGGTCTTCGCCATATCCCTTCACCCTGATTGGCCTTGGGGGCCGCGTGTTATAGCCGATGCATTCAACACCGGCAAGCCTGCTTCTGGAATACTTGTACCACTACATGGCGCACGCCGCTTCGGTATCCGTGAACATCCTCTCCCGATTCATACTGTGGTTGCTTGGTTTGTACAAGCGCTGGCTCAGCCCCCTGCTTGGCCCTCGCTGCCGCTTCCACCCCAGTTGTTCCGATTATGCACGGATTGCGGTCATCCGCTTCGGTCCGTGGCGGGGCAGCCTGCTGGCCGCATGGCGACTGCTGCGCTGCCAGCCGCTGTGTCCCGGCGGAGAAGATCCGGTGCCGGAACATTTTCATTTTGCGAGTTGCCGCGACCACGACGCGCCGCGTGATTCGGATGTGCCGCACTCCCGCTGACGATCGCGCGGCCTAACCGATGGAACCGTAGCCGCCTTCCACGCCCTTGCTGGCATAGGCAACGGCGTCGTGCGGATGCAGGCTCTCCTGGTGTTCCACCCGGATGTGGAAATCGCCGAGGCGGTCGTCGGCATCGAGTGCCTTCTGGATGCGCCGGGCGGCGTCCTCGCAGAACATCAGGTTGCCGCCGTTGGCCAAGGCGAAGGCTTGTTCGTCCTCGCGCTTTACCGCGGTCTGCACCGGCGTGCCGAGCGCGCTTTCGACCCGATCGATCAGCCCGACCAGATGGAAGCCGGCGTCGGCCGCCGGGCGAACGCGCAGGCGCGCCACGCTGCGCTGCGCATGGGCGGCGGCCACGATGCCCTTCTCGCTGCCCAGCCACGCCAGCACGGCGGCATGATCGAGCGCCTCGCCGGGCGCAAAATCGTGAATGAACTGGTCCTGGATCAGCTGCCGCGACAGCGCCGCCGAGGCCGGGCAAGTCGACGAATAGACCACCTCGGTGCCGAACTCCAGCAGGAACTGGTCGCCAACCAGACTGGCCTCGATGCACACCGGATAGGCGCGCCAGCCGCTGTTCGCGCTTTTCAGTGCCGGCCGGCGCACGAGGTGTTCGAAGCGGATGCTGAGGCAGGCGCGGTCGGACAGATCCTGGTGCGAGTCGAGGAAGCCGCGCAGCAGCGAGCGCAGCATGTCGGCGCTCAGGGTCTGCGTGCTCAACGCCTGCTCCACCTGCAGGTACAGCCGCGACATGTGGATGCCGCGCTTGTCCGGTCGCTTGAGATTGACGAAGGCACCGACGCGGGCACTGGAGCGCTGCGTTTGTCCATCGCCCGCGTCGAACAATACCGGCACCTGGATCTCGGCCATGCCGACCCAATCCAGCGCACCGGCAAGATGCGGCTGTGCGTGGACGGCCACGTCGGGGAGCAAGCGGGCGGTGTTTTCCTGGCTGGGCATGGAGGAGATCCTGGCATCGGCGCGACGAGCCGCCGCGAAACCGCCAATCTTGGGGCAAGGCGGCCACCTCACAATGGTGTCGCCACGGAAACGCTGCGTCCGCTCGCGCAAAACTACTGTGTCTGGCGCCGCCATGCACGGGCGGCCTGCCACGCCCGCCACGGCGTCGACCACGGCGTGCGCGACCAGTCGGCCTGCAACACGGCCAGTGCCTCGTCGGCATGCAGCGCGCGGCGCGCCAGCGCGCAGGCCTGACGCGACTCGAGTGCACGAAACACGCTGAGTGGCCCGCCCAGCGCATCGGCAGCGCGCCAGTCGCCGAGCAAATCCTGCAACTGCGCCCGGATCGCCTGCTGCCGCGGTGCGCAAGGCTTGCGCAGTTGCGCGCGATCCAGCCCGTGGCGTGCCAGCCGGGCCATCGGCAGTGGCAGGCGGTCGCGTTCGGCGTCTGCGTCCAGGTGCAACAAGGCATGCAACAAGTGATTGAGCACGGCCACCCGGGTCGCGCGCTCGGGCGAGGCCGCGGCGCCATACCACCATGCCGTCTCCAGTGCGGCCAGCGCACCGTGCAGCGGCATCGCCGCCTGCAGTTGGTCGGCGTAATCGGCCGCCGTGCCCTGCTCCAGCTGCGCCATCGCCGCCAATACCGGCGCCAGCCACAGCTCCGTGGCGATCGCGTGAGCGCGTTCGTCATCGAACAGCACCTGGGTGAGCGGATGCCGCCCGCCGCTGGCCGCCGCACCGGCCAGTTCCTCCGCCCACCAGCCGAGCTTGGCGGCGGCCACCTGCGGCTCGCGGATGCCGTAAGCCGCGCTCAGCAGCTCCTGCTCCAGCGCGGCCAGCGCCACGTGGCCCGGATGGCGGCGGCCGTCGACGAAGGCCAGCGCCACGCGCTGCTGCGGCTGCGCGGCCAGCCATTTGTCGATGAAGCCCTGCAACACCGCGTTCTGCCCGGCTGGTTCGCTCATGCCGTCGCCGACTCCAGTCGCAGCAACTCGGCCAGGGCGGCGGGCCGATCCAGCACGACATCGGCGCCCCAGGCGTGCGGATCGCCGCCGTCGAGGTAGCCCCAGCTCGCGGCCACGGTGAACACGCCCGCCGCTGCGCCGGCCTGCACGTCGCGGCGATCGTCACCGACGAACAGGCACTGGCCCGGCACCAGTCCTGCGCGTTCGCAGGCCAGCAGCACGGGTGCCGGATCGGGCTTTTTCACCGGCAAGGTGTCGCCGCACACCACGGCGGCGGCGCGCGTCGACCAGCCGATCCGGCGCAACAGTTCGTCGGTCAGGAATGCCGCCTTGTTGGTGACGATGCCCCAACGCAGGCCTCGCGCTTCCAGCCGCGCCAGCAGGTCGTCGACCCCGTCGAAGGCGCGCGTGTCGCGGGCCATCACCTGCTCGTACAACTGCAGGTAGCGCGGCACCAGCGCCTCGATCACCGCCTCGCCGCGCGAGGCGAACGCGCAACGCAGCACCGCGCGGGCACCGCGCGAGACCACCTCGCGCACGGGCGCGTAGGCGGGCGATGCCACGCCCTCCTCGGCGCACTGCGCCTGCAGCGCGGCGTACAGATCGGGCGCGCTGTCCAGCAAGGTGCCATCGAGATCGAACAGGACGCCGGCGACGGATGGAGGCAGCGGCTTGCTCATGCCGGCTTCTGCGCGCAAAGCACGTAATTGACTGCCGTGAGACGGCTCAGGCGTGCCTCGCGGCGGAACGGGTTGTAGGCCAGGCCGCTGACGTCTTCCAGCTCCAGCCCCGCGCCGCGCAGCAATCGCGACAATTCGGAGGGCTTGAGGAATTGCGCGTAGTGGTGTGTCCCGCGCGGCAGCATGCGCAGCAGGTATTCGGCGCCCAGGATCGCCGCACCGAACGCCGCCGGCGTGCGATTGATGGTGGACATGAACAACCGTCCGCCGGGCTTGAGCATCGCGGCCAGGTCGGTGACCAGCGCCGCCGGATCGGGCACGTGCTCGATCAGCTCCATGCAACACACCACGTCGAACGACGCCGCTTCGGCAGCCGCCAGCTCGGCGGAGGATTGCACCCGGTAATCGACCTGCAGGTTCGACTCGTGCAGGTGCAAGCGGGCGATGTCGATCACCTTCTCGCCCAGATCGATGCCGGTGACGTGCGCACCGGCACGGGCCAGCGATTCGCTGAGCAGGCCGCCGCCGCACCCGACATCGGCCACGCGGGCACCGCGCAGTTCCGCGCGTGCCGCGATGTAGGCCGTGCGCACCGGATTGAGGTCGTGCAGCGGTCGCGATTCGCCGTCGGGGTCCCACCAGCGGGACGCCAGCTGGTCGAAGCGGGCGATTTCGGCGGGGCTGACATTGGCGGCGGTCATGTTCGAGTCCACGTTGAATCCACGAATTTATTGAAAAGTGCGGCCATGGATGGCCGCCTCTTGATTTTCACGCTTATGGATGAGCGCAAAAGTCAAGACGCCTGCCATTCGTGCACCGTGATGTCCCAGCCGCCACTGACATGCGCGGGGTCGCGCTGCACCAGCGCCGTTGCCTCGGCGAGGTCGGCCGCGTGCAGCAGGTAGGCACCGCCGGACTTGTCGCCGAAGCCGCCGGACAGCTCCACCTTGCCCTCGCCGCGCAACTGGTCCAGATAGGCCAGATGCTGCGGCACCACGGCCGCGTCGAACTGCGGCCGGCGGATCAGCAAAACCAGGTAACGATTCATCGGAAAACTCCCACTCAAGTTGCGGCGATCCGCTCGCGCCAGGCGCGCGCTCGCGCCAGGATCGCCGCGGTGTCCATGTCGATCAGCTCGCGCGCGGCCAGCTTGCGGTGCCCGGCGATCCACACGTCGGTGACCTGCTGGCGGCTGCACGCATACACCAGTTGCGAGGCGACGTGGAACAGCGGCTGGGTCTCCAGGTCGCTCAGGCGCACGGCAGCCAGGTCGGCCTGCTTGCCGGGTTCGATCGAGCCGATGCGCGCTTCCAGCCCGATCGCCCGCGCGCCGTTGAGCGTCGCCGCACGCAGCGCAAAGGCGGCGTCGAAGGCGGCGGCGTCCTGCGCCACCGCCTTGGCCAGCTGCGCCGCCGTGCGCATCTCGCCGAACATGTCCAGGTCGTTGTTGGAGGCGCAACCGTCGGTGCCGATCGCCAGGTTCGCGCCGGCGCGCCGGAACTGCTCCGCCGGGCAGAAGCCGGAGGCGAGCTTGAGGTTGGATTCCGGGCAATGCACCATCGAGACACCGGCGCTCGCGCAGGCGGCGATCTCGCCCTCGGTGACCTGGGTCATGTGCACCGCGATCAGGCGGTCGTTGACCAGGCCCAGGCGCTGCAGGCGCTGGAACGGGCGCAGGCCGCTCTTTTTCTTCTCTTCCTCGATCTCGTGCGCGGTCTCATGCAGGTGCAGGTGCACCGGGATGTCGAGCTGGTCGGACTGCAGCCGGATGCGCTCGAAGCTCTCGTCGGAGACGGTGTACGGCGCATGCGGCGCGAACGCGGTGCTGACCAGCGGATCGCCGCGGAAGCTGTCATGCACCTCGCCGGCGCGCGCGAAATACTCGTCCTGGCTGTTCGCCCAGGCGGTGGGGAACTGGATTACCGGCAGGCCGACCACCGCGCGGAAGCCCAGCTTGCGATAGGTCGCGCCGATCACGTCGGGGAAGAAATAGTTCTCGTTGGCGCAGGTGGTGCCACCGCGCAGCATCTCGGCCACGGCCAGTTCCACGCCGTCGCGCACGAACTCCGGGCCGATCACCCTGGCCTCGGCCGGCCAGATGTGCTGCTGCAGCCAGACCATCAGCGGCAGGTCGTCGGCGAGGCCGCGCAGCAGGGTCATCGGGTTGTGCGTGTGGCTGTTGACCAGGCCGGGGATCAGCGCGTGCTCGCCCAGTTCGACGCGCTCGCGCGGCGCATAGGCGGCGCGGGCCTCGTCGATCGGCAACAGCGCCACGATGCGCTCGCCGTCGATGGCCACGGCGTGGTTTTCCAGCACCACCGCATGCGGCTCGACGGGCACCACCCAGCGCGCCTCGATCAGCAGGTCGATGGATTGCGGGGTGGTCTGGGTCATCGTTCACTCACTTGCAAGGGGTGGATGCGAGAAGGGGCGGCACACCCCTCGATGGTGCCCGCCCCGTGTTCGTCATCCCGGCCAAAGCCCGGATCCCATGTTGCTGCGGTTGCTTGTGCGCAGGATGAGGCGTGCTGCGCACGAGTGTTTCACTGGACCCTGCCTGCGCAGGGATGACGAACCGGCAAAGGCGCGGGCATGGCCCGCGCGCCGCTTCGTCACTTGACGCGGCTGTCGTATTCGCCGGTGCGGGTGTCGACCTTGATGACTTCATCCTGGCCGACGAACAGCGGCACGCGCACCACCGCACCGGTCTCCAGCGTGGCCGGCTTGCCACCGCCGCCGGAGGTGTCGCCGCGCACGCCCGGGTCAGTCTCGACGATCTTCAGCTCGACGAACTTCGGCGCCTGCACCGCCACGATGTTGCCGTTGAACAGGGTGACCACGCACTCCTCTTCGCCCTTGAGCCACTTCCACGCATCGCCCATCGCGGCCTGCGTGGCCGGCACCATCTCGAACGTCTCCATGTTCATGAAGTGCCACAGGCGGTCCTTGCCGATGCCGTCGATGAAGGACAGCTGCATGTCGGTGTCGGTGACGTCGGCCTCCTCGAACGAGTCGCTGGACTTCAGCGTCTGCTCGGTGGTGCGGCCGTCCTTCAGGTTGCGGATGCGGATGCGGGTGAACGCCTGGCCCTTGCCCGGCTTGATGAAGTCGGCCTCGGTGATGATCCAGGGATCGCCGTTGTGGAGGATCTTCTTGCCCGTCTTGACGTCGTTGAGGCCGAGGGTCGCCATGCGCTGTCTGCTCCAAAGGTAAAACCGCCCCGCAGGACGGCTAAAATGGGTATCTTTTCACGGGCCAAGAGGCCCGCCGAAGGCTCTCCATGATAACCGCAAGCCCCAGTGCCCGCCTATCGTCGCCTGCAACCGACTGGCGCGAGCTCTGGCGCAACGCCATCACCGACCCTGCCGAACTGCTGCAGGCGGTGGGCCTGGGCGACCGCACCGACCTGCTGCCGCCGGACGACGCCGGCTTCGCCCTGCGCGTGCCGCGCGGTTTTGTCGCACGGATGCGCCGCGGCGATCCGCGCGATCCGCTGCTGCTGCAGGTGCTGCCCCAGCGCACCGAACATGACCGGGTCGCCGGCTTCACCCTCGACGCCGTGGGCGACCTCTCGGCCAAGGCCGGCCACGGCATGCTGCACAAGTACGACGGGCGCGCGCTGCTGATCGCCAGCGGCAGCTGTGCGGTGAACTGCCGCTACTGCTTCCGCCGGCACTTCCCCTACGGCGAGGAAATCGCCGCCGCCTCGCACTGGCGCGAGGCGCTGGAGCGGCTGCGCGCCGACCCGTCGATCCGCGAACTGATCCTCTCCGGCGGCGATCCGCTGTCGCTGGCCACGTCCAAGCTGGAGGAGCTGACCCGCGGCCTGGCCGAGCTGCCGCAGGTGATCCGCCTGCGCATCCACACGCGTCTGCCGGTCGTTCTGCCCGAGCGGGTCGATGACTCCCTGCTGGCCTGGCTGGCCGGCCTCCCGCTGCAGAAGGTGGTGGTGCTGCATGCCAACCATGCCAACGAACTCGACGCCGGCGTCGACGCGGCCTGCGCCGCCTTGCGCGAGACCGGTGCGACGTTGCTGAACCAGTCGGTGCTGCTGCGCGGCGTCAACGATGATGCCGACGCGCTCGCCAACCTTTCCGAACGCCTGTTCGCCGCCGGCGTGCTGCCCTATTACCTGCACCAGCTGGATCGGGTCCACGGCACCGCCCATTTCGAGGTGGCCGACGACACCGCGCTCGCGCTGCTGGACACCCTGCGCGCGCGCCTGCCCGGCTACCTGGTGCCGCGACTGGTACGCGAGGTGGCGGGCGACCCGGCCAAGCGGCCGCTGTGAGCCGCCACCGGCCAGGTCCGGGGCTGCCGCACCGGTGGCGAGCGACAACGGAATCCGCTACAAACACTCATTGCCATCGACCATGCGGACCCGTCAAGGGCGCCCGCCCTGCCCGGAACCCACGCCCCGCCCCATGAAAAAAGACTTCGTCATCAAGATCCTGTTCGTCGAGAACTCCCTGGAGGAGGCCGAACAGATCATCAGCCTGATGCGCAACAGCGGCATCGCGGTGCGACCGGCGCGGGCCACCAACATCGAGCAGATCCGCTCGGCGGTGGGCGAGCTTGAGCCTGACGTGGTGATGTTCGACCCCTCGGTCACCGACGTCAGCCTGGACGAAACCATGGGCGTGATGGAGGCCTCCGGCCGCGATTTCGCGCTAGTAGGCCTGGTCAGCAACATGGACAACGAACTGGTCGCCGACCTGTTCGTGCATGGCGCCCGCGGCGTGGCCTCGCGCACCCACCCCAAGCAGCTCATCGCGGTGCTGAAGCGCGAATTCGAATCCCTGCACACGCGCCGCCAGGTGCGCTGGCTGCACACCGCGCTGCGCGAAACCGAGCGCCGCTGCGACGCCCTGCTCGACTCCTCCACGGACGCGATCGCCTACGTGCACGAGGGCATGCACGTGCGCGCCAACCAGGCCTACCTGGACACCTTCGGCTACGAGAGTTTCGACGACCTGCTGGGCATGCCGCTGCTGGACATGATCGACTCGGCCAATGCCGATGAGATGAAGGCGCTGCTGCGCGGCCAGGCCCACCAGGGCAAGTTCCCGGCCCAGTTGCCGCTGCGCGCGCGCCGCGCCGACGACAGCCGCTTTGATGCCACCGTGGAGTTCGCCCCGGCGACCTTCGAGGGCGAGCGCTGCCTGCAGATCGTGTTCCGCCGCCAGGTCGTCGACCCGGCCGTGCTGGAACAGCTGCAACGCGACCCGGTCACCGGCCTGTACAACCGCCAGCACATGCTGGCATGCATCGACGATGCGGTGACCGAGGCAGCCAAGGGCAAGAAGGGCCAGTCGCTGCTGCTGATCGAACCGGACAACTGGGCCTCGCTGGTCAGCGGCATCGGCCTGGGCAAGACCGATGAACTGCTGGCCGGCTTCGCCGGGCGCATCCGCATGCTGCTGGGCGCCACCGACATCGCCGGCATGCTCGCCGAGCACACTTTCGGCGTGGCCCTCGACTCGCGTTCGGACGAGGCGATCCGCGAGTGGATCGCCAAGCTGCAGCACAGCGTCGGCAGCGAGATCTTCGATGCCGGCACACGTTCGCTGACGGTCACCGCCAGCGTCGGCGGCAGTCTGCTCGGCGAGAAGAACGCCAACAGCGAGCTGCTCCTCAACCAGGCCAGCCACGCCTTGCGCACCGCGCAGAACCTGGGCGGCAGCCAGGTCGAACTGCACGACCCGGCGGCGCGGGAGAAGGCCGACGAGGAGCGCGAGCGCTACTGGCTGGACCTGCTGCAGCAGGCGCTGGCCAATAACGGTCTGGTGCTGTATCACCAGCAGACGATCAGCCTGCAGGACGCCGAGGGCGAGTTCTCCGAGATTCTGCTGCGCATGAACGGACCGCAGGGCGAGGTGCTGCCGGGCTTCTTCATGCCGATCGCCGAGAAGCACAACCTCACCGGGGCGGTCGACCGCTGGGTGCTCGACCAGGCCATCCGCATCCTGCAGGCGCGCGAGCCGCAGGGACAGCCGACCACGTTCTTCATCAAGCTCACCGCCGCCTCGCTGCAGGACGACAGCCTGTTGCCATGGCTGAAGGAGCGCCTGGGCAAGGCCGGGCTGAAACACGGTCGCCTGGTGCTGGAGATGACCGAAAGCAAGGTGATGACCCTGCTGCGACCCGCGCAGGAGTTCGTCAACGCGTGGAAGAAGATGGGTGGCGGCTTTGCGCTGGAGCAGTTCGGCTCGGGCCTGAACTCGTTCCAGCTGCTGAACCACATCGACGCCGACTACCTCAAGATCGACCGCAGCCACATGGCCGACCTGCCGCAGCACGCCGACAGCCAGAAGAAGGTCGCCGAGATCTGCCAGCAGGCACACGAACTGAAGCGCCTGACCATCGCCGAGTGGGTCGAGGACGCCACCAGCACGTCGCTGCTGTTCGCCTGCGGCGTCGACTTCGTGCAGGGCAACTTCCTGCAGGTGCCGCAGCGGCTGGAATGAATGCTGCCTCGGGACCCGGGGTTCGGGATCCGATCGCAGGAGCATCAGGCGGTATTCGCCGAATGGCCGGCATCACACAGAAAAAACCCCCGGGGAGCGATCCGCGGGGGTCTTTTCATGCAGCCTTCGCAGCGAGGATTACTCGGCAGCGGCAGCCGCCTTGGCGTTCGCCTTGGCGGCGGCAGCGGCGGCGATGTCTTCCTTGATGCGGGCGGCCTTGCCTTCCAGGCCACGCAGGTAATACAGCTTGGCGCCGCGCACCTTGCCCTTGCGCTTCACCGAGACCGAGTCGATGGTCGGGCTGTGCGCCTGGAACACGCGCTCCACGCCGGTGCCGTGCGAGATCTTGCGCACGGTGAAGGCCGAATGCAGGCCGCGGTTGCGCTTGGCGATGACGATGCCCTCGAACGCCTGCACGCGCTCGCGGTTGCCTTCCTTCACCTTCACGTTGACCACCACGGTGTCGCCGGGGCCGAAGTCCGGCAGCTGGCGGGTGATCTGCTCGGATTCGAACTGTTCAATGATCTTGTTCATGGCGCACCTGTCGGTTCACTTTTGCGATATCAAGGCTGCGGCCGTCACTCGACCGCATCGTCTTGCCGTGTCGACTGCCCAGAGGCATGTTCACGGCGAAATTCATCCAGCAAGGCCCGGGATGCCGCATCCAGGCCACGCTGCGACAACAAGTCCGGGCGGCGCAGCCAGGTGCGACCCAACGATTGCTTGAGGCGCCAGCGGGCAATTGCCGCATGGTCGCCGGACAGCAACACCGCCGGTACCTCACCCAGCGCATCCTGCACCGGTTTTCCGTAATGCGGACAATCCAGCAGGCCATCGGAGAATGAATCCTGCTCGGCCGACTGCGCGTCGTTCAACGCGCCATCCTGCAAGCGCCCCACCGCGTCGATGACCACCGCCGCGGCAAGCTCACCGCCGGACAGCACATAATCGCCGATGGAGAGCTCCTCGTCGACCTCGTGCGCCAGCAGGCGCTCGTCCACACCTTCGTAACGTCCGCAGAGCAGGCCGATGCGCGGCAGCTTCGCCAGCGCCTCCACCCTGCCCTGCGTCAGCCGCGCTCCCTGCGGACTGAGATAAACCAGATGCACCGGTTCCGGTGCCGCCTCGCGCATCACTTTCAAGGTGGTGCGCAAGGGCTCGATCATCATCACCATGCCCGGACCGCCGCCATACGAGCTGCTGTCCACGCTGCGATGCTTGTCGGTGGCGTAGTCGCGCGGGTTCCAGGCTTCCACCTGCAGCAGCTCGCGTTGCTGCGCGCGTCCCACCACACCGACGGCGGCGCACTGGCGCACGAAGTCGGGAAACAGGCTGACGACATCGATGCGCATGACCCTTGATCCTCTGCCCACAAGCCGGCGACGTCAGAATTCGGGATCCCAGTCCACCACCATGCGCCCTGCGGACAAGTCCACCGAACGCACATACGACCCCTGGACAAAGGGGATCAGCCGCTCGCGCGTACCGTCCCTGACCACCACGACATCGTTGGCGCCGGTGGCGAACAGGTGGCTGACCCGCCCCAGCTCCACGTTGTCTGTGGTGACGACATCGAGTCCTTCGAGGTCGACCCAGTAATACTCGCCCTTCGCCGGAGGAGGCAGCTGTTCGCGGGCGACATGGATGTCGGTACCGATCAACGCTGCCGCCTGGTCCCGATCGTCCACCCCGGGCAACTGGGCCACCATGCCCTTGCCCTGCGGTCGACCTTTCACGCCGGAGACCTCTCTTTCCGTGCCTGGCGCTGCACCGAGCAGCCACGGCTGGTAATCGAAGATCCGCATGCGCGGCTCGGCGAAGGATTCGATCTTCAGCCAGCCCTGCACGCCATACAGCCCGACGATGCGCCCGATCAGGACGCGCCGACCGGCTGTCGTCATGCTCAGGCGGCCGGCTGCTGCTTGCCGGCTTCCTTGACGAGGGCGGCGACCTTGTCGCTCATCTGCGCACCCTTGCCGACCCACTCCTGCACGCGCGCCACGTTCAGCTCCAGACGCTTGTCCTTGCCGGAGGCGACCGGATTGTAGAAGCCGACGTTCTCGATGTTGCGGCCGTCGCGCTTGCTGCGCTGATCGGTCACCACGACGTGGTAGAACGGACGGCCCTTTGCGCCACCGCGCGAAAGACGAATCTTGACCATGGTAAAACTCCGGAAATTGCCGAATCAGCGGCAGGCGCACGAGAGTCGTGCGCGGGAAACGGGGCATTTTAGCGGATTTTCGGGAAAAGGGAAGGCTTGGGAAGGCAGGAGTGAGTGGAGAGGAGTGGGAAACGAGAGAAAGCCAGCTCGGCGCTCCACTCTCGTTTCTCGCTCCTCTCCGCTCGTTTCTCGCCTTCAGCGCATCGGCGGCAGCCCGCCCATGCCACCCATGCCCTTCATCGCGCCGCGCATCTGCCGCATCAGGCCCTTGCTGCCGCCCTTGCCCAGCTTGGACATCATCTTTTCCATCTGCATGTACTGCTTGAGCACCCGGTTAACGTCGGCCGGCTGGGTGCCGGAGCCCCGCGCCACGCGGGCACGGCGCGAGCCGTTGAGCAGGTCCGGGTGGCGGCGCTCCTTGCCGGTCATCGAGTTGATGATCGCGATCATCTTCTTCATTTCGCCGTCGTTGACCTTCGACTTCACGCTGTCAGGCAGGCTGGAGACGCCGGGCAGCTTGTCCAGCAGGCCGGCCAGGCCGCCCATGTTGCCCATCTGCTCCAGCTGATCCTTCATGTCGTTGAGGTCGAAGCGCTTGCCCTTCATCACCTTCTGGGCCAGCTTCTGCGCCTTGTCCTGGTCGACCTTGCGCTCGACCTCCTCGACCAGGCTCAGCACGTCACCCATGCCGAGGATGCGCTGGGCCAGGCGGTCGGGATGGAATGGTTCAAGCGCGTCGGTTTTCTCGCCGGCACCGAGGAACTTGATCGGCTTGCCGGTAACGTAGCGCACCGACAGCGCCGCGCCACCACGGGCGTCGCCGTCGCTCTTGGTCAGGATCACGCCGGTCAGCGGCAGCGCCTCGTCGAACGCCTTGGCCGTGTTGGCCGCATCCTGGCCGGTCATAGAATCGACCACGAACAGGGTTTCGATCGGCGTGATCGCGGCGTGCAAGGCCTTGATCTCGGCCATCATCGCCTCGTCCACATGCAGGCGGCCGGCGGTGTCGACGATCAGCACGTCGACCAGCTCGCGCCGCGCGGCGGCGATGGCGTCCCTGGCGATGCGCACCGGGTCCTGGCCCACCTCGGAGGGGAAGAACTTCACCCCGACCTGCCCGGCCAGCGTGCGCAGTTGCTCGATGGCGGCCGGACGATAGACATCGCAGCTGACCACCATCACTTTCTTCTTCTTGCGCTCGGTCAGCAGCCGCGCCAGCTTGGCGACCGTGGTGGTCTTGCCCGCGCCTTGCAGGCCAGCCATCAGCACCACCGCGGGCGGCTGCTGGGCCAGGTTCAATTCGGTGTTGGCGATGCCCATCACCATGGTCAGCTCATCGCTGACCACCTTCACCAGCGCCTGACCGGGCGACAGGCTGCGCGCCACTTCCTGGCCGACCGCGCGCACCTTGATGCGCTGGATCAGCGCCTGCACGACCGGCAAGGCCACATCCGCCTCCAGCAGCGCGATGCGCACTTCGCGCAGCGCTTCGCGGATGTTCTCGTCGGTCAGCCGGCCGCGACCGCGCAGTCGGTTGACGGTGGTGGCAAGGCGTTGGCTGAGCGACTCGAACATGGCGAAACCGGCGAACAGGAAAAGGATGATTATAGCGGACGGATCGATCGGCTCCCGCATGCAACCCGGCCGGGCCCTGTGCGACACTTCACCGTCATGCCGCTGACTCTTCCTTCCATTCTCGCCATCGCCCTCTACGCCGGCGGCGCCGCCTTGCTGGCTGCTCCGCTGACGGGTTGTCCGCGCTCGCCGCGGCGGCTCGGCCTGGCGACGGCAACGGTGGCGGTCCTGCTGCACGCAGCGGTCCTGCTGGGAGCGCATGGCGGCCGGCTCGACCTGCACTTCTTCGCCGCGCTGTCGCTGGTGGCCTGCGTGGTGGCTGCGCTGACCCTGCTGGTGAACCTGTCGCGACCGGTCGCCGGGCTGGGCGTGATCGTGTTTCCGCTGGCTGCACTGTTGCTGGCGCTGGACGTGTTCCTGGCGCCGCCGACCGTGCCCAGGCCCATGGACTGGCAGATCCAGTTGCACGTGGTGATCGCGCTGCTTGCCTACAGCGTGCTGTCCATCGCCGCGGTACTCGCCCTGCTGCTGGCGGTGCAGGAGCGCGCGCTGCGCGCGCGCCGGCCAGGCATGCTGGTTCGCGCCCTGCCGCCGCTGACCCAGACCGAAGCCTTGCTGTTTCGCCTGATCGGCGCCGGATTCGCGCTGCTCACCCTGACCTTGCTGAGCGGCTTCCTGTTCATCGCCAATATCCGTGCGCAACACCTCGTGCACACCACGGTGCTCAGCGTCGTGGCATGGCTGATCTTCGGGGCCTTGTTGTGGGGTCGCTGGCGCCATGGCTGGCGCGGGCGTAGCGCCGTCAACCTCACCCTGATCGGCATGGCGGTGCTGGGGCT